>QHMY01000093.1 GCA_003218305.1 Verrucomicrobiota bacterium
AGAATCATCCAGCCCCATTGATTACCGATAGCGGTCCAGTAACAGCCGACTCGCTTCAGGACGCGGCTCGCAGCAGCGCCGGCCCCTTGCGAGCGAATCCATTTTGCATCCGGCCAAATCACACCGGCCAGAGTCGAAGCGTAGTGCGGACCGTGCCCGTGCGTTCGAGCGTATTGTCTGAGTCGGGTTACAGATTCGGCATCGGTCACTTTTGTTTTCACTCTTCTCATTTCCATTTCATTTCTTGCGAACGTTCTGGGTTGTGGCCGTTCCGTCATGGGCGGCGTTCAGCCATTCGAGGTTGTCTTCGTCCGTCTCTTCAATCACAAAAGCCCCATGCCGGTCTTCGTGCGAGATTGAGAGGCCGTGCTGTTTGCAGACTTCGCTGACGGCTTTGAGGAACGCGTCCACGCGCTTGTTCCTCCGCTCGTCGTTGTGGGTTAGGTTCCAGCGTTTCATTTCGCAAACTCCGTATTATCGCCGCGGGCAAGCATCACCGACGCTTCCGCAAGGCATTCGCGGCACATTCGCATTTCAAAACCGCCGTTGTGCCGGGGTGAAATCACAAGCACCCTGCCGTCCGCCCTGTCCTGTCGGCGACATGAGACACAAGAGCCGACAAGGCAAGCTGGCCGCCAATGGAGTTCTGGCCCTTCGCTCATTTCGCAAATTCCGGGAAATAAAATTGACCGGCGCGTTCGACGATCTCCTTGGCCTGGATTCGTTCCTGTGAGTGTTCGCCGTGGCGGTGGGCGATGATGCTGAACCAGCCAAACTCCACGTCGTGCTTGCGGAGCCGGAGCTTTGGCCGGCCGTCCTCTTCGCGTTGCGCCGTGTCGGAGTGTTTCATCATCACGACGGCGATATGATGCAACTCGTGATCGAGCAACGCCCGCTGTTGCTCCTCGCTCGCGGTCTGAGTCCACCAGTAGTAATCCAGCGCAATCTCCGCGTCACCCCGGCCAAGCGCGCGGTCCTTGAGCCCGAGCTTGCGCGTGATGGCCAGGCATTTGACGCCGTTCTTTTTGAGCGCATCGTTGATCGGGTGGTTGTCTTCGTCCAGGTCGCAAATCGCCCAGACAAAATCTATCTTCACGCGTGCATCCAATAACGGTTTGTGCGTGTCGTATTTGCAGAGGAGTTCGGAGGCGAGTGTGGTTACCGATTCGTCGCAGCGTTGGTAGGTGGTGGGCATGGGGGTTAGAGTTGAGGTTGTCCGTCTGTTAGCTGGGGATGTTCGCTTCGGATTTCGTCCAAGCGTCGTTGCGCCCGCTCCAATTCTTTTTGCAATCCCCGGACTTCGGCTTGGCGGGTTGAAAGCTGGTAGAGGTCTTCGATGGATTGCAGGAGCGACCGCTTATGGTCCTCGACCAGTTGCTCCGCGCGTGCTTGAAGTTGCTGTGTCACCTTGGACGGGTCGTCACCTTCATCCAAGGTCGCGGTCATGCTCACGCTCGGACGGAGGTTCGAATAATCCTCATGCGGATGTTTGAAGGTTCGGCCGGCGTTAACTGTGATTGTCGTTATTTTCATTTTTGTGCTCCTTTGTTGGTTTGAGTTTCATTGATTGTCTGCGGTGAGGGTTTCATTCGCGGCTTGCTGGCAGGGGTCTTGACCCGCGAGCCATCGATCAACTAAATATTTTGAGCCTGTTCTATCGCCACAGTTCGTTGATTCCACTCGCCCGGTTCTGCTTCTGAAATCATTCACCATTTCAGTCGCCCATTCGCGGTCGGTTTCGCTTAGGGATGGATAGTTCGTGGTTTGGAGGTTTGTTCCGCGAGTTTGTAAACCGGCATTCCGCGATTTATTTTTCGCTGAGTTAAATCGTGGCCGTCAATCCAGTCTGCGGCGGCTTGTTCGACGGCGTATCTGGCCAGCGGATGCGTTGAAATCGGGCGTCCCGCGCCCGTCCTGAAATCTAAAACCATCGCCTCGGCCCAGAGTTTGTCGTGATCATTCATTTGACGTTTGGTTGTTCGAGTTCCTCCGCGAGCAAGATGGCAGAGTGATGGGGAACGGTCCAGGAGTAGCCTTTGCAGCATTCCTTATCGAACAGTGAAGCCGCGTGGCGCAAGGCATCCGCTTGAATCGCGGCGATGACTCTTTCGGTTCTCCATCCCGGATCACCACCGAGTAGAATATCGGCCATTGTCGATTCGCCGATTGCTGTGAGCCATTCGATTGCTGGTTTCATTCCCCCTCCACAAATTTTAGAAACTCCTCAAACGAACGGCAGACGGTAGCCCGATGGTTTAATTTCTGCGCCCAAGCGAGCCAGGCGCGTTGTTCCGGTCGGAGCTTGCCCGTCGCGGACTTCGCTTCCACCAGGAGCACGCGCCCGCCATGGGCGAAGATCGCGAAGTCAGGCACGCCGATTCCGACGGAGCTTGGCATGTCCATGCGCGAGTGAATCACAAGCCATCCGCGCGCCGTGCATTCGGCCAGAATCCGATCATGCAGTTTCTTCTCGCGAATATCCGTTGTCGTGATGGTGATAGAAAGGTCCGCTGCCGCCTCCGGCTGCCGGATTTTGTTTTGGTTCAGGCGCGCGAGCATTTGCTGGAGGTCGAAGGTGGAGATGCTCATGGCTCTGGCGCGGTTGCTCTGGCCATTCTCCGCTTCCGGTTCTGCCGGTCGTTGTTCCTTTCCCTGTCTTCGTTGCAAGCGGAGCACCGCATTATCCGGCTGATCGCCTCCGCGATTTCCGGCGGGCAATCGTCGGGGAATGTTCGCGGCATTTTACGGCCGCACTTGGGGCAGGGGAATTCGCGGGTCATGGCTTGTCTCCTTTGTCGGAATTGTCCTCCGAAGAATCATCCGCCGATTCTTCCCGGTCTGGTTCCGGTCGCGGATCGTAAATCGCGCGAAGCTTCTTTTTGGATACGCCGTGGCCGCGGAACAATTCGGATTCGGATTGGCTTGAGCAGGGGTCTATGGGATTCATAATTTGATGTTCTGGCGCATTTCAGCAAACAGTTTGGCGGCTTCTACGTCGCTCGCAGGCCGACTTGATTTTGGATGTCCCGCTTCAATCACTGGCATTACCCCACGCGCCAGAGCTTGAATTTGTGGCAGGTCAGCGGTCCGCAACGTTTCGATGAACAGGATTAGGAGCCTCTGTTTGTGCTGGGTTAATTCGTCCTCGGTGAAGACGTTTGAAAAATAGAAAACTCGCCCCGTCTTAATAATTTCAAAACAATTCGCTGGCGCGGCGGTATGGGCAACGTCCTCCGCATAGTCGTGGCAGGATTCGCAGAGAGTTACCAAATCCAATTCAGTGGATTCCCAAGGCTCCATGCCGGCATGATAAAAATAATGATGGACGTGGAGGGTATTTGTTTTGTCTCCGCAAAACTGGCAGGCCCATCCGTCGCGGTTCAGAATTTCCAAGCGCCGTTTTTGCCATCGAGGATCACGAAGCTTTTCGCTGTAGGTCATTTGTTCAAAACCATTCCGCCCCCCGAAAGTGATACCGGCGTGCAATGGAGCCGCAGTCGGAAGACGGAATGGAAGTTGAATGGTCATCGCACTTTCAAGGCTGTATCAAAGCCGGGTTTAATTTCTCAATCGCATCGCTGAATTGCAATCTGATTGTTCATCGGATTGTCCTCGGTTGAAATTCCCGCCAGCGTATGTTCGCGACGGCGGCGGCGGAAATCAATTCGCTGCCCTCGCGAATCGCTGATTCAATATCGGCCACGACACGGATGAATTTGTCCGCGCTTTCCCGGTAACGAAGACGCCAGTTGGCGCCGTAGGCGGTTTGTTCTTCGGAGGTGAACAAGGAGAACAGTCTTTCTAGTGCGTCCCGTTCCCCGGATTTCACTTTAGTGGCTTTCAACCTTTGAACCCCTTTCAAAGCTTTAAAGCTTTTAACTGAGGGTTCTGGGTTAGTGGGAAGTAGCTGCTTCCCCGGATTGTGCTGGAAACTTCCCACGGAGCGACCGTTTTTTTCCGTTTCTGTCGTGGGAAGTAGCTGCTTCCCCGGATTGTGCTGGAAAACATTAAGATGAAGCTGGTTTCTGTCCGTCTGGATTCTATACCGATTTTTGACGCACCTGTGACGAGTAACGGAGAGCAAACCCTGCCCCTCTAGGTCCTTAATTCGATCCTGGACGGCTCGCCGGCTGATTCCGCAAGCCTCACCGATGGCGCGCGTGGAAGGAAAGCAAGCGCCGTCTTTGTCGGCCCGGTCCGCTAAATAAATCAGGACGAGTTTTTGAGTTGGAGTGTTCGCTTTGAGAGGCCATACACGGTCAAGAATTTTGTTGGACATTGCGGGAGGTTGGAAGAACAAAAGCCGCCCGGAGAGCAGGTGAAAGAGCGGCAGCATCTCCGCTCCCCTTGCGGGGCTGCCCAAGCAGGCGGCTAAATTAAATCTATGCTTTAGAAGTGACTCTTTCACAAGTCCGATGCGGTTGACTATGGACTCATCCGGTCCCGCTGCAATTGGAAGTTGTTAACGAACTGTTCACTGGCGGAATCCAGAGCCCCTGCCGCCCAACAATTGGAATCGGATCTCGGAGTGCTCGGCAATTTCGGGTAAGCCAAGCAAATCTGCCCGGGGTGTAATCTCCAAGATCCCGTTCTGCTTTTCCAATTGATGGCCTCAACTCATTAACCCGCTCAGTCGGCCAACAGTCATAAAGTTCCACGATGCAGAGCGCGAATCCGAAAGGCAGTTGCCCGCAATTAGCCAATACGAAATCGGGGCATTCTCCAAACTTTGGCTTTCTTTTAGCGGAGCAAATGAGTAAGTCGCCACGGTAGCTTGTCGGCCAGCTTCTGGTTTCGATTCGCTTCGCACCGGACGCCATTGCCGACGCCCACGGTTGCCAAAGTGAAATTGCTCGAATCATTTCGGATATCTCACCTTAAAAACCCACTGCGCGTTGCTCTCTCCGACCTGGACCGATTCGATGACCAGTTCCCCGCAAGCGGCGCGGGCGATGATCCCCTCAAATTCGTCCGGCGTGTCGCTGATGAGCAGCCGGGGGCGGATGTCGAAGATGAGTTCGGGTTGGGATGTTATTTGTCGCATAGCCACACGCGCACGACTTTTGTTGCGGGTTTCTTGGGACGGGCTTTCTCAGCCTCGATTCGAGTTGAAAACAACGCTGGAGTTTTACTGTCCGCACCGAGCATGAAGTATGGCCAATGCCTCTTCGGCTTCCCGATTCGCACGGCGTAATATTTTTCTTTTATCACGGCTTTGCCTCGTCCGGTATCACCCCGCGCAGCATGTCGGCCAGCGACACAAACTCGTGATCGTCGGAATGCCCCTCCCACCGTTGCGCCCGTCCGCAAAATCGCCCGTCCTCGGAAATGTGAAAGCACGGAGGCCCGCCGTTGAGAACGACCTGTTGCCAGTCCATTTGATCGGCGGCGACGATGTGCGCTAATTGGTTTGCGGTTCTCACGATCGGCACACCCATAAATCAGCCCCTTCCTTCCGCCACGATTTCACCGAAGTATCGCACCATTCATCATCGCCGATCTTGTAGAAGATTCCGCCGAGAGCCTTGAGCGATGCCGTATCGTGAGTCTGCCGGGTATCGAGCGCGGCCAGCAATTCGGCGCTCTTGGGCGTCTCCGGCTCCCGCGAATTCCGCAACCATCCGCGTCCGACTCTGCGGCGCGTTGCGTGGCGGCGCTGGCGTTCGTTCATGGTTTCCTGCTGCTTGCGCCACTCGCTCCAGTCGAATAGGTCATCGCTCATCTCTCCAACTCCTGACGGTTTCAACAAACTGCTTTCGCTGCTCCTCAACAACGCGGTCCCGCGCCTCTTCAATCTCCCGGTCGATAATCCGCCGCAGGCTCCTTTTGATGTCCCAGAGGCAGACCGTGAAAACGAATGCCATCACCGATCCGCCAGAAAGGAAACCGAAGATGAAGATTGCGAGCGGGTTCATGGCTTCTGATGCTTTCTCCTGTAATCCACCAGCATACTCGCAGCATCGTTCAGGTAGTCCGTTGGCCATTCTAGTCCTGTTGTTCTTCGACCAGGATTCTCCCACAGCCATTTCTGAGCGAACTTCAGCGCGGCGCGTCTCTCGCTGATTACGTCCGCATCAGAACCGCGCGCTGGAGACAACGGAGCCTCGCCATGTGGCCGTTCAGTGATCTTTGTTCCGCCATCCTTCCAATCTCGGATTTCGATTTCTCGGCTCATACATCAATCGACTTCTGCGCCCTTGGCAGCGTCACGCCCGCCTTCGGCACCTTCTTGCATTCGAGTCCGGGGATGCTCGTCATTCCGCCTTCAAGCAGTTCCTTCACGACACCTTTGCGGACTTCGATGTTGAGCACGTCCCACTTGCCGGTCGAGAGCACCCACCGCGCAAGCTCAATGACGTTCACAATTTTAATCTCCCAATCCTCGCGGATCTTCTGCCCAGCCGCGCGAGTCGGAGTGGACGGCAGCGGGGTTTCCATTGCCTGCCGCCGGCTGAAATCGTCCATGACGAGTTGCTGCGCTTCCAGGGTTGGCGGCGCCGCGGCCATCGCTTGGGCCTTTTCGCGTTCCAGCTTGGCAAGCGCCTCCTGCGCCAGCGCCCGCTCTGCGGCCAGCCTGCGGTTCTCGGCCAGCCCAAACTCGCCGGCCAGGTGAGCGATGCGCCCGTTCTCCTTGTCGAGTTCGTCCGTGAGCATTCGAAACGTCACGTCGAGCTTCCTGCCGATATGCACCAGCGGGTCTTTGGCCGCGCGGTAAGCCTCCTCGATCTGTTTGCGGACGGTCTTGAGCGCGACTTGCGCCTTATTCGCCGCTTCGTTTTCCTCTGGCGTCCGAACCGAGCCGATGAGAGCGCCGAGGCTTAGGGCCTCTTCGATGAGTTGCTGCGCGGCGTCGGTTGCGGCGACGCTGCCAGAGTCGTGGCTGATTAGGATTAGGGATTCACTCATATTCAATATTTTGGCCGGACACGGTTCTTGGTCACCTGGTGAACGCGCTTTTCAAAGAGCGGATCGAGGTTTATGCCGTCGCGTTGAAACACTCCGCGCGCGTCCGGACTATTGATCCCCTTGCGAACAATCTCGATTGCCTGCATGGCTTGAGTCATTCAATCCCTTCAAGAGCGGCAACGGCGCCCACTACACCCCGCGCTTCGCTGAGGCTCATTCCCCGGAGGGTTTCCCCAATCTTCTGCAACGCCTCCCCTTCCGCGGCGATTGCCTTTCCTTTCGCTATTATCGCTTCGGATGGCTCTTCGCATTCGGCCTTGAGGATTTGCCGCAGGTGTTGGACGGCCTTGATCTTGGTCATTTCGCGTCCTCCAGTTGTTTCGCTTCCCGCTCCTGAAACTGAATGTTCAAGCAGGCGGCGATTGTTTGCGCGTCGTGCGCGTCCGAACATCGGCAAATGCGAACCTGGCGCACTAGGTCAACGACGGCGTGTTCGCTCCAAAGGTGTCCGGGGCTTTCTATGATTGCGACGAAGCGGTTCATTTGGGCGCCTCCAATAATGTTGGAACGCATTCTCTCGCGGTAAGGATTCGGATGGCTACTTCGCTGGCGTTGGCCGCAGTTTCGGCGCTGTTACCGCTCTTGCACGGTTTGATTAGCCGGTCGGTCGAATGACCGCACGCCGAGCAAACTAATCGCATATCGGGTTCGCTGACATGAATCAGGATGCCATCTACAACCTCGTCATGCGAATATGTCGCCAACGTTGGCGGGTGCATGGTTCCGCACGCTCGGCAAATAGGTCGCAGGAAGTTCACCATTGCCGGCGGATTTAGTTCATCGAAAACGCATTGGTTCATTTCCCCTCCTTCGCGGACTTCAGCCCCGCGACGAACATTGTCTTGTTCCGCAGAAACCGCTTGGCCAGTTCGCCGGGAATTTCCGGCCAGGTGGATCGGCTTCCCGCGTCCGTGTCGTTGCCGCTCCCTTCGCCCCACCGTTGATAAGCGTCAAACGCGCAGCCGTTATCCTCCGCGAGTTTCTGAATCTGAGCCTGCGGCGAGTCCGCTGTTATTTCGGATTTCGCCGCAGGGTTCTTGGCGGTTTCCGGGCTGAGGTCGGGGTTGCTGTCGTCATTATCTTTCGACAGGTTTTCTGCCGGCAAGATCGGCAAAGCGCCGAGTCCCTCGCCTTCCGGCATTACTTCTACTTCCTGCCGAAGAAACAGTCCTCCGCAAACCGTGGGGAATGCACGGCGCAAGCATGACGCCTCGGCGCACTTCACAATCATTCCGCCCGGGTCAACCTTCCAGCGCGCCATCGGGTCTCCATTGTCGTTGACCTTCATAAACACTTTCAGGTTGAGGCGTTCCTCCATTGGAATCGAAACATCCTTGAGTTTGAGATGAGCCCAACCGCCGAGCAATTCCTGTTCGCCAATCAGATAGAAATCCCCGGTCAAGTTTTCCAGCCTTCCATTCTCGCGAACGATCACGCCCGCCTTGAGCCCGTCAAAACGCGGGTGGATCTCCGCGCGCTTGATGAGAGCCTGATATGCCGTGATGAGTTCAAAGGCCGGGCCCTTGACGGTATCGTAACCCTGAAGGAAGCAATCGCCTTCCAGCGGGGAAAGTCGCCGCGCGACGCAGAGGCCGATAAACCGAACAGCATCGCGTTCAGAGCACGTCTTGCCGCTCTTGGTCGGTATCGCGATGTACTGCTGAACCATTTTGACGGTCAGCTTGATTTTGTCATGGCCACCCAGCGGTATGTATTCGGCCAGGGATCGTTCCTCCGTTTTTTGAATTGCATTGCTCATATTGTCTCCCAGATAAGTTGGACCAGCGATTCGTGACAGTTGTAAAGCGCCCGCGGGTCAAGCCAGTCGTTTGCGCGGTTCCCTGGCGACACACCGAGACTTTTCCTCCCTTGGCAGTTGTCTTCAAACGCTTCACCTTCACCGAGCACCAAGCGGTCTCCGACATTCGGCATCACGGGATACAACCCGCGCATGATGTCGCCAATGTGTTCGCTCTTGCGCGGTTCAATGACGTGGGCAACGAGCCTGCCTTTGCCTTTCGGGAAAAACATTTCGGCTTGCGCTTCGGTTCCATCCTCCATGAGAAACACAGATCCGTATTGATCAGACCTGCGCTCATGCGGCATCCAGGTCAGCACTCCGATGCCGACTAGAATTTGATCAGGCTTTGGTTTCGTCGCGTTCATTCGACACCTCCATTCCCGCAAACCACTTTCGTTCTCTCAACTTCGACGAATTCCGAATTGCTGGCAACGACTTCAGTCTTCGGAATGCGGACCGTCTCCTTTTCAAGCCGGCAGCACGGCGGAAGTTCGGTGCAAAACACGTTCACGGTCAATCCGCCTGCTTCCCCGAAGACGTTCACCCAAATGTGATCGGCCTGAATGATCTGTTTGCCGCGCTCCCCGATGCCGAGCAGACGCATGATCTCGGTTGCGTGTTGATAGCATTCAACGCCATGAATCGTGACAGACCGATAGCTCGGAGAAACGCTTACAGCGACGGACGCCCCCGGAAACAATTCCGCGATGCCGTCGAGCAGCGCCTTGAGTTGGGAAAGTTTGGAGTTCATAGTCCGTTCATGCTCTCGACCTGGTTTCCCCGTTCCTCGACCGGATAGAGCGCCAAAAAATCCAGCCCCATCTCAGTTCCGCTTTTGTAGCCGCCGTTTTCAATCCGCTCGCGTTCCGAATCCGGCAACGCGCGGGAGAAATCGGCCCATTGTTTGTCCGCTTCGTCCGGTCGCAACTGCGCGGCTTTGGCGAATGCTGTCAGGAATTCGTTCATGCCACCCTCCTGACTTCCGTTGTCTTCTCTCCGTGGCGTGGGTGACATGACCTTACCACCTGCACCGCTTCACCGACGGCCAGTGCCGCCACCGACCGCCTGTCCGCGTCAATCCGCTCGCGCTGGCTCTTCGCCAGAGCCGTTCCCCATCGGGCTTGAGGTAGTTCTCCCAGCTTGAACGAATCCCAGTGCCCACCGCCGAAGGTGATTACAATCTCCCCGCGTTGCGCTGCGGCAACCGCTCCGTCGCCGAGTTGTTCTAGTTTCATGCCGTCCTCCCTTCAGCCTTGTCGATTGCATCGCGAGCGGTTTCGAGCGCCGCCCTAAACTCCGTAGTGCGCATGTCCTCGCTGAATTTGCGCTCGGCGGCCATCCGGTCAAGCCATGCCAGCGTATCGCCGGCAAGTTTGCACGCATTGAGAAGATCCGGCGCGGCGGCGATTAGAGCGGCGTTGGCTTCATGTTCGTCGGCGTGTCGTGAATTGGTGTGCAGGATTTCCGCGACTCGCTTGTTATCCGGGCCGTAAATACAATTACCAGGCAACCCAGTCGCGGCATCTCCCCAAAACGGAGTTTGCATCCACGGTCCTCTTGTGTGCGTTACGGTCGATTCTGTTTTCATCGTTACCTCCAAAAAAACTCCACTCCCCCGGTCGGGTGATGAGCCCGGCGAACCAACGAGGAGCGCAAGGGAGTGGAGAGAGTTTCTATTGTCATCGTTCACCGTGACTCGAATCTTACCCAGTGGGGAAGATAGCGCAAACACTATTTCAAACTATTTCGACTAAGGGAAAGTCGCAGGCGGAGTAGGGGAAACTCTTAGGCTGGCTGCTGCTCGCAAAGCATCGGCAGCCTCCGCATGATCTCAGGCAGCGACAGCGGTTCGGGTTGCCGCTCGCCTCGTTCCCACTTCAAGACCGCGCCTTCCGAGACTCCGAGAATTTGCGCGGCCTTCGCTCGGCTGAGTTTGCCGCGCGCCTTCCGCAGTTCCTTGCCGAAATTTTTCATTGCTCGGAAAACTTGCACAATGGGGAAGGGTTGGCAAGACTGCGTGTTGATGAAAGAACACCAATTGCGAGTCGTAACCGAGAAGTCCGAACTGGATGTGAAGCGCGGGAAGCTAACCGTCTTTATCGGCGGGGATGTTTGGCGGGGATTGGATGAACTTGAGCAGTCGCGATTGAATCGGCAACTCGAAGCGATGACTCTTTACTCCAACATTCTCGGCGATCGCATAGCCGCATTCGCTTAGCGGACGGGCACCTGGAAGGCCGCGCGCGGTAGCTCACGCGTTCATGTCCCGCACGCGGCAACCTTCGCCTGAACGCAAGCGTCGGTCAGGTAGTCAAGTCGTGAAACTCCGCATTCGGCACGCCGTTAATCCACTCAAGCAACTGATCTCGCGCGCCGGTCGCAGTCGAGAAACTGCGGTCAAACTTCCACGGAGGACCGATGTTCTCAGACCCCACGGCGCGGAAAGGTTTCTGGCCGTCCCTCGGATCGTGCATCAGGAAAAAGACCACGGTGCCGTTCACAGGCGAAGGGCAACCCTCATGCCGTCCCTGATGCCACTCGCGGCCGCTAACACAAACTGCGCCTTCTCAATGTCGATCTTCGTCCCGACGGTCTGGTCAAAAAGAAACGTTGCCGACTCGATCGCGATTCGCGCGCGGTCCGAGCGCAGTTCCCGCACCGGCAAACTCGCGATGATTCCCCGGAGCAAATCCCCCGTGACAATCTTCTGTTCAACAAGCCGGTCCAGTTGCACATAAGCCGTCTCGAAATGGAGCCGCCAAACCGCGTTTTCCAGAAGCGCCTCGCTCGTCCCAATCGAAGCCGCCGCGTATGCCAGGTTGTGAATATCGGCCAGCTTCTGCTCCTGGCTCGAACCTTTGGAGAGCAGGGCGCATCCGCTGAAACTGATTACCGAGACCGACGCGAGCGCGAGCGCGACGCAGAGCAACAGGGCATCGCCGAACTTGAGGATTGGGTTTTTCATGGTTTGGTTTCTGACTGCGGTAAGCATTCGTTAAGCCACGGGGTCTGCGGCTTCCTTGCCGCGCTGCCAGCCTTTGATTCCGAGCGTTCCCAGGATGAGCCCGACTTGTTCCATTGAGAGCGGTTGAAGGACGGCCGTTTTGATCGTGACGTAAAGCCAGCCGGCGAGAATCACCGCGACAATTAGAGCGGTCGCAATCCGCATAGTGGACGGGTTGCCGTCGGCTTCGGCCAGGGCTCGCGCAATGAAGTTCACAGCTTTATCGGGGGGTCGGAGTCGTTGAGGTTGATCGGCGCTTTCGGTTTGAATGCCTTCCAGAGTTTCAGGAGGCCGTAAACGAGTGTGACGAACAGCACCGCAATCCGAAGCGTCTGCTCCAGATTTGTGAAGCTCACCAGCAAAGCCATAGATGATCCCAACCAAACCCGGGCTTGCTCGTTATGAATCGCGCCATGCATTCATTCACCGCCCATTGTCCACCGTGGTTGTCCACGCGCGCGAAAAGACTTCAAATCGGGAGGCGGTTCGTGGAAGGTTTCGGCATGTGCCTCTCACTGAAAATTAGCAGACCCGGCGACGTGCTGGCCGAAGGGCAACACGAAGGATACGAGTGGGTGGTCATCCACAACCAGATCGGATACCGATGCGGCTATGTGCGCGTTCCCAAAGGTCATCCGTGGCACGGCAAGCCGTATGACGAAATAAAAGCGGAAGTTCACGGAGGACTGACGTTCGCCGAACCGGACAAGCCTTGCGACAAGCCGGGTGAAGATGACGCCTACTGGGTCGGCTTTGACTGCGCTCATCTCGGGGATGCGCCAGACCCATCGTTGCCGACGGCAGCATGAAATTCATCTGCAACCTCGGCGCGAAATGGTGCAACCTGGAGGAAGTCCAGCGGAATGCCCGCTCAGGGGATGAGATCGTGTTGCAGGCGCCTGAGTCGCAAAAGTGGATTGCCGAGAACGTGGCCGCGAATATCCGCTCCCATCTCGCGACGCTCAGAAGGAACGTTCCCGTCTCGATCGAGGTATCTGTCCCCGCCGCTACGCCGCTAGAACGCCAGGAGCAAGCCCAGCGAACAGCACAACGCGCTTGATGTCGGCCCAGCTTCCGAGACATTCCAGACTCAGCTTGCCCCGTTCCCAGTCCAAGTGCCAAAGCTGGCCGTCGCCGTGGGGTGTGAGTGCAACTCGTCGCGCCAGAAGATTGCCGTGGATGATGACCGGCTCGCCAGCCGGGTCGGGATTCCCTGCTGAATGCATTGCTCACTAATCGCCTTCAACGGGCTTGCGGTCAATGCCGCATTCCGGCAAACATTCGCCAGCGCGCGGTGACAGCCTCCCTGCTGAAAGGCCGAAGAACAGCTCCGTGACGTGACTCGGAGCGCAATGAACACAAACGAGGACCGCCGCGCGCGGTTTTATCTCACGTCCGCTGAAACTTCAAACCGGGTTGCGCCGGTCAGGAAAGAAGTATTGGTCACGTCGTTGGTCAGGTTGCTCATCAGCGAGCCGTAAATCCGAATCTTCGTCCCTGTCGTGCTCCCTGAAATTGAGACTGGACTTCCAGCGGATAAATTTCCGATCAAAACACAGTCGCGCAGGACGCTGTTCGTGTTTGCCGCAAACTCGAACCGGAGCGCCGAGCCGGCGTTAGACGTTTCTGCGGACGTGAGCTTGCATCGGTTCAGCGTTACGTGCGCCGCCGCAGCTCTGACCTGGACCGCAGCCAACCCGCTGCTATCCGATACGGCGACGGTAGAGTCTTCGATGGTGCAAATGGTATTCGTTCCGCCTCCCCCGACCATGACCGCGTAACCGAATGGAGAATTGATCGTCCGCGCACGAATGGTCACGGTCGAATTGTTGAAGATCTGGAGCACGGCGTCCCCGGATTGATTTTCCAGGATGTCGAATCCTTCAATGATGCTGGTAGCATCAATGGAATCTGCGTTATCGTCCCAGATCGCGCCGGAGCCTCCGGTGAAAATCACACTCGCTCCGAAGCCATGCCAGTTCACTCCGTTTTTCAGCAGGTTCTTTTCGTCGTAGGTACCCGGCATCACAAATATCGTATCGCCGCTGATGGCGTTTGTCTTTGCCGCTCCGAGCGTGAGAAACGGCTTGGACGCATCGCCCCTTGCGCCCGTTGAATTGTTCCCGTTCTTGGCAACCCAAACAGAGTTTGTCAGTTCAACTCCACCGCCGCCGCTGCTTGCGATTCCGCCAGTAACACCGCCGCCGCTGGCCAAAATGTTCCAGTTGGTTCCGCCGCGGGATCGCAGTTGCACCCCGCCGAAATTGTTTGAGACCACGAGATTCGTCAGGAGCGTGTCTATTCGGTCCCCGCTGGCCGGGTAGATTTTGAGCGTGTTCGTTCCCGCGCTCCCGCCTTCATCCTTCAAAACGAAAAGTAAATTGCTCGCGCTGGCCGCGCTGGGCAGGGTCAAAATCAGGTTCGTGTTCGAGCGGGTATCGACCCCGATGTATAAATCATTGGTAGTGAGTGTGTAGTTTGTGGACACGAGGTAGCGGCCGTGGAGACCAAAACCCGCCTGCAGTTCCAGCCGCCCGCTCAATTCCAGTCGGCCGAGGCGGCGCGTTTGCGAGTAGGCGTCCAGGTCCTGCCAGAGCCGCGTCGGGTTATTCGTCTGCGGAACGCTGTCCTCTGCGGACATCGGCACGCGGATGATCGTTTGCACCACTCCCACCGTCTGAGTCGAGTAAGTCACCTTGCCGTAGTTCGTCGGGCTGAGCGTGATCGTTAGCGCCGTGTCGTTGGTCGCGCGGAACGTGACGTTGGTTCCCGCGCTCGCGGTCATCGACTGAATCCCGGTGAATGGATAACTGCCAGCCTGTACGACCAGGCTCAACAGGATTTGACTCGCGGTGTAGTTCGTGAGCACGCGCACCTGAGTTGAGGCTGATGCAACCGAGTTCGTGAAAGTCCGAGCGTCTCCGTTGAGCGTATATTTCTGGCCGCTTGTGGCGTTCGTGAGCGCGGCGGAGTTTGTAATCGTGATCGTTGCGGATACGACCGTTGAGGCTTCGGCTTGAAAACAAAACGCAGAGACGCAGAGAGCGCAAAGGAGCGCGGAGAGGAAATTTCTCATTCTTGGGTTGAAGTTATGGAAACTATGCAAACGGCTGCCGCCAGTCGCTTGGTCAAAAATAGATACAACTGCTCCTCTGCTTCCCGGATCGGGTCTGGCTCCGCGTCAAAGATGTTCGCATCTAGTGGAGCTGCTTCTGTGAGACGCGTTCCGAGCTGTTCCCAAATCCGAACGCACGTCGCCACGTCCAGCGGAATCGGATAGAAAGTCGGTTTGGCTTTGATTTTTCTCATGTCAGTCGAACCGTTTGGAAGCTCCCGTCCGTGTCCGGATAGAGCGCGTAGGTGATTGAGCCGTTCTGCAGAATCAGCGGATTGCCTGCGGAAGCTGGGATGATTCGTTGCAGAAAAAGCGCCTGGCACGTCTCCGCGGAAATCGGAGTTGGCAGCGCCGCCTCCTCAAGCCCGCCGTCTTTGATGACTGCCGCCTGGATACGAACGAGCCTTGAAAGCACCGTCCTTGGCAAACCGCCGTCGAGCATCTTGACTTCAAAATAGGCATCCGCCTGCGCGCTGGAGCCGAGCAGCGTAGCAATCGCCGCCGTGTTCATCGGCAAGTCCGCCGCGAAATAGGGGTCGGCCAGATCGTCGCTCGCTGTAAAGCTGAAGGCTTGCGTGTAAAGGAGAGATGTATTTCCAACCTTGCGTCCGAGCGCCATTTCGAGAGTGAGCCCAGAAACGGGAATCGGCGCGAAGTCCGAGACGCGAGAAAAGCCAGCAAGCAATGTCACTCGTAGCGAAAGCGTGTCCTCCTGAACAAAGGCTGGCATCTCCGCAATCGAGGAATCGCTGACGCCCACGACCGGAAGGGAGCGGTCGGTGTCGATGTAGAGTCTGTGAAAGGACATTACGGGAAGGGGGTTAGGTCAACGGTTTAAGCATCTCCAAAGCTGAAAACTGAATCGGTGCTCTGAAATTTCGTCCCAGTGAAGAAGCTCGCGCTCAGCCCATTGTTGAACAGCCCTTCACCGAATTGCCCCGCCCCATACTTCGCCGTGCTCGGAGTGCCGGTATCCATGCGCGCAAGGGGATAGCCGTTCAGCGAATCGGAGAGCGTTCCCGCGTCGGTCCCGTCCACGCCTTCAAGTTCCCAGTAGGCGAGCAGGCCGGCGCGGTCCACGCCAGAGAAGTCCAATCCGGCGCCGCCGTTGTAATCGTCTGCGGCATCGGATTCATTCAGCGCGCGGTCCTTCCACAGCGCAACTTCGTCAAGCCTTGGGATCGGGTCCGCGCCGGAGCCCAGAAAAAACCAATCAACGCTCAAATTGAAGCCAGGACCCAGCGTCGTCGCAATCACCGGCAATGATAATGCCCGTGCGCTCGCATTGAGTTGCGCGAAGAAACTGTCGCCGTCGAATCCGCCGACAAAATAATTCCAGTCGGTCAGTGAAAAAGCCTCCAGCGGATGTGCTGTGATTCCGCCTGCGCCGATTGTTATGTTTCCGCCGTCCACCTGAACAGACCAGCCGGGTCCGAATGCAAAATCGCAGTTGGCCGTCGTGCCGAATTTGAACCAGAAACGAATCGTGAACGGAATCCGCCGCCCGCGCGCGTTGTAGCCCGAATCGCGAAAAGCGTTCCCGTCCGAATCGAATGCGTTGAAATCGCTCACGAGGTTTTCGCCCAAGCCCAGCCGTCACTGAGCGCGAGCAATGTCACGTCGATCGTGCTGTCATCCTCGCCAGGCCGCGTGATTCCCAAGCCTGAACATTTCACCGCGTAGATGATCGTGGGCGTGATTGTCTCGCTCGTCACAGGTCCGTCCCCCGGTTCCGCGAGCACGGCGGGAACGAAACGCGGGATGATGGTTTGATTCTGCGTGGTCCAATCGTCCGGATCGACTTCAGTCTCATCCGTCGCGATGCGGAACGTCGCGGACTTGTATTTGAAGCTGAGTTTCTTTGTGGCCGTGCTGAACGTGGGGTCGTCCCAAGATTCAACCGCGATATCGTAAGTGATCTCGTCCGTTGTTCCGATGTTGCCGGGCGTCTCCCCGTTCAGCACGTCGCGGTCAAAAGACGATTGCCGCAGGTGAAACGGTTTCGCGATGAAAACATTCTCCGCTCCTATCGTGCGAACGATGACAGGATCTTCCGGGTCCGTGGTATCAAATGATACCGAGAGCGATCGGCACACGAAGTAATCCCCGGCCGTGGCATCCTTCAGGATGTATTGATCCACCGTGGTTCCGCTCTCGCCGGATTCCGCCGTGGACTCGATGACCGTTCCGCGCGTTGTCTTGCTGATGCGAATTCCCGGCCCAGCGAATAGTTCCAGGTCTCGGACGGTCCTATCCCAAAGCCATTGGAAAAACCGGGCCGCGTTGCTGAACCCTTCCGGGCGTCTTGGAATGCTGCCGTTCATTAAGCTGGAAGGTCCGTAATCTCGGCCCCATACATGACGATCGGCCACGAGGCCAAAGTCCATTCGAGCGCGATTTCCGTCCGATTGTTGCCCGAAAAAGTCCGACTCGTCCCGCGCCTGCGCCAGCCCCAGCGAAACAAAATCCCGTCATCCGGCCCGCCTACGGGGATGTCATTTATCAAATTCGCCATGAGCGAATCCGGCGATACTCCGGGCACGGCGCCGTCGAACAAATATGGCAGCGTGATTGTCGCCCGCGCTGAGTAGCCGTTCACCTCGAAGCTCGTGGTTCCGTGGAGCATGAGTGAAAGAAAGAAAGCTAGGTTTGGGTTGGCGACATATTCCGGCCCGGTTTTGATCGTGTTAAACGCGAACAACATGCTGCCGGTCCACTTTTTGAGATAAGCCAGATCGCGGTCCAGCAACGAAGCCGCCCAAGGTCCAATCACGACAAGGTTTGGATGCTCTCGCAAGTCGCGCTGAATCTCCGCTGTGTAGAGTTGCCAGGTTGAGGTTGCCGCTTCGGGGAAGCCAGGCGCGGCGCCCGTCGTGGTCATCACCAGCCGGCTCTTGCGCGCGTTTGCATCGAGAGAGAAACCCATTCCGGCGGTCCTCGCCTGGACCGCCAGTCCGTTCAGATTGTCGCCCGCGCTCTCGTATTCCTGCGTTGTGGTGTATCCCTTGGTCGGATCATAGTGCGTGCTGATCTTGGTCCGCACCGGCTGAACTGTTCCGTTGATCTTCGGCTTCGGCATAACTCAAAACTCCGTGTCGCCGAAGTCGCCCTGAGCCGGAGTTGCATTCAACTTGTCGATTCCCTTTTCGATCTTCGCCAGGTGTTGCTGCGACTTCTTTTGCACGTCGAGCATGGCCAGTTCCGGCGCGGCGGCGTAGGTGCCGAGAAACCCGCCGATTTTGTTTAGTTCGGTTGCGGCGTAGTCTTTTCTCCCTGCGCGCCCGGTCTCGTCATCCTTGACCCCCGTCAGTTCGTTTTCGCGCTTGGCGATTTCCAGGTTGCGCTGCGCAATCTCCTCGGCAGTGGCTTCGCCGTAGGGGTCAACATTCGCGGTCAATTCGGCGATTTCCTTTCTCAGAGCGAGCCGCTTTTCGTCGGCGGTCATGGCCATCATGTCGCCCTTGCGTTTTAATTCCGCGGTCTGTTCTTCGATCTTCTGGACGCGATCGGCGGATCTGGCGCGTTTGTCTTCCAGTGCGTCTTGATTACTCTTTTGCCTGTTGGCCACGCTGTCCTTGTTCTTGTCGAGCGCTTGGAGTTCTCGGGCGATTTCCAATTCGCGGAGTTGCAGAATCAAATCCGTCCGCTTGCTCAGGGCGTGATCCCCGGTCTGCGCGCGCTGCGCGGCAATGAGGCTCAATTCCTGTTGCAACTCCACGAAGTTCGAAGCGGTTTTTTTCTTCCCTTCCTTGGTATTGCCGAGTTCGTCCCGCTCCTTGATGATTCGCGCTTGCATCGCGGATAGGCGCGCCTCGTCCGGCGACTGGCCGGCGAAATCCTTGGCCAGCTTGTTGTATTCACCGCGAGCGTCCTCAAAGTGCTTTCCGAAGGATTTTAGAGGATTGAATTCCAGGCTTTTGCCTTCCGATTGCGCGGCGAATGCGTCCGACCAGACACCGGCAAAAGCGCGAACGGCGTCCTTGGCGACATTCATTCCCGTAGCCAAACCAGCCACAATGCCCTTGCCGGCCGCCTGAATGTTATGCCAGCCTTCGATCATCGAATCGTCGGCGGCCTTCATTTCGGCCATGAGCTCAGGCGGCAATGCCGAGGCTTTGGCGTGCTCCATCGCCTCCTTGGTCATCGCCTTGAGCGCCGGGATTGCTTCGCGCGCGTTTTTGTAAATCGTGGACAGGTCGGCTTCGATCTGCGGGGTTATTGAGCCGATTCCCTGAACGTATTCCTGCATCTCGGAGAAACCCGCCTTCATGTCTCCCGATTGAATGGACTCGCCGGAAATCCCAAGCCGCCTTAAGGCCGCCTCTTGTTTATCGCCTTTCGGCCCGCCTTCAGTCGCGATGCCCATTGCCTTCCCAAGCCGCTCGTAAAGGCTGGCCAGCGACTCGACCGTGGTACCGTTTTTCTTGGCGATGAGTTCGAGCGCCTGCAGTTCGGTCGCGGCCAGCCCGGTCCTGATTGATAGGTCTCCGATCTTGCTGGCCCATTCCAGCGTCTGGTGGATATACGTCTCCATCCCGACGATGGTACCGAAGGCCGCGAGCTTATGGGTCAATTCCTCGCCAAGAGCGGAAGCGATGCCTTCGCCGTGTTTCTTCGCGATGACTTGAGCGGAATCGAGGCCAGCGGTGAACTGGCTCATGTTCAGACCGAGCGTCGCGATCAAACTTGGCATTTTGCCTCCTTGAGTTTCATCGCCGACGGCCCGCCGAGGCTTTCCCAATACTCAATCTGCGCGTCGGATTCCGCTTCGTGCGCGTTGTAAATGTCCAAGCCACCTTCTTGCTCCCAGTGCGCGGCCCAGCGCATCTTTGCGAGCCCCACCTTGTAATCCCATGCCTCGTCTTCGCTCAGGTGGAAATGCGTCATTAGCCATTGCTGCAACCGGAGGATGAACGGGCAACCGGGCAGGCGCGGCATGGCGCGGTCGGAGCGGGAGACTTGGGAGATGGGAAGCTCGAGGAGTCCTTCGGCGCGGTAGGCTAGAAAGGTTGCGAGTTCTCGCGGCATGTCGAAATGCAATCGCCAGTTGTTCCAGAGTTGCAACCGGGCGCGCCATTTCCAGATTGAGAGTTTAGGTCCGAGGAAATGATCCGAGCGCATCCTGCGGAGTTCGCCCCATGTCTGAGAACAGATGAGCACCGCGGCGGGCAATCCGTCGATTGAACCGCGCAGCGCGGCGTTGGATTCGCGGATTAGCCAGAGTTCGTGCCCCAAAGAATAGGGACGTAGGAGCATCCCAAGGCAAACGACCGGCGCGGGCAGAGCCGCCCTTGATAAAGCGGGCTCGTGCATGGGGAGAGTTACGCTTCGATTGCGGCCACGAGCAGGTCAACGTTATCCGTCGCCTTGCACGCATACCACGCGAGCGTGATTGCCTGATAGAAATTGACGCCAGAGCCGGGATAAATCGTATAGACCGCATCTGCGGAAGTGGTCGGATTGGTTGTTCCGACGAATACCCGGTTCGCGGCTTCGTAAGTAGCCTGGACTCCACCGGCTGACACTTTCTCTGCGGCAGTTAGCTGGCTCCATTTCTTGTTCAGATTCTTGAACGCGATATGCGCCGGAGCGGTGACGTCCCCGAATGTAATCGCCTCGCTTGTGCCTCCGATGATCTGGACGTTTTCAATCGCCTGAGCGCCGGCTTGGTTCAGCGTCTCGTCAGTATTAACGATGATTTCAGCGCCGCCTTTGGCCCAGGAGAGCTTCGTGGATTTTTTGATTTCGTTTGCCATTTGAAAAGTGGGTTATGTAACGGTGGTCGTGAGCGACGTGTTCTGCGCGTCGTCGTCGTATTTGCGGAGCTTCATCGACATCTTCCCCTGCTTGTGGCTTAGCTCAACCATGCCGCTGCCGACGTAGATGTAATCGCCGTTGAAGCTATCGACCGCGAAGTTTGCGAGGGTGACTTTATCCAGCGGTTCGAGGAAAACCGCCGTGGCGTTCGCCGCCGTTTTGCTGGCGCCCGAAGGCGTCCAGGTGATGTCGATTTCCCGGTGGCCGTTGGTCGCAATCAGGGAAGCGTCGAAATTGTTTTCGTCCTTAACCGCGTCCAGGTCGAAATTGTGAGATGCCTTGGCCGTTTCGAGAATGAAGGTCGCGTAGCCTTCGATTGAAATTGCTGTCCCGTCGTTCGCGAGTCCGTAAACGACTGCCGTGCCGGTTTGGGTTGCGTCTGCCACGGCAACCGTGAGCGGTCAACGGGAGTCTTGAAGCAAAACCATTCCTTGCGGTCTTCTCGGGATTCTGGCTTGCTCCGTTCCCGCAGTGAAACCCACAAGAACCTAAAGCGATTGGAGGTGAAGAAATCTATGGCAAGAGGCAAAACTTTGCAGGGCGAACAGGCCGCCGATCTCGCGACGTTCATGAATGACCGGAAGTCGTTTGACGGCACGGCTACAGTTCCGCCAGGCGCGCGCGTATTCATTCAGGTGCGAGGCAGCAAAATCGTCAGCGCGAAGCTGATTAATGAAAACCTTAATCTGGTGAATTGGAACATCACGCCAGCCCAGGAGACCGCGAGCGCGGCATAACAACCAAAAAGCGCGCGGGTCTCAAGTCGCTGTCGTGCGACCCGGCCCGCGCGTTCCAATCACCATGACCGCAGACGAAATATTGCATCAGGTTTGGCTTGAGCTTCACAGGACGGCGCACAGCACGCATGGTTACGAGGAGCATGGAGTTCTCTCTGAGCATGAGGCCCGCCTTTACGACCATCTCACCAAGCGCCTGCTCAAGACGTTCGAGGGAGAGAAACCTGCCGCCGACTAGCTCACGTCATTCGGGCAACACACAATCTCCAGATCAATCGCATCCATCCACGCCGGGCCGTTGCGGTCCACGCCGCCGTCCCCGCCGGTCACTTCGCAGGATTGAATCGTTAAATCTTGAAGGTCCGCATCGCCGGAGTTGCGTGCGGCGGCCGTAATGTTCTCGCCAAGGGTATCGCTGGCCGAATCCACTCCGACAAAGAAAGCATCGAAGCACGCGGACACTCTTTCCTCGCTCGGGTCTTTCACGGCGGCTTGTTCCTCGTCCGCGTCCAGCGCGGCCAGGGTCTTAACCATCACCTGAGCCGTCACGACATAGACGCCTGAGTTCGGCGAAAGGAAGCGCCACTTCATCGCGTGGCAAACCGTATTCGGCAGGGCTTTGTCCAGGGAGCGTTTCGCGGGATAAACGTCATCGGCGGTCCCAGCGCCTTCGGAAATCAGGTAGGCGGCGAGAGCGCGGTCAACTTTGGAAAGGATGTTGTGTGACGCCACACAAGCGGGCTAGGGTCAACCAATATGCAAGATATGCGCACGGGGGAATTGATTCCGCTCACGCCGGAGCAAGCCGACCGCGAGGCTAAACGCCGCGATCGCATTGACCAGATGTTTGGCGAGTTGCACAAGGCCAATTCGCCAACGCTCGCAGCCTATGGGGAAACGCTGCCACCAGTCGCAGACCGCGGGCCGATCTTCGCCATTGGTGAAATCGTGGAAATCAAAGGCGGGCGATTCAGGATTCAGCGGTTCAACGGCAACAAGCTAGTTTTGAAAAGTCTGCCACGACTTTGAACCGCCGCAACTTCATCAACGGACTGCTGAGCGCGGTTGCGGGATTCTCAATCCTGCCGCCTGCGGAGACTTACGGGCGGCGCGTCACTAAGCCGGAGGCTGTTTGTCTTGGAGATGGCCTGACGGCGGATACAAGCGTGCTTATTTTGCTCCAGCCGTGGCCGCTCATTGGCAGCATCGTGACTTCAAGCGGTTTCCAGCATCCAGGATTCAACGGCGAGTGGCTCCATGTCGGAGGCGGGAAATGTATCAAGTGGCCGCGTTACGATCCCGAACTTGGTTTCGTCGGCTAACCCTCTTCCAGCGCCGCTCTCGCAATCTTCGCCGCGTGCTTCAGTCCATCCATAGTGCGCGGATGAATCGGCACCCAGCCTCCCGGCTTGACCATGTGATCGGGCGTGAAGTCCTCGCACAGAAACCCGCGCATCTCCGTGGCTTTGTCCAGATCGCGAATCTGTTCAAGCGCGGCCTTATATCGCGCCTCGCGCTCATTCATGCCATTTGAGCATTCGCCTTGTCCGCATCCTTCTGCATTCGCTTGCGGGTTTCCTCGATCATGCTCTGCGTCTCGTCATAGAAAGCCGTATCCAGCGCCCGCGAGCCGTAAATCTGCAATGCGCCCCTGCTGTCGTGGCTCGCAATCGCCGCGTTCACGATGGTCGCAAACGGCAGGTCACCGGGCTTTGCCGCAACCGCGTCGCCGATTTGCTTCGGACTCCATGACATGCGGTTTGCTTCGGACGGGAACGGCGCGGCGCCTTCCTTGTCGTTCACGATGCTGTCCAGGATTCGGATTGCGGGAAGCCATCCGGCTTTGAGGAACGCGACGGAGCGAACGCGAGCGGCAATGAGCTTGGCCAGCGCCTCGCGCATCGCGGCGCCGTAAAGCCCAGGCTGGCCTTTCTTGCCGAGACGCGAGTTGATGAGGATTGCGCCGAATGGCCCGTGAGAGAGTTCAGTTCGGCCGCTGGCCGTCGTGCGCTCGATCGTGATTGTCCGGTTGAGACGGGAACGGATCTCGGGAGCATCGGCTTTGACCGTGAACCAGAGAGACTTCCTTGCGATGAAGTAGGCTTTGCGATTGATGACTTCGGGCACGGTCCTGCGACTGACCGTAATGTAATCTTTCAGCGCGGCATCGAATTTGTCCTGTTCCCATCCTTCGCTCATTTGCACCTTTCGAGGATCGCTACCACGTCGCAGATGCACGTTGAATGGCACCATGAGATGAAAGGCCATCTCAACTGAAAGTGGATTTGACGCCTAAAGCCGCGTTTCCGTTTCCAAGTGATCGTTTTCATTTCACCGCTCCGAGTATCGCCGCGACGTGCCGCAGGATTTCAACTGCGTTCGTGCTGGACGAGCTTTGATCCAGGCCGGCGAGCGTCAAGCCCTGCGTCTTGTCCGTCGTTGAAGCACGGAGCTTTGCAAGGTCGCTCCTGCCGTCAAAAAACGTCGTGACACAAACGCGCGTGATTCGTTGCGCGCCGTCGGGGGAGAGTTCAGTCTGGGTTGAGCGGAACCGAGCGCAGCCACAGATAAGTGATGCGATGAAAATGAATTCAAACAGACGTTGCACTTTAATAATCGTTTGCTGTCTGGTTTTGATGACTGGCCTTTCTGCTCAGAGCGTGAGCTGGTTCGTCTCCTTGGTTGCAGTTTTAGGAACGACTCTCATGGCATTTTTGCTCTGCCGATTCGTTCTCATGCCTTGGGTTGAGCGCGGCGACGAAATCACGCCGCCTGATTCGGATCTTCGCAATGAAGTTCCAGCCAAGCCCCGTAAGCGTTCGTGACGGCTTCAATCCGGTAAGCCTTCGGGTCTGCCGAGGCGTTCCGCTTGTATTGAATGGTCTGTTGCTCCTTGGGAATTCCAACACCATCGGGAAACACTTCAACCCGCACCTTGATCGTGAGCTTCGCGCGCAGGCGAGAGCCTCCCGATTCCATTTTCTTCCCGCCGAATTCAGGACCGCCAACGCACGGGTATTCGTCGCCAGCCCAGATTATCGAGCAACGCATGGTCGCTTCCGAAAGCGCCAGCGATTCGAGCATGAGAGCGACTGTATCGCCGAGGTCTGTTGCCGTTGCCATTTCAGCAACGGCGGGAGGTCAACCGCGCGGACTGAGACCGCGCAACCAGGTCTTTAGCCGCTCGCTGTCCGCGATTGCCTGCATGGACATTTCAATGCCGGGTTGCTTTAGAGTCACCTCGAAGAATCGGATATGATTTGCGGACCGAACGAGGAGCACGCTGAGCCTGTCGCCTTCGCGTTTGAAAAACCAGTGTTCGCGAGTTGGTTCGGACATGAATTCCAGCACGGCGGGTCAGTTACGGAGCCGCTTTGCCTTGGCCCAATAGATACAACATGCCGTTTGCGCGATTAAACAAACGGTATCGAGTATTGGGTTTGCTGATCCGACCATCAGTGAGATCGCAGACCACGAACCAAACGTAGCGGTCCAGATCATCCAGAAAAGCGGCCAATCAAATTTAGGCATAAACAAAAAACCGGGAGCGCATCGCTACGCTCCCGGCTATGAATACCACCTGCTTAAGGGACAGTCTATCGCGTCTCAATCCGCCGCTTCGGCGCTTTGAGGCGAACGCTGACGGTGAGGTTGGTCACGGCCATCGCGTTTGTCGAGCCGATTGAAACGAGCTGCAATCCGGCGGTTCCGAAAGTATCGAATTGCGCGGTCTGCGTAGTCGTGCTCGTTCCGCTCAAGGTCAAGGTTACAGTGTGCGACGGCGTGGTTTCGTAATTGGTCCCATCAACGGAGTCCGCGAACTTGAAGACCACGGTTCCGGTCGAGGTTGAAAGCGGCTTTGCCGAAACGGTTACGCCTACGCGGTCGAATTCCTCAACGGAAATGATCGCGGTAGTCGGCGAGTTCGTGGCTGTCGCGGCGACGTTATTGGTTCCGCCGTTGTAGGAGCCGAGGGTGTAAAGCGTGGCGCGCTGCGCGCTCATCGAGAGCGGGGCAATGAGGGACAGGAGCAGGGCAAAAAGGATTCGTTTCATTTTTCTGTTAGTAAAGGGTTTGGTTCGTCTTGGGTTTTGACGGGGATTTCGACGGGCTTGGACGCCGCGATCAGCGCGGCAACCTCGGGATGTTTCTTTGCGAGCGCCTCCAGCTTTCGCGCGCTGGTGATCTTCGAAGTTGATTCGTGCATCGCGAGCACGTCCTTCGCGCCGATTCTCGGAGCGACATGATCGTTCGGAGCGGCGGCTTTCGCTTTGGCCAGCTTCTCGGCCATCGCTTCAGCCA
>QHMY01000094.1 GCA_003218305.1 Verrucomicrobiota bacterium
CTTCCTCTGGCAAAAACGTGCGGCCTTGAACCGCGCGCAGGCCGAGGACATCAAAGTAATTCGCGGTGGTCTTGAACAGCGGAACCTGAAACGGATCACCCAGTCCAGTCACCGTCACTCCCAGTCCATTCTCAGCCGCGAATCCGTCGAAGACGGTTTGGCCGTCGCGGAAATGGATATAGCGTGGTGCCGAGAGCGGGAAATCGACGGTTTGTTCTTTGAAGTGCGAGAAGACATGAAGAACGCGCGCCGGTTCTCTAAAAGGCAGCCCGCGCAGAAAGAGATCGTTGATCAAGCTAAAGATCGCCGTGTTCAGCCCGATCCCGAGCGTGAGGGTGATCACCGCCAGGAGAGTAAACCCCGGCGATTTACGAAGCTGCCGCAGAGCGAAACGAAGATCAGTCATCATAGGAGTACAGGGTTAAGCCACAAGATGCCGCAAAGTTGAGATGCGCCAACCAGCGCATTTGGATTCAATAAAGAGACGCCGCTGGGCCCTTCTTCTGTTTACCAGCTCAATAATAATATCGTAACTGCGCAATCAGGATTCGATTGCCGGACCTCTTGTAAACAATTCGGTGCTCGGAGGTGATTCGTCGGGGCCAATATCCCTGAAAAACGTGCTTCAACGGTTCCGGTTTCCCGATACCTGAATAGGGATTCCGCATGATTTCTTTGATCAGCGGATTGCCTCATCCGCGGCCAGACTAAGGTTGCGGCACGGTCGCGGTGTTGGTAAAACATGGGGCTAACACGAACAGAGGATCTGACGATGAAAAAATGGTTCTTCGATGCTGACTATCTACAGGCCTGCAACTGCGACTATGGATGCCCCTGCGAGTTCTCCGCCCCACCTACCACCGGCTCGTGCCACGGGGTCGGCGTCTGGCGGATCGAACGAGGACAATACGACGGCGTCTCCCTCGACGGCACCGGTCTCGGCTTTGCCGCGCAATGGCCCAAGGCGATTCACGAAGGCAACGGAACTGTGTGCATTTTCGTCGATGAGAAAGCTTCACCGGAACAGCGGGACGCCTTGCTCCAGATCGCTTCCGGCGCAGCCGGCGGTCTTCCATTCGAGATTCTCGCCACCACCTTCAGCACGCTGCTCGAACCGCGCTTTGTCCCGTTCGAGTTCAACCTCGATGGCCTGCAAAGCTCGGCCCGGCTCGGTGACAATCTCCGCATCTCCCTCGCGCCGATCAAGAATCCAGTCACCGGCGATCCGGAACAGGTCGCCGTCGATCATGGCACCGGGTTCATCTTCAAGAAAGCCGAGTGCGCTTCGGCCCGGGAAGGGGCGGTTGCGATCAAGGAGATGAATTTTTCGTATCCGGACAAGGCCGGATTCGTCGCGCGCATTCACTACGGAAATTAATCCGCGCTCGATGAGCGCGCCTCCTTCGACTTCGCGCCGCGACCATTGGATCATCGGCGCTGCGCTAGCCGGGATTGCCGCCGTCGCGTGGACTTACCTGATCCATGAAGCACGCGCCATGGACGTGACCGGCGTTTGTCAATGTTTCGGCATGCCCATGGCTGGCGCGGACGCTGGCTGGTCGGCAGGCACACTGCTCCCGCTTTTTCTCATGTGGGCGGGAATGATGGTGGCGATGATGTTGCCCAGCGCAACCCCCATGATCCTGACTTTCGCCGCCGTCAACCGGAACCGTCGCCGGCTGGATCGGCCTTACGTTTCGGTCACGATTTTTGTGGCCGGCTACGTTGCGGTTTGGTCCGCGTTCAGCGCACTGGCGGCAGTCGCGCAATGGGTTCTCCACCGGCAAGCGCTTCTCTCCCCGGCGATGGCGAGCCGCAGCGCCTGGCTCGGCGGGATTCTGCTGATGGCCGCCGGCATTTTTCAATTCACCCCGCTCAAGCACACCTGCCTCGCGCATTGCCGCGCCCCGCTCGAATTCATCATGACGCGATGGCGGGAAGGCGCCGGCGGCGCGTTCCGGATGGGGCTGGAGCACGGCCTCTACTGCACCGGCTGCTGCTGGGCTTTGATGGGCCTGCTTTTCGTAGCCGGCGTCATGAACATCCTTTGGATCGCCGCGCTCTCCCTTCTCGTCGGCTTGGAAAAACTGATTCCACGCGGCCTCTGGCTCAGTTCTGCTACGGGTGTGATTTTGACTGCGTGGGGCGCATGGCTCATCGCCGCGTCTTTTCGCTGGGGTTAGCCCACGAACCTTGTGACAGCCGAAACCGGGGCGTGTTAAACATCACCAGGCCGAAGTCCCCCTCAGCACCGCCACCGGCATGATTTGACCACACGGGGAACATGGCTGATCGCCGCCCCTTGGCTGGAGCCAACTCCGGAACATTGCGGCTGCAATCTTGTCCGCCGGATCAGGCAGTCGCTTCTACACGCGCGCGCGCGCCGTCTGAAGAAGAGCCGTGATAATCACCTCACCGGCGCGCCCGGCCAAGGCCCCCGACAAGATCTGCACTCGCGATCCGCCTGGTTTGCGGGATCGTCTTAGCCGCGACTTGCGGGATTGGCTTTCTCGAAACCTGCGTCGTTGCCGCACGGACATAATTCGGCGGAATAACCTGGACGGTCATGAATTGCGGATGCGTACTCGCCCAGGAGAGTGCCTGCCGCTTCGTTTCAAAAAAACGGTCGATAACGAGCGCATTCCGTTCGGAAGCGGTCCGGCCAGCGCGGCGAGCCGCTTTGCGACTGACCACAGCGCTACCGGTGTCGACTGCCATAAAGACGCCATCGGGCAGGAGGACTTTGCTGCCATAAGGAATCCGGCGTGGATCCACTGCGCAATGCCCCACGCGCAAACGCACACCGGTGGAGCATTTGTGCCGCCGCGTATAGGCGTCAGATCCGCGCCCGCCGCTGGCCCAGTACACTGTGACCCTGGCCAGCAACGGTTGCCCGCGCTGTTCCTGCGGAGAGCGAGCTCCTGCAAAAACGGGCGGAGCCAAGACAGAGACGAGCCCAAGCGCGGCAATAAATCGTTTCATTCCAGTAACTGAAGCAGGCCTTGCGCCCACCAATTGAGGCACGCCCAAAATGATAAGGCCCTGGATTTCTACTGCGTAAATGGCTACACGCAAGGGTCTTCTGAGCTGCCAGAAAGCGGATACCACGAGAGCCTCTGAGTCGGATTACATCTATCGGTAGTGGTGGGAGGAGCGACCACGACGCGGAACGGTCAATAATCGGGCAACCGAATCGGTCGCCGTTTCTTAGGAGGAGCGCTTGCCGACAGGTCCTCAATTTCCCGGCCGTCGGATTCGTTCGACCTAAACGCTGTGATCCGGCGGGCCGGAGGCATGGCGGTGGAATATCCGTTCGGCCAGACGTTCCAAGGGCCGCCCCAGGAGTAACAACAGCGTAGTCATAATGACGGTGATTCCCAGAAGGCCCCAGTAACCCAGTCCGCAAACAATCCCGAGCACGGCGCAAATCCAAATGGTCGCGGCCGTGGTGAGTCCGGTGACGTGGCCGGCAGGGTCGCGCAAAATCACGCCGGCACCCAGAAATCCAATTCCCGTCAGGATACCCTGGACTACTCGTCCAATCGCATTTTGCTCGGCGGCCAAAAAACCGGTGGGCGATTTGAGCACAACGATCGTCGCGACGGCCGCTCCGAGAGCGACGAGGGCATGAGTTCGCAAGCCAGCCGGCTTTCCGTGCAGCTCGCGGTTCAAACCGAGAATCGTTCCGACAATCAGCGCGGCCCCGAGACGCAGAGCTGTCTCTTCATTTCCGCTTAACACAATTCCAAGCATTGAGCCCGAACTCCGTCGCCATGGCAAGACGGAAGGCGGCGATCCCACTCATGCTCGAGCTCGTGCTCATCCTCGTGCTCGTCCTCTTTCCCCAGCAGACCGATCACGAGCAGGAGCACGATTACGAGGGAGGCGGATCGCCCCACGCGAAGGCGTGACAGGGGCGCCCGGCGAACGATACTCTGCGCGAAATGGAAGCGGCAGATTGGGCATCATTGAGCGACGAGCAACTGCTCGAGCGTCGCATTTCCAAGCTCGGCTTGCTGCTGGAAGACTCGGCAGTCCAACCGCTCGTCCGGCAACTTTACGAGGAGCTTGCCGCCAAGGGCCTGACATTTTTTCCGCCCTGTCATATCGGCGATGAATGGTTTGTGCCGGTCGGTATCCCCGCGATCTTTGTGCCGTTCTTTCTTGTCCACGACCGGCTTCGGGCGCTGGAGAAAACGATGATGCTCGAAGTGGAGGGCGGAACCCGCGAGTGGTTCATGAAACTGATCCGGCACGAGGCGGCGCATGCCTACGCCTACGCCTACCGGCTGCCCAAAAAGAAAAAGTGGCAGCAATACTTCGGGCGCACGTCGCGCGATCAGACGCCGGATGTCTATCACCCGCATCCGTTCAGCCGCAGTTTCGTGGTGAATCTCGACGACTGGTACGCGCAGAGCCATCCGGACGAGGATTTCGCGGAGACGTTCGCGGTCTGGCTCACGCCGGAACTCGACTGGCGCACGCGTTATGCGGGCTGGAACGCGCTCCAAAAACTCGAATACGTCGATGAGCTGATGCGCTCTCTGGCCGATAAACCACCAATCCACGCGCCGGAATATCGCGCGTCCGATTACGATTGCCTGAATCTCAAGCTCAAGACGTATTACGCGCGCAAACGGAAACTTTACGAGGACACCTACCCGGATTTTTACGACGCCGATCTGCGAGAACTCTTCAACGCGCCACCCGGTCCCGGCCGGATCACCGCGGCCGTTTATCTGCGACGCCGGCGACGAAGGTTGTTGAACTCCGTCTGCCAATGGACGAACGAGAAAAAATTCCGAGTGAACAAACTTCTTTCACGTCTCATCGACCGTTGCGACCAGCTCGACCTCTGCGTCCTCAATGACGACCCGCAGCAGGATTTTCGGGTCACCTCTTTTATCACGACGCTGGTGATGAATTATCTTTTCACCGGAAAGTTCAAGCGCACCAAGTAACCGTGAAAAAGAATCTAAAAGTCCTCGCTCTTTTCGACGCCGTCCGCCCGACCACGATCGACCAGGACCTGAGCAAGGAGATGAAGACGGAGGATTGGAAAACGGAGGCAAACGTCCTGGCCGCCCTGGGCGAGCTCGGCTACACGACGGAGCATCTCGCCATCTTCGACAATCTCGACCTGCTCCGGCAGAAGATGGAGAGCTTCGCGCCCGACGTGATCTTCAACCTGGCGGACCAGTTCAAGAACAACCGCGGGTTCGACCAGAACATCGCGTCGCTCCTCGAGATGCAGGGCGTGCCGTTCACCGGTTGCGGCGCGACCGGGCTCGTCCTGTGCAAGCACAAGGGCACGTCAAAAAAAATTCTCGGCTATCACCACATCCACGTGCCGAATTTCGTGGTTATCCCGCGAGGCCAGCGGATCGCGCGACTGAAGCGGCCCAAGTTTCCGATCCTGGTGAAGCCGGTTAAAGAAGAAGCTTCCTACGGGATTTCGCAGGCTTCGTTTGTCACGACCGACGAGCAGTTCAAGGAGCGCGTCGCGTTTATTCACGAGAAACACGACGCCGATGTAATCGCGGAGGAATACATCGAGGGCCGCGAGTTCTACGTGAGTTTGATGGGCACGTCTAAGCTGACCGTGTTCCCGATTCGCGAGCTGGTTTTCGGTGAAGTCCCGCCGAACGAGCCGAGGATCGCAACCTACAAGGCAAAATGGGACGAGGAGTACCGCAAACGCTGGGGTTTGCAGAATCGTTTCCCGGAAGGACTCGAGCCGGCGTTGGTCGCACGGATCGAGGAGACGTGCAAACGGATCTACCGTCTGCTGACAATCGAGGGCTATGCGCGAATCGACCTGCGGATGACCGCGGCAAACGAGATGTATTTCATCGAGGCGAACCCGAACCCGATTCTGGCAGCGGACGAGGACTTCGCCCTTTCGGCAAGCGCGGCAGGATTGTCGTATCCACAGTTGATCGATCGGATCATCCGCCAGGGAATGAAGACGGTCAGAGGCTGATCGAAGGTCAGCCCAAACGTCCAATTCAGAGGGGAAGACTCGTACTGCTCACGAGCGGAACTCGCAGCAGGTGGCGTCGGCAAGACGCAGGCCGGACCAGTGGCAATCGAGCAAATCGCCTCAAGCCGGAGTGCTCAGCGGTTGTTCCGATGCTTCTGCAAATGCGTGTTTCGTTGAATCAACGTAAACCGTAGAGTGATCGTGGCCAATACGGGAAACTTTTTCCGTGGATATGACTACCTTTTTTCCGGCGTACCAGTGGCCGCATTCAACAACGATTTCACGCATCGCCCAGGTCCTGGCATCAATCAGGAAATCAACGACTTCGCCGACCACTCCATCGCTGGCTTCCACATTGTAGCCAGCCACCACGCGGGCGCTTCGAAGATGTGAATCAGCTCCCGGTTGCTTTGCGTCGGCCTCCATCGGTGGAGGGACCAGCACCGGGTAACCACCCAAACCCCACAGCGGCATTGATTCGGCATAGTAAGCGTAGCCGTAGTACTGGTGATACTCCTCTTCGTGCTGGCGTGATACCGGCTTGTGCTCGTCGATCGAGGGACTGTCCTCAATTTGCTGACGCGTCAGGTTGACGAGAAAAACTCTTCCCTCGGGATAAAGGTGACCAAGGGCGTGGGGGGAAATCAGCACCAGGCGTCCCGAAAGCCAGCCACCCGTGTCCGCCACCAGATAACGAACGATCCAATTTGTATCGTCGAAATAAAAATCCCGCACGTGCCCAATCTCTCCGTCTGTTGCGCGCAACGTCTCCCCGTACCGTTGTTGAATACTGTGTAACATAATGAATCGCTTTCTCCTTTAGGAACCAGGTGCATCGCGCACGATCAGGCCGGACTAGCCGTGGTGCGTCGACCGGATACTCTACACCAGTCACGGATTTACCCTGCGTATTTGTTTTGGGGGCCAGGCGCGCCCAAAACAATTTCCGCAGCTCTTCGAGCGCGAGCATTCCAAGTGGGAAAGGAATTGCCTTCATCGAGAACTCTTGCGCAGAAGCGCGCGGGTGCGGGCGCCTATTTTGCCTCGGGAGGAGTTCTACTGTCGTCGCTCAACAACGTAAAACTAGGGCCAGCGCGGTCGTCATCGCCGATTTCATTGGTACTGCTGCGTTCGTCTTCCCATTTTGTCGTGCTCTAACCTGGCGCGCGAATCAGGGGTCCCGCTGCCTTACCCGCAGTGGCAACCTAAACGCAAAACCGAAACGAAACAGATGGCCACCGTTCTTGACAGATTATGAATCCTCTTTGCTTTTTCGCTCACGTGGCTCTCGCCATCGACACAGATTCGCTTTCTCGACCGCAAGCGACGGCAAACCTGCTCATTGAGCTCGACGATCGGACCTTGAAAGCCGGAGGCGACGAGAGACAGCTCAAGTTCTCAACGCTAACGGATGTTCAGAAAGTGGATTTGGCCGGCGAGATTTGCAGGACCGCGGCCCTTGATTACCTGAGCTTCGAAGATGAGTTTAAGAAACTGCCGGCAAGACGATTTGTAGACTTTAGTCTTACCGAAAGACCGGCCTATCTCTCAATCCGCTCCGCTCCGACCTGCACATTGCCAAATCATTCAAAGATATGGCGGTTGGTCCAGAGTGAGTCAGATAAACTCAGGGCGCAACCGTTGACTCTCGCTACGTAGAATCGATCGAATCGTTCGGCAGGGAATGAAGACCGGGGCTAAGAGCGGAACATGAAATAGGCCGCTCCGGCCAAACAAAGGCCCGACCAGAGATAATCGAGCTTGATCGGTTGTTGCATGTAGAAGACGGCAAAGGGAGCGAAAACAGCGAGCGTGATGATCTCTTGCAGGATTTTCAATTGGGCGAGACTGAGCGTCTCATAACCAAGCCGGTTGGCCGGGACTTGAAGCAGATATTCAAAGAGTGCGATGCCCCAGCTCAAAAGCGCCGCGATGTACTACTTCTTGTCGTTCCAATTTCGAAGGTGAGCGTACCACGCGAAGGTCATGAAGGTGTTCGAGCAGGTGAGAAGAAGCGCAGTGCGGAAAAGAATGGCTGATTTCACCGGGCAACCATTGTTGTGCTCGAGGCTATCCGCGACCTCAAAATCAAGAGAGAGGCGATATCCACGGTACGAATGACGCATGACGATTGCAGATTGCAGATTCGGCCCGCTGGCGGGTTCAAGTCTTAATGATGGGCGCCGAAGCCAAACAACTTCAGCGCCAGCCAGACCGCAGCAAAGCCGCACACGACGCTGAGGCCAGCGTAGGCAAGCGCGACTCCGATGTCTCCACGCCGCAGCAAGAAGATGCCTTCATACCCAAAAGCAGAAAAAGTGGTGAACCCGCCGAGAAGGCCCGTAAACAAAAACAGACGCGTATCGGAGGAAAACATATCCCGGTGCTCGACCAGCGCGGCGAGCGCACCAATAACAAAACAACCCATCACGTTGACGGCAAAGGTGCTGAGTGGGAATCGCCACGAGGGCGTGTGATGCAAAATGATTCCGCCCAGTTTGTAGCGGCCGATTGAACCGATAAACCCACCCAGGCCGACGATTAACGCCTGTTTCATTGCTGCCTTAATCGAGCAACTCGCTTTGTTCGTCCAGAGCGACTTCCGTTGACGGACCGCCTGGCCATAGCTCCAATGAGAAATGCTTTTGGCGTTGAGTGTGACCGCGGCAGTGCCCAACTGGCTCATCATGCTGCCGTTCGGGTTTCTGCTGCTGGCCATCGCGCTCGGACCGCTGATCGTGCAACGCCATTGGCATCGTCATTACCACAAGCTTTGCCTTCTCCTGGCCGGGCTGGTGTGCCTTTACCATCTCTTCGTCGTTCCGGAGAGGGCTCTCGTCGTCCACGCGGGAATCGACTACGTGACATTCATGGTTGTAGTCGGCTCGTTCTTTCTGGTCTCAGCCGGGATCCATCTGCGGGCGAGAGCCCCCAGCAGCCCACTTCGGAACACGCTGTTCCTTCTGGTTGGGGCGGTCCTGGCCAATCTGATCGGAACGACGGGCGCATCGATGCTGCTGATTCGGCCGTGGATCAAAATAAACCGCGGCCGCTTCGCTCCGATGCATGTGGCGTTTTTCATTTTCGTGGTCAGCAACATCGGCGGAGCGCTCCTGCCGGTGGGCCCGCCGTTATTCCTGGGTCTGCTGAAAGGGGTGCCATTCTGGTGGACCCTGGAACATTGCTGGCGCCAATGGCTGGTCGCGCTTGGGATCGTTCTCATCGTGTTTTTCGTTTTCGATCGAATCAATTTTGCGAAGGCTGGGAAAAGCGTCGAAGCCGATTTGACGAAAATGGGCTGCGACGGCGCCTACAATTTCGCTTTTTTGTTCGCGCTTCTGGGCACGCTGGTAGCGGTTCCCGCAGGCTGGCGGGAACCGTTGATGGTTTTGATCGCCCTTGGCTCCTATCTCGCAACACCAAACCGGATCCGGGAAGCCAACGGTTTTTCCTTCGCTCCTCTGAAAGAAGTCGGCTGGCTCTTTCTCGGGATCTTTGGGACGATGATTCCCGTCCTGCAATACATGGAGCATTCCGCAGGAAACCTCGGACTCAATTCCGACATGGCCATTTTCTGGGCTACCGGCCTGCTCTCGGGCGTGCTCGATAATGCGCCGACTTACCTGGCTTTCCTGGCGGCGGCCCTCGGATTGCACCATCTGGACATTGATGAAGCGTCGGACGTCGCCCGGTTTCTTTCCGAGGGTGGTCACGAACTGATCGCGATTTCACTGGGGGCGGCGTTTTTTGGCGCGCTGACCTACATCGGAAACGCGCCGAACCTGATGATCAAATCGATCGCCGAACATGCCCGGGTGCCGACGCCGACATTCCTTGGCTACATCTGGAAATTCGCGCTTCCGATTCTCATCCCCATCTTTACCGTGATTTCATTCCTGTTCTTCTCGCACTGACCCATGTGTCCGGTGCACGCATAGACGAGTAGGTCGTTTTCTTGCGGTAAGCGTCGCGACCTGGCCATGTGCGGTTATAGGCCGGGTCATGTGCGCATCAATTCGTGATGGAAATTGGGGGCTGGTGGTGGTGTACCGAATCTTAGCCACCTGCGGCTTGTGTCGTCTAATACGCTAGATATGCCCCAAAAAAAACGGCATAACCACACGTCAGGTGTCTGTGCCCACAAGCCAATAATGAGAAACGCTGAACAACACTTCACGCACCGGACCGGGTGGCTTCGTGCCGCCGTCCTGGGCGCCAACGACGGAATTGTTTCCACCGCCAGTTTGATCTTGGGCGTCGCCGCAGCCGAGTCCAGCCGCAGCACCATTCTGGTGGCTGGCATGGCTGGCTTGGTCGCGGGCGCGATGTCGATGGCCGCAGGCGAGTATGTTTCCGTCAGCTCCCAATCCGATACGGAACGCGCCGACTTAGTTCGGGAGCGTGGGGAGTTGGCCGCGGATAGCGAATACGAACATGCCGAACTGGCTGCCATCTACGTGGCACGGGGACTCGACGCTCAACTAGCGAACCAAGTCGCCGCTCAATTGATGACTAAAGACGCACTGGGCGCTCACGCCCGTGACGAACTGGGCATATCCGACACCCTCAGCGCGCGCCCAATTCAAGCCGCATTGGCTTCCGCGGGGACTTTCGCGGTTGGCGCCGCCATGCCACTCCTGTTGGTTCTCGTAGTGCCGCGATCTGCGCTCGTCTGGGCGATCTCGGGCAGCTCACTTTTCTTTCTCGCGTTGCTCGGTTCCCTGGCGGCTCGGGCCGGTGGTTCACCTGTGTGGAGGGCCGCCCTCCGCGTGACCTTTTGGGGCGCACTGGCGATGGCGCTGACGGCCGGGGTCGGAGCTTTGTTTGGGGCAAATCTTTGAAACGCTTTTCGCGCGCTGACCCGCCGAACGGGCTCACGCGTAGACAAGCAAGTCGATTTCCTCGGGGAGCGCGTTCGAGACTTGTCGGATCACGTTGCCGCGCAGGAGATTGACCAAAGCGTTGCGTCTCGGTGCGCCGAGAATGAGGCGGGAGACGCCAAGGGTGGCGGCGATATCCACGATGGTTTCGGCGGCAGAAGCGCTGACCGCATAACAGAACAACGGGGCGTGATCCGCCTCGGTTTTATTTCTGGCTTCGGTGAAGATCGAACTCGCTTCGGAGTCTTCCTGCCATTTTCGTTTAGTGTCCTGCTCGGTCATAAAGGGCTGCTCCCGCACGAAAAGTAGATAGAGGCGGCGCCCGGTTTCGCGCGCTTCGCGCAAGGCGAAGTCGAGCGTGCGGCCCGTGCCGCGAATGGCGCAAAGAATCGACTCGTCGCCAGGAGGCGGTGATTGTGACCTGCCATCGACCAGGGCACTGCTCGAACCATTCGGGATCTCGAGCGGGAATTTTTCTGGCGCGATTGCTTCTTTCTTGGCGCGCCGTTCGTGGACAAGGCCGCGCAAGATCAATCCCACCGCGAGAATCGTGACCGCGAAGTAGCGCGCGTTTGGTTTGTCGATCAGAAGCGACAGCTCAATTGCCGCCATGACGATGAAGGTACCGAACATCAAAGTCCGCTCCCACGTCTTGATCGGCAATTTCCAGTCCGTCGCCGTTGCGCCGAGATTAGTGGCGATCGCGCCCACCACGCCGACCGCATAGAGATCGGCCAGACCAACCATGTCTTTGACGAGAAGGACGAGGAGCATCGGGACGGAGGTCGCGAGGAGCATGCCGGCGCTCGGGACGCCCCACCTGTTGAGACGCTGGAAAATCGGCGGCAACTCGCGATCGCGGGCCATGAGGAATTGGATCGTGATCAAGTCGACGATCGCGGTGTTAACGGCTGAGAGTAGGAGCAATCCGAAGGTGATGCTGACCGCGAACCCAAAGGCGTGACCGAGGGCTGGTCCAAGCACGCCCCCGACAAAGGTTTCGCCCATGTAGCGCAGCATGTAGTCACGCACGCCTTCCGCTCCCGGCGCGTTGACGTCGCCGTTGGCTATCTGCAACCCACCGAGCGCATGCATCGCGAGCCCGAGAAGAGCCGTGAAAAGACAAACCTCGACCATGACCCACAGCAGCGCGGGCGTGGAGGTCTTCCGGACCGATGGTTTCGCGTCGGTGCTCCCGGGATCGAGCCGCATTACCCCGGTGGCGTTGGCGATGGCTTCGACGCCGGAAAGCGCGAGCACGATTCCAACGAAGCCACCCCAGTTCTGCAAGAAGCCGCCCTGCAACGGTTGCAGGTGACCCATTGCAGTGCCGAGATGCGGAAGACTGAAAAGGCCGAGTGTGATGACGACGATGAGCGTTGGAACCGAGATGAGAAACGCCAGGCCACCGGTGTGCTTCGGCCCGAGCAAATTGAGCAGACCAATAACGAGGATGGCAGCCGCCGCGAATTTTTCCGGATGCGGGACACCGAGATATTGAAACGCGGAGAGCGCGCTGATTGCCGCCGTGACGAGATAATCCGCGATGAGCAGAAACGCGCCGACGATCGAGATAACCTCGGAGCGGTGGCGAACGCTCGCGTAGACGCCGCCGCCATCCGGGTAAAGCCGGCAGATGATGATGTAGTTGATCCCGACGAGCGCGGTGAGAACGCACATCGCGCCGATCAGCCAGAACGAAGCATAACCACCGACCGCAAAAGCCAACCCGATCACGTAGGCTTTGCTCGTGCCCCAATCGCCGTAGAGGATCGCCGCCGCGCGCGGAACATCCACATTGCGCGGCCGCCTGATGTTCGTTGCGATCATCAATAGTGAATGATGAAGTCCGTCGAAAAGGTGAGCTGGTTCTGACGCGTGCCGTTATTGAACGCCGGCGTGTCGTAAGAGTGGTCGAAGCGAATCTCGGGACGAACGGTGACAATCTTGTGTGGCCACCAGGTGATGCCGACGGAATGCTCGGAATAGTAGGTAGCGTAGCCGGTGCGGCTGCCCACTCTGTCGTGCATCACTTCATTGCGGACGGTGAGGAACGCGGCCGGCGCGATCCGAAACATGGTGTAATTCAGGAGCGCCCATTCCGAGGCGTAACCGTCCCGCACCGGGAATGATCCGCTTTGAAATGGAACCTCCTCGGTGGGATGCGATTTCGCATCGTTCATGTACATGAACCACGCCTCGGTGGCCGTGTAGATTTTCTCGTTAAACTTGTGCGTCCAGGTGCCGACAATCTGCTGGAGATTGTTGTAGCCGAACTCGCCGTTGTTAAACGCGTTGTCACCGAAGTAGATTGAGTCTTTCTGATTCGGCGCCGTCCACTGAATCATGACGGTTCCGGTCGGCTGATTGCCCGGGTCATCCTGCCAAAGCGCAACGTCCGTCCCGTTGGAGATACCGGCTTGGACGGTCCACTGGTCGTTGATCCGGGTGGTCGTGAAAATTCCGGTTTGGGTATAGTTATCGAATCCGTAGAGGAGGGAGTGGCTCGCCATGAGGTTGTTCGGCGCCAACTGCGCTTCGATGTCTGGTTCGGAGATGATGCGGCCGATCCGGACGTTCATTCCTTGAAGAACCTGCGGAGAATAAAAATCCGGATAGACCATCGGCATGTCGAAGCCGCGGTAGTTGTTGTGTTTCAGGAGCTGGTCGCTGAAGAGACCGCGGGAAATCATGAAGCGGTAGTCGAGACCGTAAACGCCGGAGACTCGGAACCCCCAATCCATGCGATCGGTTTGCGCTTCATCCGGCACTCGTTCGAGGTAGAGAACAAATTGATTTTGTTCGATGCGGTTCGGCCGCAAATCGTAAATCATCGGAAAGTTTGCATTGGGACTGCGCGAGGTGTCTCGCGATGTGCTGAGGTTGAATGAGAAATTTTCCCAGCCGTAGATTTGAATTCTGCTTTTCTTCCACGCTTCACCGGACGGACCGGCGTAGATCGCTTCCATCAGCGGGTAAGCGGGCGGGTTTCCCGGGTCGCCGATGATTGGGGTGCCTCCGATCTGCCAATCACCGGATGGAAACGGTGGTGAGTCGAACGGGGACGGAGGGATGCGCCGATTAGAGGGCGCCGCGCTTCGTGTTTCGTTCAACGATTGGGTCTGCCCGTTGGCGGCGAAACAGAACACAAGCGCGCCTGAGATAGCAATTGCGGCGCGCCGAGGACACAAGCCTGCAAAACGTGATGCAATCATACAATTTCGGCACGGAAGAAACGAGCGACGGACGTCGTTGTTCCTGCCGCTCGAATCACGCGTCGCAGGCGCGCGGATTTTCGATGAACCACGTCCAAAACGGCGCGGGCGTTTGCAGGCGGTTGGACGGATCGAGGAAACCGGTTTTCCCCTTGCCCTGTTCGACCCTCCACTGCCAAACCTCGAGACCCGGCACTGCGCCCGCCTGTTCCGTTGACGGCTGGCCGTCTGGTGTCGGGGCGAGGACGATCACGATGGCGTTCATGCCCAAACTTCGGGCAGGCCGCCGTGGGTCCGTTAATTAAAATGTGGCCGGCGAGCGCTAAAAGATCGTTAAAACGCCGTGCTGGTAGGGACGGCGCGCTGTGTCCCTACCCCGACAACCGATAGCCAATGCCCACCTCTGTCTTGATCAGGCTAGGCGCGCTGGCGTTGGTTTGAAGTTTCTTGCGCAAATGCGTCACGTAGACGCGAAGATATTGCGCCTGGGTCTCGGCCTTTTCTCCCCACACCGTCCGCAGCAATTGCCGATGGGTCACCACCTTCCCGGCATTTTGGACGAGGACACGCAGAAGCGAGTACTCCGTGGGGGTGAGTTTGATTTCGGCCCCAGCGAGCTTCACCTGCCGCGCGGAGAAATCCACGCAAAGGGCTCCGGACGAAAAAACCGGCTCGCCCGTTTCCGTGAGAGAGCGCCGCTGCGCGGCCCGCACCCGGGCCAGCAGCTCCGCGGTGTCGAACGGCTTCGTCACATAGTCGTCCGCGCCAGCGTCGAGAGCCGCGACCTTTTCCTCCGCGTCATCGCGAACCGAGAGAATCAGCACCGGGACGTCGGACCATTCGCGCAAACGGCGCAGCACCTTGACGCCCTCCATGTCGGGCAGGCCGAGGTCGAGCAAAACCACATCGGGCCGGCGGTGGACGATTTCGGAAAGCCCGGCTTGTCCCGTTTCTGCTTCGTGAACCTGGAAATCCGCTCCTTCGAGGGCGAGACGAAGGAGCCGGCGAATCTGTTTCTCGTCGTCGATGATGAGGGCGGTGCGGGTTGATTTCATAAAGCCGTTTCCAAGGCGTTTTGGCTGGTCGCTCGAACCGGGAGGCAGATGGTGAAGCGGGCGCCGCCGCCATCACGGTTCTCGGCAGTGAGCTTGCCGCCATGCGCTTCGACGAACCCGCGCGCGATGGAGAGGCCAAGCCCGAGACCACCGGCTTTGCGGCCGTCGCCGCGATAGAATTTTTCGAAGAGCCTTTCCGTCGACTCGGTTGGAAAACCCGGGCCGCGATCGCTCACGCAGACGACCAATTGCTCCTGCTTGTATTCGGCGTCGATCTCGATCGGCCATCCCGGCTCGGAATAACTGGCCGCGTTGACCAGGAGTTTCGCGACCGCCTGTTCGATCAACCCGTGATCCAGGAGCGCCAAAGGAATATTGTCCGGCACGTCCAATCGGATTTCCCGGCCATCAATCGATTCGCGTTCGATCTCAACCGCCGACTGCAGCAGCTCACGCACATCGCACCATTCGGACTTTGGTTGGACTACACCGCTCTCGAGCCGATTCATATCCAGCAGATTGTTCACAACACGATGCAGGCGGTGAGAGCCATGATGGATTTCGCCTGCGAGTTGTTCGAGCATCTCGGCGTTCTGCGCGTTCGGAGTCAGGCGCAATAATTCCTGACTGGCGGCCCCAATGGCCGCCAGTGGCGTTTTCAGTTCATGCGAAACGCAATCCAGCAGTGTCTTGCGCAGGCGCTCGGAGTTTTTCGCCAGCTGAACTTGAGCCGCAAGATGCTCCCGGGCCTTGAGTTGTGCGGTCAAGCTGCCCACGGTCAACGCGATAATAAAGAAGGTCGCGAAGGTCAGGGCGTCTTCCAACTTGGCGATGTGGAAGGTGAAACGCGGCGGGATAAAGAGGAAATTCCACGCAAGCGCGCTCAGGGTTGCCACGAGCAATACCGGCCCCCGGCTTAGAACCATTCCGGCCAGGAGCACGCCCAGCAGATAGATCAGGGAAATGGACGCATAACCGGTCAGCGGCGTCAGGAACCAGCAGGCGATGGTGAGAGCCGCCACCCCCGCCACCGCGGTGAGATATTGTTTCAGGGGTACAAAAGGAGGCGGCGGGGAAACCGGATCACGACCGTTCGGCCTCTCCCAGGGGGATGGTTCCTCCTCGCGACGCAAACTGGATGTGCCCAGCACGCGCTCACTGTAACGCATCCCACTCCTCGCGAAACGCACGTTCCGGATTTTAGTACCGTTTTAACTATTCTGAGCACGCGCCCATATTAAGCTCGGGAAGACGGTGAATTCTGGACTTCCAACCCTGGCCTCGGCCACTTCTGACGAGGCGCCGCATAATCCGTCGCCAGGCGATTCTCCGCCTCACGGTGGTTCGGCAACTCAAAAGGGCCGGCTTTTTTTGCTCTGTCTCGCCAGCCTCGGAATCGTTTATGGCGATATCGGGACGAGCCCGCTCTATGCGTTGCGCGAATGCTTCTATGGCGAGCATGCGCTTCCCCCCTCACCGGCCAACGTCATCGGCGTCCTTTCGCTCATCCTTTGGTCACTCATCCTGATCATCTCGGTCAAATATCTCATCCTGATTCTTCGCGCCGATAACCGCGGTGAAGGAGGCATCCTCGCCCTTGCGACCCTGGTCAGTGACGCCGTAGGCCGGCGCGGGAAATTTCTCCTGCTTCTCGGGTTGTTCGGCGCCGCGCTCCTCTACGCCGATGGGATGATTACGCCGGCGATCTCGGTCCTGAGCGCGGTCGAGGGATTGCACGTCGCCACGCCGCTCTTCGATGCCTATGTGGTGCCGCTGGCGATCGGGGTCCTGGTCGTCCTCTTCATCTTTCAATCACGCGGCACAACCGGAATCGGCCGCGTCTTCGGACCCGTCATGATTCTCTGGTTCCTGGCCATCGCGGTTCTGGGAGTCCATCAGATCGGCCGGGTTCCGGAAGTGCTGAGCGCAATCAATCCGCTCCAGGCAGTCCAATTTTTCAGCCGCAACGGCGTGACCGGTTTCGTGGTGCTGGGAGCAGTTTTCCTGGCGGTGACGGGCGGGGAAGCACTCTACGCGGACATCGGCCACTTCGGCACCGCGCCGATTCGGATCACCTGGTTCACGGTCGTGCTCCCTGCGTTAACTTTGAATTATTTCGGCCAGGGCGCTCTTCTTCTCCGACACCCCGACGCCGCCGTGAATCCATTTTTCCGGATGGCGCCCTCTTGGGCGCTCTACCCGATGGTGGCTCTCGCGACCGTCGCCGCCATCATCGCGTCGCAGGCGATTATTAGCGGTGCCTTTTCTCTGACGATGCAGGCGATTCAGCTGGGCTACATGCCGCGCCTGCGGGTGAATTACACCTCGGAGCGGGTGATCGGCCAGATTTACGTCCCAGTGGTGAATTGGGCGCTCATGCTTTCGTCAATCGGACTCGTCCTCGGCTTTGGAACGTCGAGCCATCTCGCCGCAGCTTACGGCGTCGCGATTACCACGACCATGCTGATCACGACGATTCTGTTTTATGTCGTGGCCCGCCGGCGCTGGCACTGGCCGGTCGCCGCGGCCGCGCCCGTGGCCGCTTTCTTCATCAGCGTCGACCTCGCATTTTTTGGCGCGAACATGATCAAGGTCGCGCACGGCGGCTGGTTCCCGCTTCTCGTCTCGACCTCGATCCTTTTCCTCATGTTGACCTGGCGAAAAGGCCGTCGTGTTTTGCGCCAGCGCCTCGGCGACGTCTGCCTGCCGCTCGACGCTTTTCTCCCCGGCCTGAAAGACCAAAGCATTCGTCGCGTGCCCGGCACCGCCGTTTACATGTCGGGCAACCGGACCGGGACGCCACTCGCCTTGCTGCATAACCTCAAGCACAACAAAGTGCTGCACGAACAGGTCGTCCTGCTCACCGTGCGCACCGAGGAAGTTCCCTTTCTCATGGATGCCCGGGATCGCGTATCGCTCGAGAAACTGGAGGAAGGTTTCTGGCGAGTGCAGGTCCATTTCGGCTTCATGGAAAAGCCGGATGTGCCTTCCGCGCTGGAAAGCGTGAAGGAACCCGGCCTTCGTTTCAATTCGATGCGCACGACCTATTTCATCGGCCGCGAGACCATTCTCGCGACCCGCAAGCTCGGCATCTCCGCGTGGCGCGGCTCGATCTTCGCCTGGATGACCCGGAACGCCGGGGACGTGACTTCCTACTTTTGCCTGCCGCCCAACGGCGTCGTGGAGCTGGGGGCGCGGGTCGAAGTCTGATTTCTCGCGGCCAGGCCTCCCCCACCCCGCCATCCATTCCGGGTTTGGTTTGCCCGAAATCGCCTCTGGCGCCACGTTATCTGCTTGCGCTCCGATAGCGCGACGGCGTGATTAGAGGGTGGTTGAGGATTTCCTATACGATTGAACTGGTCGTCCACGGGTAACGTGGAACGTTCGCCGCACCTCGATTCTTGATGGCTACTCCGTTCGATCCCACTGCTGTTCATCGACCTCGCAATGTCGATTGGAAACGCGCCGCAGCCCTGCTTTACGGCGACTGGGGCACCAGCAAAGCCTACGTCATCGGCCTGGCTTTCATCGCCGCCGGCTTTGCTTCCCTGCCGATCATCCTTGCCGTCTGCGTGCTGACCGCGGTGGTGGCCTACAACTACATCATTGTCTGCGCGCATTTTCCCGATGGCGGCGGCGTCTATTCCGCCGCGCGGCAACAGAGCCGGTTCCTGGCTTCAACCGGCGCCCTCCTGCTCATCGCCAATTTCATTGTCACGGCGGCGTTGAGTGGCTGGGCCGCGGTCAGTTACTTCGGTGTGCCCAGCGAGTATGCGCCGATCGCCACAATGGGATTGGTCCTTGTCGTCGGCGTTATCAATTACTTCGGACCAAAACACAGCGGTAGCGTTTCCATCTGGCTGGCCGTTCCCGCCGTCCTGATCGTTGGCGTGATCATCGCCCTGAGTGCCCCCCATCTGAATGTCCTCTATCTGGAACCGCGCCATGAGAATCTTGGACACACATGGGTGGCGTTTGTCGGTGTCATTCTGGCGCTGAGCGGGGTCGAGGCGATTGCGAACATCACCGGAGTGATGAAGACCGATCCGGATTCGACCCCGGAAAATCCGAAAGTCACCCGCACGGCCACGAAAGCGATCCTGCCGGTCGCGATCGAAGTAGTCGTCGGCACCGCCCTTCTCGGCTGGGCCATGCTCTCGTTACCCAGGAACCTCCTGCCGCAACTATCGGAGCATAAGGAAGACATGCTGCGGTTCCTGGCGGAAGTGTACGGAACAATGGCGGTCAGTCCGGCCGTTGGTCAGACCTTCAGCTTGATCGTCGGAATT
>QHMY01000214.1 GCA_003218305.1 Verrucomicrobiota bacterium
TTCTGGGCGTGCGCCGACGAAGCGCCGACGCTCACAAATGCTCCGAAAAGAGCTACTGCGACTACTGAACCGACCCATTGGTGTTTTGTTTTCATGTGGTTTTGTTTTGGTTTGTGTTTTTCCGATTCTTAGCTGGTTACGCTGAAAGTGTTCTAGCGCTTAACGAGAACAAGATGAGCGATGGCTGACGGGAGCGCGTGTCGCTCCGAGTGGAAATGGTGAAGTCATCTCAAATGTAGACGCAGAGCGGTCCACGGTTAGCTCCACCGCATGCTTAGGCCAACCAGACGAAATAGTCTCATCGATCGTGCGACTTCATGATGCCCAGTCCATCTTTTCCCATACCATTATCCCCAGCGGGAGCGCCCTGAAGCGTAAAATGTAAAGGCACGTCGACCTCCCGCCGTATTCCCTTTCGCGCAAGCCACTGCTGAAGCGCTCTGACACCCTCAAAATCCAGCGCCTTGTCTCCCGTGCTTTTCAAAACTGCTACGTCGGTAACTTTTCCTCGCTCATCGACGTAGAGTCGGAACACCCCAGTCCCTTCTTTCCGGCTGCGACGAGCTTCTAATGGATAGACCGGTTGCACCATGCGAATGAACGTCGCCTTCGTTTCGGCGTCGGAATAGGGACGGGCTAGAGCATTGAAGCCGGATGCACAGAGTACAATCACAGCGCAAAATGTTGGAAGCATCAGGTATGGTCGGTTCATTGGGCTAGCGAGGATTAGAAGAAGGTTCGTAATCAAAGACGAACATTTTTTCGTCTAACTCTGAATGAACTGCGGGGGCCGAGCGTTTCGTCCCGGTTGCCATCGCGCGCGTCTTCTGCGAATGCCTCGTCTCGAGATCGTTTCGGTCTCTTCATAGTCCTCGCTAAAGATACATAAACGACGACAGCAACAGGTAAATGAAACCTCTACCAAGTCCATATAAAGCCGTCCGCCAGACGACGAAGAGTCGAGCGAGCTGGATGAGAAGGAAGAACGCAAGGAGAAGCTGAATGCACCATCGGAACGTGATTTCGCCGCTCGTGTAGTGGTGAAAGAAAAACACCCATAGCAAATTGATGACACACCCTGGCAAGATCAGGGTTTCAAGCGCTCGACTGAGAAGATCGGCGAACCTGCGAAACGAAAAACCAATGTCTTCGCTGGGTGCGACGTGCATCATCTAACGAGAATTAGACGAATGTTCGTAATCGAAGGCGAACATCTTTTTCGTCTAACTCTGATTCGGACTGCGCGACGGGCCGACTGTTCGTCTCGGTTGCCATCGCGCGCGTCTTCTGCGAATGACTCGCCTCGAAGAACGACATGAAACCCCGCAAAGCTGCCGTCATTTTCGTCCTGATCACGGTGACGCTGGACATGCTGACGCTCGGGTTGATCGCGCCGGTCCTGCCGAAGCTGGTGCTCGATTTCATGGGAGGCAATGCGCCGAACGCGGCCAAGATGTTTGGCATTTTTGGGACGGTTTGGGCCCTGATGCAGTTCATCTTTTCACCGGTGCTGGGCGTGTTGTCGGACCGATTCGGAAGACGGCCGGTGATCCTTCTTTCAAACCTGGGACTTGGTCTCGATTACGTCGTCATGGCGATGGCGCCGACGCTGGGCTGGCTCTTTGTCGGCCGCGTCATTTCGGGGATTACGGCGGCCAGCATCTCGACGGGCACGGCTTACATTTCAGACGTGGTTGCGCCGGAGAAACGCGCGGGCGCGTTTGGCTTGATCGGCGCCGCGTTCGGCGTCGGCTTCGTGCTGGGGCCGGCGCTGGGCGGGCTCCTCGGAAATTCCGATCCGCGGCTGCCCTTTTGGGTGGCGGGTGGACTGAGCCTGGCCAACGCGGCCTACGGATATTTTGTTCTGCCGGAGTCGCTGCCGCCGGAGAAACGCCAGGTTTTCACCTTGCGGCGGGCAAACCCGGTGGGCGCGCTCGTGCTGCTGCGTTCGCATCCGGAATTGTCCCGGCTCGCCGTCATCCAGTTCATCGGCTACATCGCGCACGAGGTCTTCAATGTCTGGGCGCTCTACACGATTTTTCGCTACGCCTGGAAGGAAGGAATGATCGGGCTGTCGCTCGCGCTCGTGGGCGCCTGTTCCATTGTTATTTCCGCCGGGATGGTGAAGCCGCTGGTGGCGCGCCTCGGGGAAAGGCGAACCCTCTATGTCGGACAGTTTTTCGGTGCCGTCGGGATGATTCTGGCCGGCCTGTCGAGAACGAGCGGGTTTTTCTTTCTCTCGATTCCGGTGATGATGCTCTGGACGATGTCGAGTCCGGCCGCGCAGGGAATGATGACGCGTCGCGTGAGCGAATCGGAACAGGGCGAACTGCAAGGCGCAATCAACAGCCTGGCCAGCGTCGCCTGGATTTTCGGGCCAGCGCTGTTCACCTTTACCTTCGCCTGGTTCATCGATCAAAAGCACGGGTGGAACATGCCTGGCGCGCCCTGGTATTTGGGTGCGGTCCTGCTTTTTGTGGCGATGTTCATGGCGACACGAATTCCGAAATTGCCAGCCCACTCCCAGGCACTGTCCGATTCGCCGAACAGCGTCCCCGTGAGACCGTTAAGCTGAATTGCAGATTAGCTTTCCCCGCCTCCTGCCGAAAATTCGCTGGGGCTCGCGAGGGGTGGGGAGAAGTTGCTCTCGAAGAGGGGCTTGCAGCCACGCCCGCCTTGAGCCACGAACTGTCAGCGTGGCCTTGCGATCGCGCTTCCTTTTCCTAATTCTGGTTTTCGCCTGTTGGAGCACGGTGAGGGCGGACGAAGAAACGCGTCAGGTGCAGGAGGAATTGCGCAAGCGTCACCTTTTCTTTCGCGACATCGACGGCCAGCCGAGCGCGGAATTGGCCGCTGCTCTCAAGCGCTACCAGAAGCGGAAGGGTTTCGCTCAAACCGGCGTCGCGGATGAAATAACGCTCTATTCACTCGGCATCGGCCAACCGGCTCCGCCCGCGGAAGGACCCGCGGCCCTTCCCGACGTCCCGGTCCTGAGGAGTGATTTGGCCCTGCCGGACGCTCGGCCACGTCCCGCGCCCGTCCCGACCGATGAACAAAATGCCGGAGCTACCGCGAAGGCCGACATCCGGAGTTTTTTGCGGCGCTATTTCGATGCCTGCCAATCTCCGAATCCCCAGGACGAGCTGGCTTTCTATGCCGACCGCGTCGATTACTTCGATCACGGCGCTGTCGACAAGACCTACATTCAAAATGAACTCGCGGTTTACAATCAGCGCTGGCCCCGCCGGAATTATTCGCTTGGGGACTCGCTCCGGATCGTTCATGCCGGCAATAACACCGTCGCGAAAATCCGGGTCGGATTTCAAGTTGCGAACGACGAGCACAATAGAAAAGCGGCCGGCCGGACCGACGACACCATCAATCTCGCCAAGCGAGGAGATTCGCTGGAAATTGTTTCCATAAAGGAAATGCGAGTGCGCAGACCGTCGCGCCATCGCAAACGTCCGCCGAATTTTCCGGCGGCGGTCGGGCGAACGGTGCGACACGCGTTTCGCAACATTTTTCATTAGGGAAAAATCGTTGGCGTAGGGGCGTCTTACGAGCGATCAGGAAAACATGCTCCGCCAGATTTTCCTGAGCAGAACGAGCCAGTCTCTGACGGTGCTGCTCGCCATCGTGGCGTGGTTTTGTGTCTCGAATCATTGCGCCCTCGGGCTTGGCTCGCGAGCGACTCTGTCCGCGCCCGCGGCAGCCAGTGATTGTCCGATGCATTCCGCCCCGGCGGAGAAGAAGCCCGCGGCAAATATTCCGTGTTGCAAAGATTTGCGCGCCCTTGCCTCGCATGCGGCGAAGAACATTCACGCCGCGTCCCAACAGGTCGTGGGGATGCGAGAGTATGTGGCAGCGGCTTTGGTGGCGCCATCGCGTTTGACGACGGGTTTGCCTGCCTTGGATACAGGGCCGCCGCATTTGCGCACTTTCGCGGAATCGATTCTTCAGCGGAGCCTTCTCGCTCACGCTCCTCCCGCGGCTTTCTTTCGCGTGTAGTCCCGGGCCTCGCCGGCCCCTGGCTGACCGCACGACGGTCGAGCCGCTCCACGTCGAGTCCTTCTCAGCGCCGCTGCCGGTCGCCCTGGCGGCGGACGATGCCTGCTACAAACCAATCTCAAATTTCAACGCTCCATATATGAAGAAACTTATTTTTTTGATCCTCACCGCGATTGCGATGGTCGCGGCGAGTTTCGCTCAACCGCAAACGACGGCGCAAAAATATACCTGCGTCATGCATCCGGAAATCGTGATGGATAGACCGGGGGCCTGCCCGAAGTGTGGGATGACGCTGGTCGCGAAGAAACCGACAGAGTCGGAAAAGAAACGCCCAACGCCCAACGCCCAACGCCCAACGTCCAACGGGGAGAGCGAGACGCACGATCACAGCATGGCGATGGCCTCGTCGGTCAATATCGCGGAGCCGATGAGTCGAGAGAGTTCGGGCTCGAGCTGGGTGCCGGATTCGACGCCGATTTACGGGAAGATGTTCATGTTCGGCGATGACATGCTCATGTTGCATGGCGGTTTTTTCCCGCGCTATGTCAATGCGAGCACGCGGCGCGGCGACGATCGGATCGATGGGCCGAACTGGTTCATGGGCATGTATTCCCACCCCCTGGGCGAAAACACCCAGATCGGATTTCGCGGGATGATGAGCCTGGATCTGCTCACGGAACGGGGGAGCGGGTATCCGCTGCTATTTCAAACCGGCGAGACCTGGAATGGCGAAGCGTTGCACGATCGCCAGCATCCGCACGACTTGTTTGACGAGATCTCGGTGAGCTTGTCGCAAAGGTTTGGCCACGATTTCTCCGCCTATCTCTATGCCGGTTATCCGGGCGAACCGGCCCTGGGACCGCCGGCGTTCATGCATCGGCTCTCCGCGATGGATAATCCCGATGCGCCGATCAGCCATCACTGGCAGGACTCGACTCACATTACTTTTGGAGTCGTTACCCTGGGCGCGGTTTGGCGCGATCTGAAAATCGAAGCGAGCACCTTCAAGGGGCGGGAACCGGATGAGGTGCGCTACGATTTCGACGAGCCGAAGCTCGATTCGTTCAGCGGACGGATCTCCTGGAATCCGACGAAGAACCTGGCGTTGCAGGTTTCGCATGGTTATCTCCACAGCCCGGAAGAGCTGGAACCGGAGGGAAACCAGCACCGCACTACCGCGTCACTGATATATAATAGACCGCTCGGTCCGGACGCGAACTGGTCGAACTCCTTTGTCTGGGGGCAGAACCGGGGGAGCGGCGGCGACAAGACGCAATCTTTCCTGTTCGAGACGAATTATCAGCGCGGGCGGAATACCTTCTACGCGCGGTTCGAGCACGTCGAAAAACCGGGACACGAGCTGGTCCTCGACGAAGTGGATCACGAGACCATTTTCCCGATCAATGCCGGCACGCTGGGGTATGTCCGCGATCTGACGCACGGGCAGGGGATCGATATCGGTCTGGGCGGACAGGTCACGATCAACGATGTCCCGAGTGGGTTGGACCGATATTATGGGAACGATCTGCCGTACTCGTTCCAAGTGTTCCTGCGCATCCGGCCGTCGCTTATGAACGGGATGAGTCATGCCGAGATGAAATCTGACGCGAAGTAAGAGGGGATGACAATGGCGGTACCGCCAGTTACGCCACGGGGTTCCTCGACTACGCTGCGCTCCGCTCGGAATGACTTAGAATCTGTGTCGAGAGGACAGTGCCGCCCGCATCAAAGCTTGTGAGGCTCTTTGTTCCGCGCAGATTGATCGCGCATGAAATACCGATCTCTCGTGGTTTGCATTCGATTCCTCTGGTCGATCATCGCCACGGCCGCCGTCGCCAGCGCGAGCGCGGCCGAAAAACGCAACATCACGGAGAAGGACCTCTTTAACTTTATCTGGATCGGCGACACCCAGGTCTCGCCGGATGGCACCCGCGTCGCCTTCGTGCGGGTGACGGTGAATGAGAAAAAAGAAGGTT
>QHMY01000215.1 GCA_003218305.1 Verrucomicrobiota bacterium
AAAAGAGGCATTCGCTAATTCACTAATGCGTTAAGTCGCTAAATGTATCGTCGCTGTGGCTTCCGGCATGAACGCAAATTACGCGCCCTGGGTGTCTCCACGATCGCCGGCATCGATGAGGCCGGGCGCGGGGCCCTGGCTGGTCCGGTCGTAGCCGCCGCCGTCATCCTCCCGGAAAAATTCCGGCATCGCCGGCTCAACGATTCCAAGCAGCTCCTCCCCGAACGCCGCGAAGAGATTTACCGCGACCTCATCGACAATCAGTCGATCTTGTGGGCGATTGGAATCGTGGATTCCGTGGAGATTGATACGATCAATATCCTGCGCGCCACCCACAAGGCGATGCGCGCGGCCATCGGCGCCCTGAATCTCCAGCCCGACCATGTCCTCATCGACGGCCTTCCCGTCTTTCCGTTCCCACTCCCGCAAACCGCGATCGTCGACGGTGATTGCTTCAGCCTCAGCATCGCCGCGGCCAGCGTGATCGCCAAGGTCACGCGCGATACGATTATGCGCGACTTCTGCGCGCGCTTTCCTCAATATTGCTTCAGCCAGCACAAAGGCTACGGCACCGAATTGCACCTCCTGAAATTGCATGAACACGGGCCTTGTCCGATCCATCGCCGATCTTTCGAACCGGTGGCGCAGCCGGTTTTCGCCTTCGCGTCCCCAGCATCTTCGGCTTGGGGTTCGAGGGGAGAAACTGGCAGCCCGGTTTCTCCGGAGGAACGGCTACAAGATTCTCTATCGTAACTTTCGCGGCCGCAGTGGCGGCGAGATCGATCTCGTCTGCCGCGACCAGGACACGCTGGTCTTCGTCGAAGTGAAAACGCGGACGCGCGAGGATTTCGGGCGCCCCTTTGACGCGGTGAATCGCGACAAGCAAAAGCGGATTGCGCGCGGCGGGCTGGCCTGGCTCCGGCTCCTGGATGATCCGGACATTCTCTTTCGCTTCGACGTCGTCGAAGTGGTCATCGCGGAAAATGCGGAGCCGCGTTTTGAGTTGTTGCGCAACGCATTTGCCCTACCCGAGCCGTATATTTATTAGAGCAATACGCCCGCCTCTACGCCCCCAACACGCAGCCATTGGCGACGCCGCGATTCATCAGTAATGAGCCATACGTTCTTTCGGACTTCGGTCATCGCCCTCGTCTCTTTGTCGGTCGTGCCTGCAAACGGCCGAGCCGCTTCCGAATCAGAACCGGATCGCAAATCCTTGACCGGCACGGCTGCAGTGGCCGCCGATTGGACCCAGGATGCGCCAGGCGTCCGGCACAAGTTCACCGTCAATGATTTGCCGCCGCCGTATCAAACCGAGTCCGTCACCAACCACCCGAGAGTCGTCACCAGGCCAAAGGGGGCTCAGCCCCAAGTCCCAGCGGGTTTCAAGATTGAGGAATACGCCAGCGGGTTTGACGATCCACGGTACCTTCTCACAGCGCCAAACGGCGACATCTTCGTCACCGAAAGCGATGCCAACTCCATCAAAGTCCTGCGGGACAAGGGCGGCGGAAAGGTGGAGGCGGCCGTAGTCTTTGCCGATCGTGGCCTCAAGGATCCATTCGGGATCGCGTTTTATCCTCCCGGCCCCGAGCCGCAATTTCTTTACGTCGCGAACACCAACGGCGTGGTTCGTTTTCCCTACCGCAATGGCGACACTAAGGCCCGCGGGCCCTCAGAAAAACTAGGCGCGCAGCTTTCCGCCGGCGGGCTTCTCCAAGGCGGCGGTCATTGGACACGCGACATCGCGTTCTCGCCTGATGGTAGGCGAATGTTCGTCTCGATCGGTTCCGCCTCCAACGTCTCAGATGATTCCGCCGAGGCGAATCGCGCCCGCATTTTCGAGTTCAACCCGGATGGCACCGGGCAAAAAGTTTTCGCCTGGGGAATCCGGAATGCGGTGGGGATTAAGTTTCGGCCCGGCACGGAAGACCTCTGGATGAGCACGAACGAACGCGATGCGCTCGGCGACGGGCTGGTGCCGGATTACATCAGCCGCGTGCAACCGGGCGGCTTCTACGGCTGGCCCTGGTTTTACATCGGCAATCACCAAGACCCGCGACACAAGGGAAAACACGCCGAGTTGGCGGACAAAGTTCTCGTCCCCGATGTCCTCGTTCAAAGCCACTCCGCGACGTTGAATCTCTGCTTCTACGACGGACAACAATTCCCGGCCGAATACAAAGGCGACATCTTCGCGGCTTTCCACGGGTCATGGAACAAGGCGCGGCGCACCGGATATAAGATCGTACGAGTGCCCTTCGACAAAGGAGGCGGCAAACCGCGCGGGGATTACGAAGATTTCGTGACCGGTTTCGTCACGCCCGAAGGCAATGTGTGGGGCCGCCCGGTTGGAATCACAGTCGCGAACGACGGCAGTCTTCTCTTCAGCGAAGACGGGAACAAGACGATCTGGCGGGTGAGTTATCTCGGAAAATAAAGCCCGCGCGCCGATGTCATCCCGAGGCGCGCAGACGGCGAGGGACCTCCCGCTGGTACTTGATCACGCTCGGGACGGAAGACGTTGCCAACTGCGGATGCGAGGTCCCACCGCGTCTACGCCGTCGGGATGACAGGCCTTGTCCGCACGATCGGACTTCGGTTCGGCCTCTCTCGTCGATTGGTTACAACGCTGACTTGGGCTTCTCTAAGGCGCGGTGGTCGGTGAAATCACTAACGGTGCCTTTGGTCTGATGAACCGACACGCTATAGAGCGGCTCTTTACGACCGGGAATACCCAAATCCACCCGCCAAAGCTTATAGGAGGGGGCCAACTCAACCGCAGCGATTAGCTCCCCGACATGAACGGTATATGTCTCCGGCAGAGTCCGCTTACGGTTCGCCACCTCCTCGAGCGCGATTGCCACTGCACGCTCCCGCGTCGTGGCGCACCCGACGCAAGAAAGCGCAAAGATAATGCTGGCAAGTAATGCGACGCGCATCATAAGCGCTACACCAACAATTCGTACGACAGAATGCTCAGGCAATAAATCGACGCGGTTTCGACCCGGAGCACGATCGGCCCCAGCGTGATCGGCCGGCAACCCTGGCTCCGGGCCAGGGAAAGCTCCGCCGGGGTAAAATCGCCCTCCGGGCCGACGAGCATCAAGACATTCTTCGGCCGGTCGCCGTGCTCGGCGGAAAATTGCTCGAGGATCTTCTTGAGATGAACCGCGTCAGATTGGAGCGAGCCGATCAACTGCAGATCGAAACCTCGATGGTCCTTAAAGAACAGCGCGAGCGTTTGCGGCGTTTGCACCTGCGGCAGCCAGTTCTGCCCGCATTGCTTCGCGGCCTCGACAGCCACGGTCTGCCACTTGGCCTGCTTCGACGCCGCGCTCTCCTCATCCAGGCGAACAATCGTGCGATCCGAAAGAATTGGAGCGATTTCCGCCGCGCCGATCTCCACCGCTTTCTGCACGATCAAATCCATGTTTTTTCCCTTGGGAATGGCCTGACCCAGCGTGATGCGACAGCGCAATGGCGGAGTCTGCGCGTCGTGCAATTTCCGAAGGCGCACGTCTGTTGTGTCCCCGGGAAGAATCTCCGCCGTGATCTCACGCCCCTGCCCGTTAAAGACCACGACTTTGTCCGTTGGCTCCAGGCGCAGGACGTTGCGGCAGTGATGCGCTTCGGTGCCCGTCAGGACGAGCGCGTCAGGCTGCCAGTTTTCGGGCGCGATATAGAAGCGGTGCATGGGGAAGAGGGTTCAGGTTTCGGAGTTCAGGGTTCAGATCAGGACTCAAATTTCATCGCCTGAACCCTGAAACCCGAACCCTGAACCCTTTCAACGAAAAAATTCTTTCGCGCGATCGAAGAAGCTTTTACGGAGCGGAGTGTTTTCATCGCCGCAAAGCGCGGAAAACTCTTCCAGTTTCTGGCGTTGTTCGCTGTTCAAGCGGCTCGGGACCTCGACCAGGAGACGCGCGAGAAGATCACCGCGGCCGCCTCCATTAACGTTGCTGATGCCTTTGCCGCGCAACTTGAACACCTGACCGCTTTGGGTTCCCGCGGGCACTTTGAGATTTGCTTTGCCCTCAATCGTCGGAACGGCGATCTCGCCCCCCAGCGCCGCCATGGTGAAAGCGATCGGAACCTCGCAATAGAGGTTGTCGTCCTCGCGCTGGAAAATGGGGTGCTCCTTGATGTGCATGACAACATAAAGGTCGCCGGATTGTCCGCCGCGGATTCCGGCTTCACCGTTGCCGGAGGAGCGAAGACGGGAACCGTCGGAAATGCCGGCCGGGACCTTGAGCTTGATTCGACTCGTGTTCTCTACCCGGCCTTCTCCCTCACAAACGCGACAAGGCTTCTCGATGATCTGCCCGACGCCGCGGCAACGTGGGCAGGTTTGAGAAACCTGAAAAAAGCCACGGGAACTGATGACCTGACCGCGACCGCCGCAGGTGGGGCAGTTGACCGTGCGCGAGCCGGGATCCGCGCCATGGCCTTCGCACTTGGCGCAAGCATCGAGTTTGCGGACCTCAATTTCTTTCTCCACTCCAAAGGCCGCCTCCTCGAGGGTGATCTGCATGTCGTAACGCAGGTCGGAGCCGCGCTGGCGCCCTTCTCGATCGGAGGTCGCGCCACCGCCAAAAAAGGTTTCGAAAATCCCGCCCCCTCCGCCTCCACCAAAGACCTCCCTAAAAATATCAAAAGGATCGTGAAAACCTCCGCCCCGTCCGGCGGTGCCTTGAGCGAAAGCGGCGTGCCCAAAGCGATCGTAGGCGGCCCGCTTGTTAGGATCCATCAGGACGTCGTAGGCCTCGCCGAGTTCCTTGAATTTTTCTTCGGCGTGCGGGTCGTTCGGATTTTTGTCCGGATGAAATTTTACCGCGAGCTTGCGATAAGCCCGCTTCACTTCTTCCTCGGACGCACTGCGCTCGACCGTCAGGACTTCGTAGTAATCGCGCTTCTGTGTCGGCATCAGATAAAACCCAGTTCCTGTCGAAACAAAATCGCCCGAGGAAGTCCTCTACTCGTGCTCGTGCTCGTGCTCGTGCTCGAAGACATAGCCTTGCGAAATAAAGAAAGATCGATCACGAGCAGGAGCACGAGTACGATTACGATTACGATGGATTATTTCGGGCCGCTCGAAACCACGACGCTGGAAGGCCGAAGAAGCCGATCTTTCATCCGGTAGCCGCGCCGGGTTTGACGGATCACGACCCCCTCCGCGACGTCGCCGGAGGGTTCATGCGCGATGGCTTCGTGCAGGTTTGGATCAAATTTTTGGCCGGTGGCGCTGATCGGCTGCAGCCCGTGGTCCGCCAGGAAATCCATTAATTGCTTCAAGACCATGCTCATCCCGGAAAATACCGGCGAATTTTCCCCTTCGCTTCGCGCAGCCTCCAGGCCTAGTTCAAAATTGTCCACGATGGCAATGAGTTTCTCGAGCAGAGCGCTGTTGGCGTACTTGATCGCCTCTTCCTTCTCGCGCGCGGCCCGCTTTTTGTAATTCTCGAAATCCGCCTGGCTTCGCAGCGCGAGGTCGCGGAACCGGTCGAGATCCGCCTGCAGGCTTTCATCCTCATCTGGCTCAGGAGACGCCATCTCAGCGCCGGCTGACTCGGACGTGGAGTCGGCGGCAGGGGCAGCTTGCTTGGGTTTATCCTCCTTGGCGGACGATTCAGTTACGGGAATTCTTCTCATGTTTTTCGGATAGCGATCAAAGTAATATCGTCGTTTTGGGGTTGTGCTCCAACGAAGCTTCGCAGCTCGTCGATCAAGCTCGTGATCAGGGCCGGAGCGCCCTTTGGGGCGTTCGCTCGAACGCATTCGACCATTCGTTCAACGCCAAATTCGTCGCCATTCGCATCGAGCGCCTCGGTCACTCCATCGGTCCAGAGAAGCAGGCAATCGTCCTGTTCCAACGTCAGAGCAAAATCGCACGTAACCCTGTCGAACACGCTACCGCTGTCAATCCCGACTACCATGCCCGGGGGCTTCACGGGAGTCACGGTCGACTCGGCTCTCTGAAAAAGGAGAGGCGCGTCATGCCCAGCCCGCGAGAGGGTAATCGTATGGCGCACCGGATCGAGAATCACGTAGGCCATGCTGATAAACATGTCTTCTTTGATGTCGGGATAAATCTGCCGGTTTACCTTTTTTAAAACGTCGCCTGGCGAAGGATTGCCCGGCGCCTGACTGCGCAGGACGCTGCGACAGATGGCCATGATAATGGAGGCGGGGACGCCTTTTCCCGAGACGTCGGCAATCGCGACGCCGAACCTCTCGTCATCCACTTTCAGGTAATCGAAGTAATCGCCGCTGACATGGCGCGCGGGAATGTTGATGCCGCTGATCTCGAATCCCTCGACCACGGGCGCTTCGCTGGGCAGCAGGATGCGCTGAATATCCCGCGCGATTTCGAGGTCGTGATCGAGGCGCTTTTTCTCATTCGCCTCCGAGTAGATGATGGCGTTGTAAAGCGCGAAGGCCGATTGTTCAGCGATCGACTTGAAAACGACGAAGTCGCTCGGCGTGAAAGGCGGGCTTGCGGCGCCGTTGCCCAGCGCCAGCACTCCCATGTTTTGTTTTCCGTAAAGTAGCGGCGTGACCAGGACCGAGGTGGCCCCGAGAGAAGTGCCGCGGAGAGACGCCAGCTCAACGACATTCGACAGGTCAGTCAGACAGACCGGTTCGCGCGTCTCCCAGGCCCGGCCGACAATGCCATCGCCCGGCGCGATGGTATGATGACGGAGATAGTTTTCCAGGACAACCGGGGTGGTGTCGGCTTTCTGGAGAATTTCGGCCGGCACCTCAACGAAGGCTGGACATCCTTTTGAGATGTAAGCGGGCGCCAGTTTTCCTCCGGCCCGCTCCATCATGTAAAGCGCCCCGCCATGGGCGTCCAA
>QHMY01000095.1:0-1056 GCA_003218305.1 Verrucomicrobiota bacterium
ACCGGGATGTCGGCGTGGGTGGTGGTTCGGATTGCGAAGTTGGTCATAGCGCTGAACTCTGAAGATGCCTCAAGGAGCGGCGATTTGAAATCGCCGATGTATGAAACGGCGATTTCAAATCGCCGCTCCTTGAAGCTTTTCGCCTTCATTCACGGGATCGACAAAGGGCCGCCCGATCTCGACCAACCGCAACCGGGACGATCAGGATCAGCGTCCATTTGCTCCGCCCCATGGATCGCGTCTTGACAAACGGCCTCGTTAAAGTCAATCGAGTACAGGCGCTTTCGCCCGAATTCGGTATGAAAATCGTCGCCCTTGCTCTCGCTGCCTCGATCGCACTCATCGGTGCGTCCGACGTTCGCGGGGCTGAGGAAGAGCCTGCGGCGCTCATTCCGGAGGTGGTCGACTTCTCCAAACTCCTGCCCCTCTTGCCGGAAGCGCCCGCAGACTGGACCGCTGACAAGGCGGAGGGTTCCACCGATGACGCCGGCGGCGTCAAAATCACCAGCGTTCATCGCGATTACAAAAAGGGCACGGCCGACAACGCTCCGACCACCTCGATCAGCATTCTCGACTCAGCCGCGAACCCGGAATACGTCGCCGCCACCACCGCCGCGTGGAACCTGACCGCCACCACGCCCGAGGGTTACACCAAAGCGCTGACCGTAGAGGGGATGCCGGGCTTCGAGACGTTCGAGAACGAAGGCAAACACGGGACGCTTTGGCTGATGGTGGCGAAGAGGTACGTCCTCCAAATCGAAACCCAGAGCCAGGAGTCGAAAGATCTCCAGGACTGGCTCAAACGGATCGACCTGAAAAAGCTCGCGGCAGTGAAATAGCGCCCAACCCGCTTGTCCTCCCGAGCCGCGCAGACGGCGAGGGACCATCAAGGAAGGGCGATTTACAAATCGCCCACGGCGGTTTGTAAACCGCCGCTCCTTGGCCTCACGGCTCCGCCGGCCCGTCTCACTTTCCTTTTGTGATGCCGGGCGACAGGTCAGCCGTAGCTTGCAGCGGAGGCGGAAGTCGAGGAACCTTTCGCTGCCAACGTGATGG
>QHMY01000095.1:1069-20949 GCA_003218305.1 Verrucomicrobiota bacterium
AAGGACCTCACACCTGCCATGTCCGACGAACGAAAAACTTTAGAACAACGCGCGCAGATGACCGACATCGAGCGCTTGCGGCATTCGGCTGCCCACGTCCTGGCCACAGCAATTCTCAAGATCTGGCCGGATGCCCAATTCGCGGCCGGGCCGCCGGTCGAGAACGGCTTCTATTACGACCTCGAACTCGACCACCGCATCTCGCCCGAAGACTTCGAAAAGATCGAGGCGGAGATGAAAAAGGAAATCAAAGCCAACCACGTCTTCGAGCGGGTCGTGCTGCCCCGCGACGAAGCCTTGTCCATGGCCCAGCGTGGCGTCCTTGGCGCTCTGGGCGAAAGGCCTTCTCCCTCCAAATTCAAGCTCGATATCATCCAGAACATTCCCGAGGGCGAAGAAATCTCCCTCTATCGCAACGGTGAATTCACTGATCTCTGCGCCGGCCCGCACGTCATGCGCACCGGAAACATCGGCGCGTTCAAGCTGACGAACGTCGCCAGCGCCTACTACAAAGGCGACGAAAAGAACCCGCAGCTCCAGCGCATCTACGGCACCGCATTCAAGAACAAGACCCAGCTCGATGAGTATTTCGCCATGCTCGAGGAAGCGAAGAAGCGCGACCATCGCAAGCTCGGCAAAGAACTCGAACTCTTCACCTTCGACGACCAAGTCGGCCCCGGCCTCCCGCTCTGGCTCCCGCGCGGAACGGCGATCATAGAGGAACTGGAGAAGCTCGCCAAGGAAACGGAGTTTGCGGGAGGTTACGTGCGTGTGCGGACTCCAAACCTGGCGCGCGAATCATTGTATAAAACGAGCGGCCATCTTCCCTATTACGCCGACTCGATGTTTCCGCCGATGGAGCTTCAACCGGAAGGAATCAATCACCTTCTCGAGATTGGTCAGAAACAAGCCACTGATGAGATGTACAGGGAACTAGCGAAAATCATTCTGCCTGATGTCGCGCAAGTCTTTCGCACGAAGATGCCGCAAGCCGACATTGTGAGTCTGATTCAACGAAGGCTCGATGCTGCTCCAGCTGAGATCAAAGAGCGATTCAAGCGATTCAGTGATGACGAGCGATTACTGGGAGTCATTCAACGGGCGCTGGTACCAGATCCGGATCGCTATTACCTGAAAGCGATGAACTGCCCGCATCACCACAAACTTTATGATGCGATCCCCCGCAGCTATCGCGACCTGCCATTGCGCCTCGCCGAATACGGCACTTGTCACCGTTACGAGCAGAGCGGCGAACTCTTCGGCCTCATGCGCGTCCGTTCGCTTCAGATGAACGACGCCCACATCTATTGCACCGAAGACCAGTTCGAAACGGAGTTCCTCGCCGTGAACGAGATGTATGTGAAGTATTTCAAGCTCTTCGGCATCGAGAAATACGTCATGCGCTTCTCGACCCACGATCCGGCCAAGCTCGGCCAGAAATTCGTGGATAACTCCCCACTCTGGCTCAAGACTGAGGAGATGGTCCGCAGCGTCCTCCAGCGCAGCGGCATCAACTACGTCGAAGTGCCAAACGAAGCCGCTTTCTACGGGCCGAAGATCGACGTCCAGGTGTGGAGCGCCATCGGCCGCGAATTCACCCTCGCCACCAACCAGGTCGATTTCGCCCAGCCGAAGAGTTTCGGCCTCGTTTACAAAGACCGCGACAACACCGAGAAAACGCCGCTCTGCATCCACCGCGCCCCGCTCGGCACCCACGAGCGGTTCATCGGCTTCCTCATCGAACACTACGCCGGCAACTTCCCTCTCTGGCTCGCTCCCGAACAGGTCCGTATCCTCCCCATCGGCGACGAAGCTCCGCTACTCGAATACGCCCGCGCGATTCAATCCGAACTACGCGCTCATCAAGTCCGCGCCGAACTGGACGCCAGCAGCGATCACATGAAAACCAAGATCGCGAATGCCGAGCAGATGAAAGTCCACACCATGCTCGTCATCGGCAGTCGCGACATGGAAGCCAACGCTGTCAGCCTCCGCGTCCACGGCCAAGGCAACCTCGGCGCGAAGCCCCGTAGCGACGTGATTGCCGACATGCTGCAGTCGATCAAAGAACGGCGCGCGTGAGACGCCTTCCAGTTCTTGTCGCGGCGTTTGCGGTAGCGGCTTCGCTCGCGCAGGCGACGCAATTGGTCGGTGAAGCGCGGGTCGAGATTGTCGGCAATTCTGCCACCCTGCATTGGAAGACGGATGTTCCAACCGGAACTCGCTTGAAGATTTCTCCGAACGCTCTCGTCGGCGAGCCCACGGATTCGATGCCTACCACGGAACATGCGATCACGGTTGCGGGCCTGCGGCCGAACGTGACTTACGCCGCTACATTCGGCACGGCGCGCTTGTGGTTGGGTTCCAAGAATTTCTCGCTCCACGATTCCAATGCTTCCCAGGGGCTACCATCCGCGACAACAACCTCGTCGTCTGTTGCAAAACCTCCACCGCCGGCACGGATGACCTGGGCTAACGTAGCGTCGCTTCCGGACCATTTTGCGCGACATGGGCGCGACTTCGGGGCAAAGAATCCGGAGGATTACGCGCGCATGGCCTGGGAGTTTTTGCAACGGGCGAAAGAAGAAGGATTGCCGGCGAAACAAGACCAGGACGGAATATTGCGAGTGTTTGATCCAAAGAGCGGCGCGTTTGCGGCCTACAATCGCGACGGCACAACCAAGACCTTCTTCAAGCCGGGAAGCCGCGATTACTTCATGCGACAGCCCGGCCGCAGCATCGATCTGAAAACGTGGAGATAAAGATGAAGCATACCTGCCCAGTCTGTGGCTACCCCGACCTGCGCGACGCGCCGCGAAGCAAACGCAGTGGTGGTTCCTATGAGATTTGTCCGAGCTGCGGATTTCAATTTGGCGTGACGGACGACGATCAAGGTTTGTCCTACGAACAATGGCGCGAGACCTGGCGGGAGGGTGGAATGAAGTGGTCGAGCGAGCAAACCAAGCCTGCAAACTGGAACCCGGCCGCGCAGTTTGCTCGCATTGCCGGTGCCAAAAAAAAGAAGCGCTAAGGTGTCGACTCTGAAGCTCTTCGCGCTGCTCTTAGCCACTCCCCTGGTCGCGACAATCCGTAGCAGCGGACAACGAGCGGCGCACATGAAGTGTGTCGGCCTGCTGCTGCTACTCTCGGCGACTGCGATGGCCGCCGACCTTCACCCGATTGTCGAAGTGGACACCGGCTATCTCTTCGGCGGCAGCGCGGATGGCAAATGGATCAAGGCAGAGAAAGCAGCCAAACCGATGAAGGGGCGCACCGCCTTTCGCGTCTTTGGGCTAACCCAGGAGATTGGCAAGGCCACGGGAGGCAAACCGAAACCTGCCGAGGCGGAAGTGTGTGCAGACATGCTGGAGGTGTCGCTACCGTCAAAGTCGAAGGATGGCGTAATCGCGCTGAGCGCGCCCTGGAACGCTCTGCCTCGCAAACCGCAAATCGCCGACCCAACCCAGCAAGTCTCTGTCGATGCGGTTCGCGAATTCCTGGAGTCCCGCCGCGTGACCGATCCGCAGGTGAAGATCACGCGAATTCTGCGCGTGGATCTGGATGGGGACGGCGAAGAGGAGATGCTGATCAACGCGACGAATTATCCACATGATGAGCCACCCATGGACACAGCTGTACCCGGCGGCTACTCCATGGTGCTCCTCCGCCGCGTAGTGGCGGGAAAGGTGCAGACGGAACTTATCGCAGGCGACTTTTACGTGAAGGATGAATCCAGCCCCGCGTATGTTTACAAGGTTCCGGCCGTGCTCGACCTAAACGGAGACGGCATGCTCGAGATCATCGTCCACTCCCAATATTACGAAGGCTCGGAGACAACGATCTACGACTGCTCCGGTGGAAAGTGCGAAGCTGCGCTCTCCGTTGGGTGCGGACTGTGACTGAGCTTTTTGCAGTGATCGCTGAGCGACGGGCATAGCGAGATCGGGTATTAGCTCATTTTGACTTCGCCTTCTGAAAATAGCCCAGGGTTTTAACCCCGGGCTTCCTGGCAACAGCGTCCGAAGTCCCTTGGGGACGGCAGAACCGTTTTTCTTTTCTCGCGCTCCTGTCGTCCCTACCGGGACTCAATTTCTTGATCAACCGATTTTCCCAGCGTTAAAACGCTGGGCTATTTTCAGCGAACAGTGGGGCGAATACCTCTATATGTTCTCCAGGAGTCTCAAACTGAGCGACTACCCGAGATCGACATCCAAGTCGTTCCCACATTAAGATCGAGCAGATTCGAGGATCACTATGAAACACATCCTGATGCTAGCAGCCACGATCATGCTTGGCTTGAGCGGCCAGGCCTTTGCGCGCCTCGGCCAGACCGAGGAGCAAGTCAGCGCGCTTTTCGGAAAGTCCATTGACCCCGGCACGCCGGATAAAGAGGGCGTGACAACAAACATGTACAAGAACCCAAGCGGGGAATATATTGCTCTGGTCCAATTTCAAAAGGGTCACAGCATCGCCGAAGCTTACTCTCGGGCGGATCGCGGCAAGCTTTCCGAAAAAGAAATGGCGGCCTTTCTCCAGGGAAACTCTGGCGGCAAGGAGTGGATAAAAGATCCACACAAGCTCGCGTGGGAAAGAAGCGACCACCGCGCCAAGGCGTGGTCCGAAACACTCTCGAGCCGACCGACCTTGCTTATCCAGGCGAAGTAGGGCCGCCTCGCGATTTCATCGCTCTCGTCTAGCCCGATTTCTTCTGGCTAATAACGTGGAATTTTCCGCTGTCATCGAAACGGACGGTAAATTGAACCGTCGAATCGCCGCCGCCGCGAAATATGGTGAATTGTTTGAGGACCAGGGTGCCCGGTTTCAACCAGCGGACCGGCTCGATGTACTGGTTGCGCGCATCGCCTTTGACTTCGACGCTCATCTGCTCGGCCTCAAGCATGACGAATTTATCGCCTTGGAGGCGATAGACGCTGGTGTCGCCGACCCGTGGACCGGACATGGAGTAGAAGGCGCACCATTTCGAGTCGCTCGACCAAATCAGCCGAAAACCGTCGTATTCTCCGGCCGACAAAGAACTGACGACTTCTTTTCCAGGCAACGATACTATCTGGACAGCTTTGACTGAGCCGGCATCGATCTTTTCCGGATCGTCCGGTTTGCTGTCGCACACGATCCGCATGGCAAATTTCTTGTCGGGCGAGAGAGCGGTAATTTTCTCCCAATTCGCGGATTCCTCGGCCCTGACCAGGAGCGACGAAAAGACGCAGATGAGCAAACACAGCAGCAATCGCGAGATCATGGTCAGATCGTCGAAAAACCGGACGTGCGTTGTCAATTCGGCAATTCGCGTTTGCCATCACAGCGAGCCACGGCTACGGCAACATTCGATGAGATTTCTCCCGTTATTCCTGACTCTGACATTGGCTCCCCTCATGGCTGCAAAAGGAGAGGAAAACCGCGGTGCCGTCGTTGGCCGATGAGGTCTTCAAAGACAGCACACCGGCCGGCGATTATTCATTGATGTTGTCGAGCCCGGCAAATTTCCAACCGCTCTTGGTCAGTTCAAACACAAAGCGGATGGGCGCGTTTTCCTTGTCGTTCGGGGTCGCCTTGAACGGGCAGTAGATCTCATATCGGCCGGATTCTTTTCGCGGTTCCGCGTTCTTAAAACATCGCGCGGCGTTTGCCTCGCCATTGAAGATTTCATCGTAACGGCGCAGTAAGTCCGATTTGGTCTTCACCGCTTTTACCCCATAGGGCATCGAGGTCGGAAATTTCGTCATCTCCGAAACTGTCGCTTTGTCGCCAGTAATGACCGCGGAGCTGAACTTCTTCCAGAACGCCGAAAAGTCTGTCTGCGCAGACGCGCTCTGAACGACCAACGCAATCGAAACTCCGATCAGCCAAATCCGGACGCGAGTCATACAAACAGATGTAGCAGCTGCGCTTCGGCGCTGTCCAGAATGTCTTTTCATTCTTCCAAGTGCACCGAGTCCATGATGTGGTCGATCTCCTGTTTCAACTCGGGTTCGGTGGTCAAGTTGGTCGTGAAGGTAATCTCGAGAAGCTGCCCTTTGTAAGAAGTGGTGAGGAAACGCGTATAAACGGGACTGTTTCGGTAATCTTTTTTTCCTTTTAATATCGGGACGTAACGCCAGTCGGCCCATTTGCGTCCCTCGATGACGACGATTTCTTTACGCAACCACTGAAGATGCGCATCCTTCGGCAGCCAACTAAAGCCCTTCGAATACTCGGCTACCCGCATCTTCAAATAATCATCGAGTTTCTCCGGTGTGAGTCCGTGGGTTCCGCGCAAGACTTCTCCCCACGCTCCATCCTGGCGGGAAAATTTAGCCAACGTTTTCGGCGTTTTAGGATCATCGGGATCGCGAACGAAATCCGGAGGGATATCGAGCCTGAGCTTGCCGTCCAGCAGGCTCACCGCAGCCTCAGATTTTCCACCTTCCGGCGATGTTGCAGGCGACGGCGACCCGGCGACGGTCTCCTGGATGTTCACCGCCACCAGGTGGCTAAAACTAATCTTCACCGTCGCTTCGCGCTGGCCGAGTCGCATCGTCCCGGAAAAATGCGAGAGCAACACCTGCTCATCCTGTGCGTTCTTGAATCGTCCGAAACTGATGTGCGGGTAGGATTTGGCTTTCGGCTTTTCTTTTGATTCTTCAAAAACAAATTCCTCGCGCTCGCCTTTATCTTCTCTCCCCAGAGATTTCATGACCGTCGCACCCTCGCTCGGATCATTCGAGGCCGGCTCGCCCTTCAATCGCGCGTCGATCAGGGCGATCCAATTGTTCAAGCGCTGGGATGTTTGCGCGTCAACCGGTTTGCCGGTTTCGCCCCAATCATTCGACCTAAGCCAGGCTTTTCCATTCTTCCGAACGAACTCTCCGTCGCCAGCCTGAATTCGTTCCGGGCCCCCATTTGGATAACGGTCGTACTTGAATTGCACAGTGCCGCCTGGACCAAACGAGATATCTGCGATCGCAACAAAATGGACCTTCGAATAAAAATCGCGGCTGTACTGCAAACTGTCGGCCGCGAACTTCGCGTCGTACAAAGCCACTCGCGGAGCATTGTCCGGGCTGATGTTAACCGACAATTGCACTGGCCAATCTGCGCGGGGAGGAGCGGACAATCGCAGATCGCGCAACTTATCGCCCACACATGCCGCGGCCGGCTGGTCGCCTTGAGTCAGCACCTGCTGCACATGACCATCAGCCGCAAATACAAAGACAACCTGAAAGTTAATCTTCGGTCCGAGATTCTTGGTGCAAGCGCTGACAATATCGCTGAATCGCGGCGCGACGACTTTGGCGAACTCCCCGTCGTAAGCTTTTCCGGCATCGGTGTCGGCAAGACGCTTCGCCTCGGCCAGCCCTTGCGTGAACGAAGTGTCAGCCCCGTTCTCTGCCGAAACGTGGAGAGAAAGCAGCAATAACCCAACAAACGCGTTTCTCCATTTCATAAAAGTCGATCCAAACCTTTCTAAACGGAGACGGCAAGCTCGAGGTCATCGTCCACTCACATTATCACGAAGGCGCGGAGACCCCGATCTACGACTGCTCCGGCGGAAAATGCAAAGCGGTTCCTTCCGTCGCGTGCGGGGCCTAACTTCGGAGCGAAGTCATCGCCAGCATTTTGCACTGGCTCAAAGAGCAGTGATCGTAAGGCCTTCTCATTCCACCTTTCCATGAATCGCATTTTTCTTCGATGGCTGCTGGCACTTCTGTTAGTCACGCTCCTCGGCCGGACAGCTCCGACGGCAGATAACCCGAAAGAAAGTGGCAATGCTAATTTTGCCCAGCTCGAGACTCGAACGAAGTCACGCATCGGCGTCGCCGCCGTCGATCTTTCAACAAATCGCCGGGTCGATTACCGCGCCGAAGAACGGTTCTTGATGTGCAGCACTTTCAAGGTCCTCGCAGCCGCCGGGGTCTTGAAACGGGTCGACGAAAACAAGGAGAAGCTGGACCATTTTGTTACCTACGGCGAGGCGCAGCTTCTCTCCTATGCGCCCGTCACCCGCGCGCATGTGAAAGAAGGCGGCCTGACCCTGGAGACGCTTTGTGCAGCCGCGGTCGAGCAGAGTGATAACACTGCCGCCAACCTGCTCCTGGAGTCGATAGGTGGGCCAGAGAAGGTGACCGAATTAGCGCGGAGCCTGGGCGATAAATTCACCCGGCTCGACCAGACCGAGCCCGAGCTCAACGTCGCGAAACCGGGTCAGGACGACAACACGACTACACCCGCCGCCATGTGCGCCGACCTTCAACGGTTGTTGACCTCGGATTTCCTGACGACCGCGTCGCGAACAAAGCTTGAGGGTTGGATGCGACAAAACCAAACGGGCTCAAAGTTGATTCGGGCGGCTCTCCCCAGCGATTGGCAGGTGGGCGACAAGACCGGCCGGAGCGGCGACGGCGCCACGAATGATATCGCTATTGTGCGTCCTCCAGGCGGCGGACCGATCTTTCTCGCCATCTACACCGTCGACCCGTCAGAAACACCGGAAGCGCGCGAAAAGCTCGTGGCGGAGGTGGCGAAGACCGCCATCGCGCTGCTGGCTAAATAAGACTTAGTGGAGCGCTGGCGACGCCGACTGGCTCTTGAATTTCGGACGTGCATTCCCGGGTCCGGCGTTGTTAAGGTCCGCCCCATGCCCATCCGGAAAGTCACCATCGTGCTGTTGTCGATCTTGTTGGCCTCGGAGACTTACGCGACCAATCCGTTCCTCAATGCGCCGAACGATCGGCCGGTTTCGGCTCAGTTTCGCGGCACAGAATGGAGCGAGGAAATCAAAGGGCGAGAGATTCCACTCACGGCGCGCGTGATTACCACACGCCTGGCCGCGACGGCCTGGGGCGCGATCTTCAAAGTGGAGTTTGCGGATCTGAAATCGAAGGCCGCGAAGAAACGCGAGATCCCTTCGCGATATTTCATCGTAACCGATGAGCGAATCGTCTTGCTGAATGAAGAAGACAATGAGGCGGCCGCGAAAAAGATCGCGGCCATGGCGGAGCCGCCCGAGTTCGAGCCGGGCCATGTGTATGGCATCGCGAAAGGGGTCTCGGTGCACGAAGATCGGCCTTGGAAGACAGAAATCGAGGTCAAAGGCGATCTTTGCGTTTATCTCTCGAGCCATAATTCCGGCCACTTCACAAAAGTGGTCTGGAAGAAAGGAGTTGGCCTGGTCGAGTACTCCAGCGGCTATGGTGCTGAGGCGGACGGTTACCGCCTGAAGCGCGCGAAATAAAGCAACGCGTATGAAACCTCTCGCTATTCTGCTTCTCCTGTCGGCGGCTGCGAGCGCCGCCGATCTCCATCCAATTGTCGAAATGGACACCGGCTACCTCTTCGGCGGCAGCGCTGATGGCAAATGGGTCAAGGCGGAGAAAGCAGCCAAATCGATGAAGGGGAACACGCCGCTTCGCGTTTTTGGGCTGAGCCAGGAGGCTGGCAAAGTCACGGCAGGCAAACCGAAATCTGTCGATGAACCCTGTCCCGATACCCTGACGGTATCGCTTTCGCCAAAGTCGAAGGAGGGCGTGATCGCTCTGAGCGCGCCCTGGAACGCCCTGCCCCGGAAGTCGCAAAGCGCTGACACGACCCAGCAGGTCTATGTCGATGCCGTGCGCGAATTCCTGGAGTCCCGCCAGATCAGCGATCCGAAGGTGAAGATTACGCGAATCCTGCGCGTGGACCTCGATGGCGACGGCGAAGAGGAGGTCTTGATCAGCGCGACAAACTACTTCACCAAAGATAATGACGTCCCCATGGAATCCCCGACACGCGGCAGTTATTCCATGGTGCTTCTCCGCCGCGTAGTGGCGGGAAAGGTGGAGACAGAGTTCGTCGCCGGCGAAGTTTACAAGAAAGAGGAATCCAACGCCCCGAATGTCTACGAGATTCCAGCCGTGCTCGATCTAAACGGAGACGGCAAACTCGAGGTCATCGTCCACTCCCATTATTACGAAGGCGCCGCGACGACGATCTACGACTGCTCCGGCGGAAAGTGCAAAGAGGCGCTTTCGGTCGAGTGCGGCGCTTGAGAGAGCCAGGCCCACCAGAATCAGGTCTCGGGCAGAGTGGTCCAGTTTGGAAACTCGTGGGGATAAATGGTCGTATTGGCTTTCGTGTTTGCTGAAAATAGCCCAGCGTTTTAACGCTGGGAAAATCGGTAATCAAGAGATTGAGTCCCGTGAGGGACGACAGGAGCGCGGAGGAAGAGAACCGGTTCTACCGTCCCCAAGGGACTTCGAACTCTATTACCAGGAAGCCCAAGGTTAAAACCCTGGGCTATTGTCAGAAAATGAATTCAAAATGAGCCAATACCCTCGGGCAAGGTAATCTCTGCCCTCTGGAATGTTGGCGGACAAAGGCCGCAACCTCGCGGCGAGCGGTACCCTTTCCTACGCGATTTTGTCCTTGTCTTTTCGTTGGAAAATCTCTCATCTTATCGTCCTCCCATGGCCGATCGTCCCCCTGATCTTTCAGCTGACGCAATCGCGATCCTGGTTCGCGAAATCGGCGAACTCAGAAGGACCGCGGAAGGAACTCTGATCGATCAGGCCAAGCTCAAGACCCGGTACGACGACGCGACGACAGGGATTCTCTCCAACGATCGTTTCGACCGAGAAGCCTGGAAGGCGCTCACCGAACCACAGCAAACGGCGATAGAGGCCAAGCTCTCGAGCCTCAAAAGAGACCTGCTCGGGCCCTGGCCGGGAACTGACGGACCTGAAGATCCGCGAAGCTTCATGCACAAGGATTATGCTTCGAACAGCGCGATCATGGTGTTGACGCTGGTGGCGATCCTGGGCCTGCTCCTAGACTTGGGTCTCATTTGTCATGAATGGGAAGCGGCCACCGCAGGGACCAGGAGAATCTTGGACTTCACGACCGAATCAGAGTCAGCCACGACTGCGAAGGCTATCGCGACTGCCCAGCTCCCGAGGCCGTCCCCCGGTCCCAAAGAGGGAGCCGATCTCACCTCCAGCCCAACTCCACCAGCAGTGGACGCCGTCACCACGGCCGCAAGCCCCATACCTCCTTCTTCATCCGCCACCACCATAAGCGAGCCCAAAAAACCTGGCGATATACCCGGGAAGGTCACAGAGCAGGCGGTTCTCTGGATGGTGATCCTGATGGGAGCGCTGGGCGGCTTTCTCCATGTGGCAAGTTCGATGGCCAACTTCGTTGGCGCCCGCCAACTCCTTAAGAGCTGGATCATTTATTATCTTCTCATCCCCTTCCAAGGCGCAGCGCTGGCGCCAGTAATTTACCTTCTCCTCCGAGTCGGTGTTCTGAACCCGGCGGGTACCACTAAGAGCGGCACTCCGACGGAAAGCCTGAACCTTATTGGCATCTATGCCTTTGCTGCCTTGACCGGATTATTCTCGAAAAAGGCTATCGAAATGTTGGCCGCGGTTTTCGAAACCGTTTTCAAAAAAGCCGATACCACAGATAGCCTCGAGAAACCGAAGTCGGACGCGGGCAAATCAGGAAAGTAACGGCCTGGCCCGTCCAGTCAGGGGCGTTCAGTTACTTGCGACGCCGCTTAGTTTCAGCTGGTCGTTCAGATAACTCCCCAGGTAGCGGAGCGGATGGGAGCGATCGTTGGGGCCTTTCCCGAGAAATGCCTTTAATCGAAGCATAGCCGGAGGCCGCGACCGGATGGCCGCGATCAAGTCCGCGCGGTACTCGGCTTGCGCGAGATCGGCGAAAATATTTGCCAGGCGCACCGCCGCCTCCGGTCGCAAATCGAGTTTCGATTTGTTTTCCAATTGCGCCAGGGTCAGGTCGAGCGTCGGGCCCCAATCATGCATCCGCCAAAGCGTCATCGCGCGCAGGTTGCGGTTTTCAGCCGCGTAACGGCCCTGGGGAAATTCGCGGTCGTAGTCATCCAAAGCTCCGAGCACCCGTTTCGGATCGAACGCCTCTCGCTGGTAGGATTTCTGGACCATGTCGTAGTTCTGGTCGTCGGGTGTGCTACCCGGAACATCGACCGCCACGTTGCAGACAAAAGGCCGCGACAGCGCCTGGACCGAACGCGCAATCACGAAAAGCGCCGCTTCGCGTTTATGGCTGCGCGGGTATTTCTTCAGAAAATCCCGCGCCATTTTTTCCATGCCGGCATGATCGCGCGAAACGTAGGTGCTCTTCCCGTTATCCTCTTTCGGATCCGGGAGATCCGTCTCCACCGTAATCCGATCTCCCGCCTTCAGGCCAATCCGGCTGAACTCCAGGTAATCAGCGACCGGCTGCATGATTGGGTTATTTAGCGCGGCATCGATCTCTGCAGAAATCTGGTCATCGGTCTTCTTGGGCGCATTCGGGGTTGCGTCTGATGGGCCGAAACCATTACTCACCAGCACGCCGAACCGGATTCCGACGTAAATTTTCATCATCTCCTGCGTGATATTTGGTTCGGTGACAAACTGCGCGAGATCGTCCAAAAAGTTCGCCGTAATGGCGTCGCCAATCTCCGTGATGTCTTTTCGAATCTGCAGGTCGAGCTCACGAATCTCCGTGGCCATCGTCGCGGGGCTCGCGCTCGAAGCCTTCTCCGGCAATAAAACAATGCGACTGGCCAGATCGGTCGTTTCGGCTTCCGAAGATTCCTGGGCAAAGGCCCCGAAATCGTCGAAGGGGTAACCGAGAATATTCGCGTCGCGCCGGGCGGCTGTTGAATCGTAATAGTCCTGGCCGTCTGGTTTGGCCAACGGCGGAAAACTCCAATAGGCCGCGAGCTTTTTGGCTTCGATCGAATCCGGAGCCTCTTTGCGCAACCTCTCGTAAATCTCCCGCGAAACTGCTTCACCCTTTATTTCGCGGGCCAACTCCTCCGCATATTCCGAGGCTGCCGCAATTTTCGGCATTGTCTCGAGCGACTTCCAGCGCGCCTGCGCCCCGAGCGGAGTTCCGGGCCGGGCCCGCGCCGCGTTCAACCACCAGCGCGAGGCATGACGCAACTCATCTCGCTCCTCCAGCTCAGGATCGACGTTCTTGAGACCCAGTGATCGTCCGTTCGCCCGACGGTGTGTCGCGTCCAATCCGTCATAGCGCTTGAGAAAATGCACCCTGGTATCGAGCGGCGCCCGCAAAAGCTTGCCCCGGGCCTCGGCCCAGGCGTTGCCGAGCGCCATCATGCTTTCCGCTTTTTCCTGCGGCGGTCCGGCCGCGGCTTTGGTCAGGGTTTCGAGATTCGCCGCAGTCCGCTGGAACTCGTCCGGCGCCATGAACTTTTTCGCTTCGGCGAAATTTTCCTGAGCCAGATAGCGTTGCGCGATGACAGAGCGAAGCTCCTTTTTGCCGGCGTCATCGAAGCTGGGGTCGTCCACCGCCGTGGCCAGTTCCGGGAGCGGCGCGAAATTCAGAAGTGTATCGATCGTCTGCTGGATCTGGTCCAAGTCCGCGCCGGTGATATTCGGATAGACCGAGCTTGTCTTCAGGTCCCACTCGTCCTCCCCCGCCGGGTAGGTCTCGCCGGATGTATAACGCCCGCTATCGAACTCCAGCGTATTGGAGTTGTCGGCGGCGTCCGTTTCGGCTTCGGTCTCCGTCTCCTCCTCCGTTTTCGAATCATCGCCTTCCTCGGTTTTCGTTTCCGGTTTCACGTCGTTCCTCACCGGTGGGGTGATTAAACGCTTCAGTTCGACCAGGGCGCCGCCCGCCTGATGATTATCCTGCAAGGCGAAGGCCAGGCGCAGTCGCACGCCAGGGGCCATGGATGACTTGGGGAAATTGCCGAGAAACTTTTGATACGTCTGGATGGCATCCGCGGCTTTGCCCGCGCGTTGAAACGCCAGGGCCCGTACCATCAGGAGATCGTCGCTGCGCTCGAGTTCAGCGGGCGCCAGATTCGTTAACTGTAAGGCCTGCTCCTGGTTTCCGGCAGCGCTCGCCGCCTGGGCCAGCATGGCCAGATATCGCGGCTGCCAGTCGCCCGCCTGGTAGATTTGCTTTTGCTTCGCGACCTCCGCCGCGATCCGAGGAAGGATGGTTTTGCGCCATTTCCTGACGTCCGCCGGCTTATCGTACTCGCCATCGTAATTCTTCGCTTCCGGAGCGCTCAGGACAAGATAGGTGAATCCCATGGCGATGCGGGGATGCCGGGCGATCAACGCGAAAAGTGCTCCGCTTTCAGGTTTCTCTGCCACGCGCACCAGACATTTCTCGCACATGAACGCCGCCGACTTGATCGTCTCGGGATGTCCCGGCGTTTCCGCCTGGGCGATGTAATATTCGAGCGCTTTCAGATAATCTTCGCCGTCGAAAGCAAGCGCGCCCAGCCAGCCGAGTGCGTCCGCTTCAAAGCGTCCCTTCGGATATTGTTTGCGATAACGTTCGAATACCTCCGCGGCTTTTTTGCGGACGGGCGCGCGCCCTTTCGTTTCCTCTTCCGACCGACTGTCCATCGCCTCGATCCCACGGCGTGATTCCGAAAACGCGCAGCGCGCCTGCATGAAAAGCGCAATCTCCGCGCGGGGATGCTTTGGAAATTCCTTCACCACCCGCTCGAACCACGGCAGGCATTCCTCGCGATCGCCATTCTTGTAGAGCGAAGCACCAATCAGATAGAGCCAGTGCGCTTTCAGCGGACCAGACGCTTTCTTTAGCTTTTGCTCCAGATCCTCCCCGGGTTCGGCCGATTTCGCCGAATCCTTTTCGTCCTCCGACTTGTCGCTTTTCGCTGACGTCATGAGCAGGCTCTTGTTCTCGATGCGCCATTTGATGTAATCCGCCGCCGCGTTCTTGTTCTCGGCCGACCCTGTCAGCGCGTCTCTCACATCGTGGAGAAGATTGCACCAGTCTCCTCCGCTCGAGTAATGCTGGCGCGCCTGCGCCAACAAACCGTCCACGACAGCGACTAAAGGCGGAACCGGCTCGCTCCGGAGACGCTGCGAGACCTTCAGAACTTCCGCGTCGAAATCGGGCGCCTCTTTGTCGGTCGAAGGAGGGGCGGTCTCGAGAAAAATTTCACCGAGCGATTTGCCCGGCAGGAAATCGAGCGCATCGCCCACCGAGGGCGCGGGCGCGTCAAAGGAATCGCCGCCGGTGGCGAAAAGAGGCCGGCAGGGCGCGACCAAAAACAGCAGCGCCAGCGCGGCGCGAAGAATCATTCGTCGATATTTTTCCATACGGGATCTCCAGGTGCGTTCCGAACGCGGTAACGAATCTGATCAAAGTTTGCGCCCGGCGCGAGTTGAATCATTCCAGTGCGCAGGGATTGCCGGGCCCGCAGGTGACTGAACCAGAAGGTCAGGCGCGTCGCCAGCGGCACCGCCACGCTGCGCGGCGCGTTTTCCGGATCGCCCTGCCCCACCACCCGCCAAAAATCCCCTTCCGGCGCATCGCGAAAAACTGCCGCCGACGCATCAAGTTCCAACGCATAGCCGCGGTCGAGCTCGCCTTTCCCCTCAGCGCCGGAGAGCCGCGGCTCCAAGTCCGCATCGCTCTCGTTCACCAGCTCGAGTTGAGCCGGTGTTCCCGCCTTGCGCAGAACGAGCCGCGGCGTCGCATCCAAATGCCCTAGCTGCCGCAGCGACCATCCGCTCGGAGCGGTTGAGTCGGGCAACCGGAAAAAGACCAGCCCGCGCGCATTCGTTTTCTTCACCTGGTCGATCACTCGAGCCAGACCGGCGCGATCAGGCCATCTCACCGCCAGCAATTGATCCACTTTTACGGGCGTGTTCGTAACCCGGGTCGCAGCGCTCGCCTTGAAGACGGTCACCCCGAGCCCGGTCGGGCGAAGCGTGCCGAGCGATTTATTGAAACCGAGGGCGTCCCAACTCCACTCGCGAATGTGCCCGCGCGATTTTCCGGACGGATCGAAGAGGGTAACCCGCGCAAACGACGGCAGACCCGCGCGCCACGCTATCTGGCATTGACTCCATGCCGCCAGCGACCTCTCCAGTTTCTCCGGATCGAGCAGCGGCAACGGGGCCGCGCCTTCGATAACCGGGTCCGGCTCGAAGTCATAGAGCATCGGTAGCAGCTCATCGACGCTGCCTTCCAGAACACGCCAGACCGCGCTTCGACTCCATCCCGGCAACGCGGTAATGCCGAGCTTCGGAACCAGCGCGTGGATTTTCTTGAGCGCGCCCGCGTATTCTCCGACCAGGCGATCCGGCGCATCGTAATCGATTTGCAATTCGTCCGCGCCCTTCGTCACCGGGGAGAGCGCGCTGAGAAGGGCCTCGAGCGATCTTGTCGCAAATGGCGATCGCTCGCGCGATTCCAAACGAACGACCGGGACGCAGCGTAGTTCCCCGGAACCAGTTCGCGGGAGCGCGAACCGCGCTTTCCAGCGCCAGGTTTCCCCGACATTCTCCAGCTCACCCACCTGCCAGTAGATCGTGCGCACGCCCTGGGCGGAAAGCTCGGCGCGCTCCGGGTCGGATAACGGTTCGTTTCTCTGCCAGACCCAGAAGGCGCTTTCAAACGCATTCGCCGAAGAACAAAACAAAGCCGCTCCCAGGACGAGCGCGATCGGAATTCGCACGACGAACCATCCACGCATCGATCCCACTGCACAATCTTTGCGATTGCATTCCCCGTGGAGAATCGCTTTGCTCCGGCAAGCGTAACCATTCGCCGCCAGCAAAATTCCTATCTGGACGCCAAACATGGACCCACGAAATCCGCCGCCCGTTATCCTCGACCTCGACGAGAAAAAACGTCCTGAACTTACCGTCCGCGGGGTGATTGTCGGCGTGGTTATCACGTTGGTCTTCACGGCGGCCAACGTTTACTTCGGCCTCAAGGCCGGTCTGACCTTTTCGACCTCGATTCCGGCCGCGGTGATCTCGATGGCGATCCTGCGCAATTTCAAGAATGCCACTCTCCAGGAGAACAACATCGTGCAAACCGTCGCTTCGGCGGCGGGCACGTTATCGTCGATCATCTTCGTTCTGCCCGGTTTGATCATGATCGGTTGGTGGACGGGGTTTCCGTTTTGGGTTTCGTTTTTGATCTGCGCTCTCGGCGGAATTCTCGGCGTGATGTATTCGATCCCGCTGCGGCGTGCGTTAGTTACCAACTCGGACCTGCCCTATCCGGAAGGTGTGGCTTGCGCCGAGGTGTTGAAGGTCGGAAGCGGCGGGGACAAGGCAGACGCAGCTGAAGCAGAGCATAGTCGCGCGGGTCTCCGCGCGGTGCTGTGGGGCTCCATCGTGGCCGCGGGGTTTTTCCTTATCGTTAAGACCCAAATCTTCGCCGAGGACGTCGCGGAAACCTTCCGAATCGGGAAGCGCGGCGCGGTCAGCGGTTATGATTTTAACCTGTCGTTTGCGCTGCTCGCGATCGGTCATCTTTGTGGCTTGTCCGTCGGCATCGCCATGCTCATCGGGGCCACCATCGGGTGGGGCTGGCTGGTGCCCTATTATTCCGCGCTCAGCGGCGACACCGTGACTGCGGTCGGCACACTCGCCGTAACCACCTGGAGAACCAAAGTGCGCTTCATCGGCGCGGGCGCGATCGGGGTCTCGGCCATTTGGACTTTGCTCAAGTTAATCAAGCCTGTGGTCAGCGGCCTGGCCGGCGCGATGGCCGCTTCGCGCGCGCGCAAGGCTGGCCAGGCGGATACGCTGCCCATCACCGAGCGCGACATCCCGATCGGCATCGTCGCTATTATCACGCTGGTTTGCATGCTTCCGATCGGTTGGGTCCTCGGCTCCTTCGCCAACGCGAGCGGGCTTGGCTCGCATTTGTGGACGCTAGTCATCGGCGGCGTCTTCTATGTTTTCTTGATGAGCTTCTTCGTCTCGGCGGTCTGTGGTTATATGGCCGGGCTGATTGGTTCATCGAACAGTCCGCTCTCCGGCATCGGCATCCTGGTCGTGATCGGCGCGGCGCTGTTGCTCGTCTTCGGCGTGCAACCTTACGTGGGACCGGACGCGACCAAAGCGCTTATGGCCTTCGCGCTTTTTACCACCGCCGTGATTTTCAACGTGGCCGCAATCGCGAACAACAATCTGCAGGACTTGAAGACCGGTCAATTGGTCGATGCGACGCCGTGGAAACAGCAGGTCGCCCTCATCATCGGTGTGCTGGCTGGGGCCGTTGTCATCCCGCCCGTGCTAAATCTGGTGAACCAGGCCTACGGTTTCGTCGGCGCACCCGGCGCGGAGTTACGACCCAATCCGCTCGCGGCTCCCCAAGCCGGCTTGATCTCATCGCTCGCCCAGGGCGTCATTGCCGCGAATATCGATTGGAGCTTGATCCGGATGGGCATCTACATCGGCATCGGCATCATCGTGCTCGACGCCATTCTGGCGAAAACGACGAAAAACATGCGGGTTCCGCCTCTCGCGGTGGGACTCGGGATTTATCTGCCGACCGCGAGCACACTCATGATCGTGGTCGGCACGATCGTTGGTTGGTTCTTCGACCGCGCCGCCGACCGCACGGCGCGACCAAAAGCCACGAAAGACCTGGGCGTCTTACTCGCCTCGGGTCTGATCGTCGGTGAAAGCATCATTGGCGTAGTCGTTTCCGCCATCGTCGTGTTCTCGGGCGTCGCGGCCCCGCTGGCGCTGGTCGGCGCGGGATACGAGACCGCGGGCAAAATCGTGGGCGGCATCGCCTTCGCGGCGATCGCGTTCATCCTTTACCGATGGGTCCTCGGAATGGCGTCGAAGCGGTCCGCGTGAAACGCGTGAGTCGCTAGGCCCGCTCGGATTTCCATGGCAAGCATCGACCCGTCCAATCCGCCCAACGAATTTCCGGACATCGTCGGCCCGGCCCCGGTCAACCCAATCCTCGCTCGCTTCCGCCCGTTCATTCCGCCCGGCGCGCGGCTGCGCGAGCTGACGCCGCTGCCGCTCATCATCGGCACGCTGCTGGGGATGGTCTTCGGCGCCTCCTCCCTTTATCTCGTCCTCAAGGTTGGTCTGACCGTGAGCGCGTCGATTCCGGTCGCGGTCCTTTCCATCACTTGTTTTCGGTTCCTCTCGTGGATCTCGAAGAACAAAATTCGGAACACCACGATTCTCGAAAACAACATCGTGCAAACAGCCGGCTCAGCCGGCGAATCAATCGCCTTCGGGCTCGGCGTCACGATGCCGGCGATCATGATTCTCGGATTCGACCTCGAGATCACGCGCGTCATGCTGGTCGCCATTCTGGGCGGACTGATTGGAATCCTGATGATGATTCCGCTGCGCCGCGCGCTGATCGTGCAGCAGCACGGTCACCTGAAATATCCGGAAGGCACCGCCTGCGCCGAAGTATTGAAGGCGGCCGCGTCGCCAGAATCGCGCGATGCCGCCCATGCCGGCGACGCCGTGGCCCGCGCCGCGGCCGACGAAGCGGTCGGCGGCGGCAAGATCATTATCGGCGGCTTCGCCATCGGCTTCCTTTACTATGGCCTGCTGCAGATCTTCAAAATCATGAAGGAAGTGCCGGAGAAGATCTTCGGAAAGCCGTTCGAGGGCGGATCCATTTCACTCGAGAACAATCCCGCCCTCCTCGGAGTTGGTTACATCATCGGACCACGCATCTCCGCACTCATGATGGGTGGCGGCGTCCTCTCTTATCTCGTCCTGATTCCGGCGATCAAATATTTCGGCTCAACGGCCGCCGCCCCCCTTCCGCCGGAACCGCCAACGGCGCACGCGATCGCGCAAATGACGGTCGAGGAAATTCAGAAGGGCTACATTCTCTACATTGGCGCCGGCGCCGTGGCCGCCGCCGGCATTATCAGTCTCATTCGTTCGATTCCGCTGATCTGGCATGGATTGAAAGGCGGGCTGGCCGATCTGCGCAGCTCCGGCTCCGCCCGCGAGAACGCGCCGCGCACGGATCAGGACCTCTCGATGAAATGGGTCGTCGGCGGGATCATTGCCCTTCTGGTCGTCATGATGATCGCGCCGCAATTGAACCTGCGCTTCAATTTGTTA
>QHMY01000216.1 GCA_003218305.1 Verrucomicrobiota bacterium
GATCCGAAGGAAAAGGAAGTGATTACCCAATATCCCATGGGTCCGCTGAACGATCTCGGCCTGCTCAAGATGGATTTTCTTGGGTTGCGGACGCTGACGGTTCTCCACGATGCGGTCGAGCTCATTCGGGGGCGGGTTCCCGATTTCTCGCTCGAACAAATCCCGATGGATGATCCGGCGACTTTCGCCCTGCTGAACCGCGCGGAAACGATCGGCATTTTTCAGTTGGAAGGCGGCATGACCGGTTTCTGCAAGCAGTTCGATTTTAAATCCATCGACGACATCATCGCCTTGAGCGCGCTCTACCGTCCGGGGCCGATGGATCTGATTCCGGATTACATCAAACGGAAGAAAGGTCTGGCCAAGATCAAATACGAGCACCCGCTGCTCGAGGAAGTCTGCGCCGATACGTACGGCGTGATGATTTACCAGGAGCAGGTCATGGCCGCCGCGAGCCGGCTGGGCGGGTACTCGTTAGGCCAAGCCGATTTGCTCCGGCGCGCGATGGGCAAGAAGGACCGCGAGAAGATGGCGAAAGAACGCGCCAACTTTATCGAAGGCTGCGACCGGACCAACAAGATCTCCGAGAAGAAAGCGAACTCGATTTTCGATCTGCTGGAGAAGTTTGCCGGATACGGATTCAATAAGAGCCACAGCGCGGCCTACGGGTTGATCAGTTATCAGACCGCGTATCTGAAGGCGAATTATCCGGTCGAATTCATGGCCGGTTTGCTGAGCAACGAAATCAATAACACGGACAAGATTTCGACCTTCGTCGGCGAATGCAAACGGATGGGCATCCCGATCCTGCCGCCGGACGTGAACCGGAGCGGATTGAAATTCAGCCCGGAAAAAGCTGACGGGGTTGATGCGATCCGCTATGGGCTGGCCGCGATCAAGAATGTCGGACAGGGCGCGATGGAACAGGCGATCCAGGAACGCGAGGCGAGGGGAGAGTTTACCTCGCTGGAAGACTTTTGCCGGCGGCTCGATTCCCGGATCGCCAATCGCAAGATCCTCGAGAGCCTCGTGAAATGCGGCGCGTTCGATTTTCTCGGCCGCGAACGCGCGGAGCTTTCCGCCTGCATCGATGAGTCGCTTGCGGCAGCTCTGGCCACCCACCGGGACAGAGCCAGTGGGCAGGTCTCACTTTTCGATGATATGCCGCCGCCGGCCTCCAAGCCCGCCATGATTCGTGTGGTGCCCTGGACCGAACACGAGAAGATGTCGTACGAAAAAGAGTTGCTCGGGTTTTATGTTACCGGGCATCCGCTCGATGCGTATGCAGCGCTCCTCTCCTCCGGTGGATATCAGACGATCGTGTCTCTGAACGAATTGGCGGATCGCGCCTCTTTCCGCATTGCCGGAGCGATCGTTCAAGTAGACAAGAAATTTACGAAGAAGGAGGGAAAGCCTTTTGCCGTGGTATGGCTGGAAGACTTGTCCGCGACGCTTGAAGTCGTCTTGTGGAATGAAGTTTATGTGACGGCGTCCGAGGCTCTCACCTTGGGACGCGTCATCGCGGTCCAGGGAACGCTCGATAAGCGAAGCGACGCTCTGCGTGCGGTCGCGCAGAAGGTGAAGGTTCTCACCCCAGCCATGGCCGCGTCCCACGCGCCCAACAAGTCGAATGGGCATGGACCCGCGGGCGGCGAGGCCCCATTGATTTTGTGCTTTTCCCCTACGGCAAGCGCGGATGAATTCCGGCAGGTCCAGGCGGTCCTGGCGACGTCGCCCGGTACGCAGCCGGTGCGACTAATGTTCTGCCGTCCCGACGGCCAATCGTTGCAGATGGAAGCAGGCAGCAATCTGCGGGTGGCGATGACCCCGGCGTTGCGCGAGAAGCTCGCACCCTGGTTGCGGACGGAAGATGGAGTGAGCGCGGGACGCCAGGGAATTTCTGTCCCGGGAGATTCTAGGGAAACAGTCCCTGAGCAGGTCCGAGCGTAATCGTCTTTCCGCCCGGCTCATTGGCAGGACAGACCGGGAACGACCGACTCGACCCGTTGCGCAGGGAAGCATCGAGAGGATCTTCGCCGCGTTTGTCTTTTAGCGAAATCGTCCAGTCTGGCGTGAAAAGATTGCCGCGAAGAACGACCTCATCTATTCGCGCGCGTGGCGAGGCACTGGCCGCCGCAGGCGAAAGGTGCACGCTATCGACGCAATCGCCTGGCTCCAGGAGCGTCAACGTCACCATCGGAGAGCTCGGCAAGAGCGTTACGGCAACGTCGCTAAGGTCCCGAAAATCGACGTCCCCGCGCGCGGTCGATTGAGTGTTCTTCTGGGCAAAGCGCGCGTAATCAATCACCGCGGTTTGCCCTCCGAAAGCAACTCCCGCTGAGATCGACGATCCCCCGAGCAGCCTTCCATTAATCAACTGGGCGTTACCGTGCACCTTCCAGTGGTCGGTGGAGTCTGAGAGGGTCAGCTGACCGCTCAGGATCCCATCACCGAACGTTCGGCGAGAAAGGTAGAGAGGCAGTTTCGCAAGAAAAACTGCGGGGAAGTTTAGGGTGGCGGAAACAGGGCCGCTCCAATCCAAGGCATATCCCGAATCCCGCTTCTCTACCTTCAACGGCAGGGATCCCTCGAAATTCACTGGGGCCGATCGAGACGCGAGCATAACCATTTTTCCGTTGACGATCCCGCCCGCAGCGTTGGCGTCTACGTCCAGGGAAATACGCGGTTCATTTTCAAAAACGTAATCCTGCAGGTGAATGGACGATTTGCCCTCGAACGCCACCGGCGTCCCATGAAACTCGACTTTGCCCGAAGCCTGTCCCGCCATTTTCGGCCACGACGTAACGGCGCCGGCCAGCTCCGCCAGATCGAGCGGCTCCAGGGTGAGGTCGAGATTGAAATAGGGATCGTCGCCCAGGGCAGCCAGCCAACTGCCCTCGGTGCGTGCCTTGGAAAGTGAAACTGGAATGAAAGCCTCTCCTTGAAGCCCGGGTTTTCCATTCAAGTCCAAACGAACGGTCTGAAGCTGAAAGTAATCGTTTGCGATCGTGACAAACGCGTTGAGGGCAGCGTGTTCAGTTGAGAGATTGAATTGCTGAAAGAAAACATATTCCGGCGAATAGTTCCCTTCGAACTCTGCCTCGATGGGGAGGAGCGGCACCCCGGGCAGGCGCAGCCCGTGTCCTCGCGCGTGGAAAGTGCCGGAATGGGCTGAATCCGTCCCGTTGCCCGACCAATCCAGCTCGAGGCTCCCAGCCAGTCGAAGGCCCCGGATGCTTTCCGGAATCAGACTCGTATAATCCGCGACATCAGCGATGGAACTCGTGAGGGTGAACGAGTAGGCCCGCTCCCCAGCCAAATCCAAGCTGGCCTGGCCATGAAACGAATCGTCGTTTCGAGCAAGCTCGAACTGCGCAACTTCGAGCCGCGACTCCTTCAGGCTGAGATTGGCGTTAAGCGATTCGAAGGGCGCCCCAAACAAAACCAGCGAATTCCCAGAGGCCAAAAGCTGGCCACCCAGTTTTCGCTCTTGGGCGCTGACGCTGCCGGAGATGTAAATTTCGCCTGCAAAATCCGAAGGATTCGCTCCAAAGAGACGGGCGAACTCGCCGAGGTCATTGATGGAGGCCGAGACATCGCCGTGGAAATCCGGATTGAGCCAATCCGCCAATTTTTGAGGAAGGGCGGATTCACCCGAGAGGGTGAACTGATTCTCACGCTGCTTAACATACAGCTGCTGGATCTGGACCTGGCGGTTGTAAAGCGAGGCGCCAATCATGATCCCATCCGCCGTGCGGTCACGCCAGGTCAGGCTCGTGACCTCCGCCCAAATCGTGGCGGCGGCTTCGCTCACTTTCGTGAATTCGCCGCGAAACGTAAACTTGCAGGCACGCAACGAGCCGCTGGCGCGATCCGTTAACTCGAGCGCATCGGACATTTGAGCCAGAGAGATTTCCGAGGCCGTCCCCGCCGCATCCCAGGTTCGCCGGTCCTCGCGATCTTCGCTCGAAATGCGCGCGCGTAATTTTCCTCCGAACGCGTCGAGGGCCATTTCCAAGTCGAGCCGGCTCTCGCCGATATGCGAGAGATCAACGATGAGCGCGTCGAGATCCAAGCCGCGGGTCAGGGTCAGCGCTCCGACCGTCAGCCGGGAATCCTGCCACGAAGTCGCGCCGCGGAGTTGGGAAAAACTTTTCCGAAACCAGGGCGATTCAATCCTGAGGTCGCTGGCGCTGAAAACGCCGGCCTCGATCTGGTACCCGGAAAGCGCCCCGTCGCGCAAATCGACGGTCGTCATCCCGTTTTCGATGTGCAGATCAACGCCCGAAAACTTGAAATTGTCGGCCAGAAGGTCATCGAGTATTTGCCAGGCGAAATGTTGGGACCCTGGAGGAAGCTCTGGGTTTCGGCGGACGTCCACGGTGATTCCCTCCGCCGTCAGGGAATGAAGAAAGCGCCCGCGGGATTGGGTAAAAAACGCCGCGAAGTTGAGCGCAAATTCGGCTTGGGACACAGTAGCCACGACCTGAAATGGAGCGCCCGGTTGACTAACGATCTTAAGCTGGTGCACAACCGCCGGGCGCAGGAGCGGCGCCTCGATGTTCACGAGCTCAACGCGCATTCCCTCCTGCCGCGCGGCGCGGTCCAACCACCAGCGCAGCCCGCCAGCCACGACCAGTGGGGTCAGCAAAAAGGCCAGGGTGCCGGCAACCAGAAGCAACCCACCCACATAAAAGAGAAGTTTTCTGGTCCGCATTTGCGTCCCATCCTTTAGCCGGAAATCATCCTCCCCGAAAGCGGCTTCTGGAAACAGTTATAGAGGCGCTAGCTGGAGCGAGCGTCCTGGGGGTTGGCGGGGTGCTTGAACCAAGCGCCTCCAGATCCAGCGAGGGATGATCGGCTTCTAGTCTTTCGCCGGCGTATTTTGGAAAACGAGATGGATCGGCCGGGAGGCGTGGACGCGCTCCTCGAGCTGCTTTTGCAGAGCGGTCTCTGCTTCCGTCAGGATCGAGCTCTCCGCCGCTTTCTGTCGCGCGAGATCGGGCAGGACAGCGAGTTCTTTCTCCAGGTCCGCCGCGGAGATTCGATTCCACAGGCCGTTCTCGAAGGAGAGGACCTCAGTCTGGACCTGTTCCACGCCGAGGATCGATGCGTGGGGAAGCCGGATCGAGATCTCATCCGGGCGAACATCTACCGCGACGTCTTGCTGCAAATCGAAGCCTGCCTTCGCGCTGAACGTTCCGTGGAGCTTCACCCGTTTCGTGCTGCCCGCCCAGGTGTGGAGCATTTCGTGTTCGACTTCGATCTGCCGTGAGAGAATCGCGAGCTGAGCGGTCGCTGTCGTTTTCTCGAGGTAAACACGGTTGTTGATTGTGATGCGGGGTTGCAACTGTGCGACCTCGACAAATGCGTCCCGCAATTCGCGGCCGACACGTTCCAGTTCCGCCGTGCTCTGTTTGGCCGTGCGCGCGGGCCAGCTCTCCAGTCGGAGAAAAATAACGGTGAGCAGAGCGGCCCCGATCAAGGCGATCAGGGTAAGGGCGAGGGGCCAGGAAAATTTTCGCGGAGGTTCAGGCGACGGCGGGTTCATGAGGCATGTCCCTAAAAAAGTACCGCCCCCCACGTCCGATGGACATGAAGGGCGGCTGTTCCCCCCAGAACGAGACGAATGTGGCAAACAATGATTTCGCTGTCGAGGAATTTTTATAATTCTTTGCAATTAATTTAGCCTTAGGGATTTCACCCTATTGAGGAAGACCGTGTTCCGAGTGCTGGAAACCGGTAGATGATCTTGCGCGACGGGGTGGGAGGAATGTCATAGTTTATCCGATGAAATTGGGCCTGCGGTACCAGACGACCTACCGTTACGAAGAAGCCGTCGGTTTTTGTCCGCACGAGGTTCGGCTCTTTCCACGCAGCGATCGATTCAGCCGCGTCCGCCGTCTGGATTTCACCACCGTTCCCAAAGCGACTGTGCG
>QHMY01000217.1 GCA_003218305.1 Verrucomicrobiota bacterium
GGTTAATGCGATAGCAAGCGCGTAGGCGATGCGTCGGGCCATTGGCGCGCGATCATTTCGCCGGCAGCAAGCCGCGCGCTATATGCAGCATTTGGCGCAAGGCTAGCAGCGCTACCGGGCCGTCGGTTTTGGCGATTGCCAAGAGCGACGGCAAGCCGCTTTCAATCCATGTTTCTACTTCCTCGCGCGAAGCCGGCCGGCCTTCGTAGTACCATTCGGCGCCGATCGGCTCGCCAAGCTGGAATAAGAGGCCATTCGGTAATAGGCTGCTTTGGTACTCCTTGCATATCCATATCGCCGTAATGCCGGGATTGCGCTTCAATCCGATGCCGGCCGGCGCTTCGATATCGGGGGGCAGATTCTTATCGCGGCGCGCCTTCGCCGGGATCGCCAAGAAAGGGCACGCCTTTACCGCGAAGCGCGCGCATTCGAGATGCGACGGCGGCTCGCTGATGTTGCGGTTTAGGACGCACATCGGCCCTACCGGGAAGGCGAGGTATGCGCCGAGCTTTTGCCCGCATATCCAGCAAAGTTTTTTTTCCATCGCCGGCCACAGCTTGGCGCGATCCATAATGCGATGATCGGGCTTGCCGTTCGGCCATGCTACAAAATACGGCACCGGATAGCCGCGATGGTCCTTCGGTAGCGCGCGAATCCGCTCCGGCATATCGTCAAAGCGAACCTGCTCGTCTTTGGTTTCCATGCGATACTTTCCTTCGATTAGTAGCCTATATGCGGCCGTAGCAAGGCAATGGCTTTATCCAGCTTTTCCAATGCCCAGCGCTCGGGCGCCGCCTCGCGCGCTTCGGCTTCGTCAGCAAATAAGCGCGCCAAAGGCTCAAGCGGCCCATCGCTGCCTATCGCGTCTTCCAAGCGGGCGCGAATGTCTTGCAAAATAACGATAGCGCGCGCGACGCTCATTCAATCCTCGTTCTTTTGAATTTGCTCTGTTGCGGCGGTAAGCTCTGCGGCAAGATTGATGAGCAGTTCATCAACGGCGGCATCATCGAGGGCGTCAAGGCTTGCTACGTACTGAAAGGCCGTCTTTAGACCGGCATAAAAGGCGCGCCTCATATGCTTGCGCACAATGGGCCCTACCTCGGCGGGTATCGCCGCTCGTTCGTAAATTTGCCATTTTGCTTCCAAGATCGGCATCAGTCCTCGCACGGTATTCTCGAAAATTCCCATCACAAGAGGTTCATAAAAAGCGCGCTAGAAGATGCCTAATGGAGCGCCGGCGATATTTGAAAGAAAGCGATCGGCGCATAGCCGGCGTCCGTAAGCGTTTCCAAGATATCGAGATAGGCGGCCATGAACCAGCGTAGCTCATCCTCAGTAGGGAATTGAGCGCGCAGCGCGGCTAAGATGCGATCGCGGCTAATCGCGCCGTTCGCCGATAAGATATCGGCTACTTCTTCATGGTAATCGGTATTCATGCGATCGCGTCCTTTCTCGCCGTAATGCGATCAATGATCGAGCTATCAGGCGGATATGGGCGGCAGCTTTAGCGTTTCGGGGAAATTTTCTAATTCAGGCGATGGCGGCGCGCATTCTTGTAACTCCTGCTGGAATTCGCTCAAATCGACTGCGGTTCCCGGCGCAATCCCGATGCGAGCAATGAGCGCATGCACTGGCGTACCGTGCGCGCTTACGCCTTCCCATAGGCGCGCTTCGACGCCATTGATGGTCAAAATTTTGCTGGTGGATTTAATCGTCATTTCCATTGCGATTACTCCTTTCGATGAGGAAACCATTAGCCCGGGCTGCCGTAGAAGATCGGAAAGCCGGCGTCGTTTTTGACTTTCTCAATCATCGCTTGCGTGGCTTTTTCTAAGATCAAATCGGGCCGATCAAGCTCATACCAAAAAAGTACCTTGCCCAAATTCGGCATATGCTTATATTTCAGGCGCGTATCTAGGCGGAATCCTTGACCGTTGAAGAATGGGGCGAGGCCGAGCGAAAAACCCTTGTACATTTCCATGCGCTCGATGGTATTCGCGTCTTCGTGATCGGAATAGGCGAAAGTTACCGTGCCGCTTTGCGTGCGGATCGCGCTCTTTACGATCACTTCCTGCTTCGATTCGAAATTAAGCGCCATCGCTAACACCTGCGCGCCGGTAGGCATGCCCTCCACGCTGGTGATGTCTTTGTTGTTGCCCTCCAAGAATTGCGCGAAATCGGCTTGCGGTAACATCTTGCCGGCGTGCGAAATCCAGCGTTGCCATTCGACAGATTGTTGCGGCTGATAGAGCGCGCGGTAATCCCGCCAATTGGGTTTTTCCGTTTCATGATCGTTGATGATCGCGGTGAAGCCGATATTGCCCTCCTGATAATCGGCTTCGATATAAATACGACAGCTAGCAAGCGAGCCTTCCTGCTTTACGAATTTGATAAAGCTCTCCGTATCGTGCAGCCTTATTACGCCTTTTTTGCGGGGGGGATTTTCTAGAAGCTCCTCATGAATTTCGGCTTTGAAACCGTCCGGGAGTAGGAATATCGGCCGGCCCTTGAATTCGCGCATATCGGGCTTGCGCATTTCGCGCGCCAAGGTTTCGTTGCCGTTTAGTATGTTTGCCATGAGCGATTGTTCCTCTTAGGGCTGCGATTGGATTTGCGCCGGCGCCTGCGCTTGTAGCAATTGATCCGCGGTGGGCGCTTGGACTATCTGCAGCGGAAGCTTTGCTTGCCGTGGATCTTCGGTTAAGAGATGGCCGTCCGGCGTCGGAAATAATAGCGTCTCGATCTCAGGTTCTTTCGGCCGATTGAGCTTTACCTTGCCGCTTGCCGCAAGCGTTTGCGATGTGGATTTGCGCAAGGTGATTTCAAGGATGATTTTTCCCGGCTTGCCCGTAGCGGTTACGGCCTGCACGAGTTCGGCCAGGGATTCGGCCGCATCGTGCAGCAAGACGCCGCCGTTGATCTTGTGCAAGGTCTCGTGAAAAGGGCGCGCCATATTGCCTCCTTTTGAAAAGCATGATGAGAAAACGGGCTTATTCGGCTCGCACGCGGGCAAATACCCGGCGGTGCGCCCACATGCTTGATACGATGCCGAATGGCCCGCCAATCAGATACGCGAGGTTTTGCGATAACGAGGCCTCGGGTAGATAGCGATACAAGCAAAGATGGCCTGCGCCGATCATGAAGCTGGTAAAGATCGCGGCAAGGTAGCGGCCGCTGTTAACATTCAAGCTCTGAAAGCCAAGGGCGAAAACGCTTACGAAGGTGCTTAAGAAAATTAACAATTCAGTCATGACGCGGATCTTAAAAGTAGCTTTTCAATGCGGAGTATGGCGGCTTGATTGAATTGGCTCTGCCGCTCAAGCGATGCGATGCGCGTATACATATCGGCGAGCGCGGCCTTGATATCCGCATCAGTAAGGCGATGCGGGGCGGCTATCAGGCTTTCGGCGATGCTGCCGCTGCCTAGGCGATTAAAATCAATATCGCTTTTTCTGGAAGAGGCCGCCGGCGGAATACCGGATAATTGCGTCCAGTACCAATCCCAGAAAATCAGAAATGGATTTACGGTAGCCATTGCTTACGTTCCGCTTTTGCGCGATCAAAGGTTTTGCGAATATCGGTCTCCTCGCTGCGCACGTAGCGGCTACCATTGGGCAAAAGCGCGGAAGGCAAAGGCTCTAGCCAATAATGCCCGTTCTCGTCCTGGCGCAGGCGCAGGCCTCGCGAGGTGCATATTTCTTGAATGTCGGCGACGGCAATTTCAGGATGTGCGTAGATAATCGTCATGGGCTTGCCTTTCTGAATCAGGAAGGGCGGCGTCGGATTTGAACTGACTAAAGGCCTCTGCACATTTTGCCGCTCTCCCTAGATCGCGCTAACCAAGGAGGGGAGGGCCTGCTTATGTGTACCTGCCGCCCGTTGCTTTCGTAAACATCGCGTGCACGCTATTTCGGGATTGCAAAATTTCCCCCATTGATCGCATCGCATTCAGGCGTCATCCTGCAAGCGTGCGATAAGCGCGGCGCACGCTCGCTTGAAGTTTTGCGGGGCATCGATTACCGCGCGCATGGCGTCGATGAGCGTTGCCGCTTCCCCTTCTAAATGCCCGCCATCTGTGCTGGTTAATGCGAGGGCGATCGCGCCGGCTTTCCAATCGCGCCGCCAAAAGAATTTATTTGACCGTAGTTCGATGATATGGCCACGCTCGCCCTCAATTGCCGACGTCCAGCAATTGCCCGGGTTTTGCGTCCAATACCAATCCGTTTTTTGGCCAAGATAATCAAACGTAGAATAATCTGGCCGCTCGCATTCGACGGCAAGCCGGCATGCTTCCTCTACTTCGGCGGCTTTGCCGGCGCGATCGACGAATATACCGGGCGCTATGTGGAAGGAGGACCGCCAATTGAATTGACCACTGGCTAAATCGAAGCTTACGTATTGCAAGGATTCCATGAATTTTGACTGCCGCCAAATGCGATCGGCTACGCCGCGATGGCCGTACCAATGTAAGTTACCAATGCTGCATACCGGATCGCGATCGAGATCGCCGGCAATCTGATAAGCAGCAATAAAGCGGCCAAATTCTTTTTCGATGGCATTCATTAGCGCGCGCTCCCTGTAGTCGAGGGAATGCGCCAAAACACTTGCGAGATGAGAGGCGCGGCAAGGCTGGCGCTAGCGCGCGCGATGGCGAGGGTTATGGCGTGGCGCATTTGGCTTTTCTCCTTGGCTTGCTTGGGTGCAATTGAAACAATAGCCGCACTATTTGAAAAAGTCAATAGGGAGGCTTGTCGCGCAAACAATATCAACGGTTGTTAAATGAAAGCTAGCGGATGGGCGAGGAAACGATAGCGGACAGCCAAATCGCGGCCGTCCGTATCAAAGAAAAAACGAAGTCAATTCGCGGGGAAAGGGGCCGTTATGGGCCTGATGTTATGCGAGAAAAAGGTTTGACTTTTAGGAAATAATATGTGGTGGCGGTGTCTGCCGAATTGCGGCGTGCGTTTCTTTTTTGTTATGCGGCGTAATGCGGCTCTGAGAAAACGCCTGAGCGGCTGTACATCTTCCTCGCACGAACTTTTTTCCCCTTTGGCTATTACTTTACCGCGTGAGCCGAAAAAGAAAGTTGACGAAGTGATTTCGGCCGTGGGGTTTTCATATAGAGTCTGCCGCAAGGGACAGCTTGCCGCGTAGCGGCAATGCTGTTCTTGGCATGTCGGCGTAATTGGCACCACGTTATTATCGTCGCTTTTTACTACCTTTAGCATTTTGCACTCCTAAGTCAGTGGCCTTGCCTATCGCCCCACGAGTTGGCCGGCGCTTGTTGGAAGGATCTGCTTTGCTGCTTTGCTGCGAAGCCTCGGAGCTTTCTTTTGTCTTGGATTCGTCAACTGGCGTTAAATTGTTAAATGCTTGAACTATCACTTCCGGCATCGGAATTTGATTGGAGCGAGTGGCAATAAAATGATCCGTCCAAAGATTCAACAACGCTTTGCCTTCCTTGCCGAGATCGCGATAGAACAAAAGCAGCCGGGTTTCCCGGGGCGATCGCGGCGATAGCTCATCAATCATAGTAGGGCGCGCATAAGATGTGCCGCGCTGAACTAGCCCCATCGATTCCAATTCTTTCGCCAGACGCGGGCTAAAGTCGCTTATTGAGCAAAGCAAACCTTTTGCGAAGCGTGCGGCTGCGATCAAATTCAATGCGATGCGGCCGCTAAGATACTGGTAAACCACTTGCTGCGAATTCAGATCATTCTCTTGCGCAAAACTTTCCTGGCTAAAATCGAATTCTCGTTTGCGCGCTTCGAAAATCGCTCTCAAACGTTCCGCTTCTTTAATGAATTCGATGTTTTTTTGCGGGCGCTGATGTGATTCTCTCATATGGGTTTTCTCAGGTTATGGTATGGAAATTATAAGCGAGGCTATTAAATTAGTAAATAGCTTTACTCTTGACTAAGATCAATAGCGCGGCTAGCATGAATTGCATGGCTCAAGAAAAGCACGAAAAGTTAGCGGCATACCTGGTCGACCAAAAGCTGTCGCAGGAAGCCTTTGCGAAAATGCTGGGCGTCTCGCAAGGGGCGGTCCATCAATGGCTGACGCTGGAAACAAAGATTACCGCCGAGCGCGCGGTGCAAATCGAGGCGGCTACGAATGGCAAGCTAACGCGTTACGATTGCCGGCCGGATTTGTTTTATCCGATGACTGCCGTTGGATGACGGCCTTCGGTGAAAATTTACTATCCTATCCCCCCATAGCCCGGCACGCGTTAGCGTTGCCCGGGCATTTTTTTAAGGGTAAGCGTGCCGCATACGTTAGGGCAAAAACGAGCCTTTGCCGCGTATCGCCAGAAAAAGGCGATCTCGCTGAAAGCCAGGCTGCGCCGGCTATGGGCGCGCCTATGCGCAAACTGCAATAAGTCCGGTAACAAGTAAATACATCGAGGTTTCAAATTGGCTGTCTCGCTGGACGATGTTTTGCGGCAGATGGAGGAGGCCGGCGTCGGCGGTTTATCCGCGCAGGAATTACTTGCGGACGGCCGTTATCATCGCTTCCGGCCGGAAGGCGAGCGCAAGAAAAAGAAATCGGGCTGGTACAAGCTCTTTTCCATTCTTACCAGCAGCGGGCGCGAAGTGATCGTAGGGGCTTATGGGCGCGGGCCGGATACCTTCAAGGTGCGCCCGTCGCAAAACGAATGGACCGTCGAGGAGCGCGAAGAATTCAAGCGGCGGCATGAGGAGAAGCAGCGCGAGCTGGATAAGGAGCGCGCGCTAGAAGCGGACGAAGCGGCGAAGCGCGCGCTGAAGCTGTGGGATAAATTCAAAGATCGCATCGGCGCCGCGCCCTACTTGCGCAAGAAGAATGTTAAGCCGTTCGGCTTGCGCTTTGGGCCGCGCAATTCGGTAATGGTGCCGGTGCGCAATGCCGCCGGCGAGATACGCGCCACGCAATGGATCAATGAGGATGGGTCATCGAAGCGCTTTACCACCGGCGCGGAAATAGCCGGTAATTTCCATTTAATCGGCCAGCCGAAAGATGAGGGCTGGCTACCGATCGGCGAGGGCTACGCAACGTGCGCTAGCGTGCATATGGCTACCGGCCTGCCGATCGTGGTTGCTTTCGATGCGGGCAATCTGGTGAAGGTAGCGCAGGTCTTCCGCGATCTCTATCCGAAGGCGCGAATCCTCATTCTGGGCGATGACGATCGCCATTTCTTGCGCAGATTGGATGAAAGGCTAGCGAAGTTTGACGTGCATGAGCGCGTGCCGCAAAACGGGCTTTGGCATCAATATCAGACGCCGGCGGGAGAAGTCGCGGTAAGGATGCGCTGGGCTACTAGCAATCTGGCTATTCCGTTTCTTGAGGGCGATATTCAATTCGCCGAGAAAACCCTATCGCTGACTATCGAGAATGCCGGCCGCGCCAAGGCGATTATGGCGGCGCGCAAGGTCAAGGGTGAGGTGATTTTCCCGAGCTTCAGCGATGCCTCTACCGGCACCGACTTTAACGATTTGCATGCAGAGAACGGCCTCGAGGAGGTGCGTAAGCAAATTGAATCCGCGCTCGCCGCGTTCTCTACCAAGGGTAGCAACGCGGCAAAAAAAGAGTATGTATTTAGCGATCCGGAATTTCAGCAAATGCTGAAACATTGCGTGCTGATTTATCCGACCAGCACCATCTGGGACGGCCGCAGCCGTCAAATCGCGCGCATCGAGGCGCTGAGATTTCGCGCGAAATGGCTTACCGAGGAATGGCTCGGGCATCCGCTCCGGCGGATGATTCTCGACCGCAATCTAGTGTTTGATCCGACCAACACTTGCGATCCGGCGGTATGTGTCAATCTATTCGATGGTTTTCCGATTGAACCGGATTCGGGCAAGCCTTGCCATTTGATTGTCGAGCATATTCGCGATTTGTGCGGCGGCGATGCGGGCTTATTCGATTGGGTTTGTAAATGGCTCGCCTATCCGCTGCAAAAGCCTGGCGCGAAAATGCGCACGGCGATTGTTCTGCATGGCCGCATGGAAGGCAGCGGCAAGTCGATGATCTTTGATGTGATGCGCTCCGTCTACGGGCGCTATGCGAAGAAAGTTTCACAGCGGCAATTGCAAAGCGAGTTTACCGCCTGGATGTCGCAATTGCTGTTTTGCGTGGCCGAGGAAGTGGTAACGGCGCATGACAAGTATGAATATGCCGGCTTGCTGCGCAATTTAATCACCGATCCTACCGTACAGATTAACGAAAAAAATCTGCCTTTGCGGGAGGAGCAAAACTTTGCGAATTTTGTGTTTCTCTCTAATCACCTCATGCCGCTGGTGCTGCAAGAGCATGATCGGCGTTATACGGTCATCTATTACGACGGCGAGCATAAGCCCGCCTATTTTGAACGCCTTGGCGCGGAAATGGATGCCGGCGGCGCCGCCGGATTCCTGCATTGGCTACTGAATTATCCGCTGGATGGTTTCAATCAGTACACGCGGCCTTATGAGAACAAAGCGAGAAAAGAGCTGGTCGCGCTAGGGATGCCCGCAGAGCAGCGGTTTTACTCGCTATGGCGGGCCGGTGAATTGCCGGTGCCCTTTGCTCCGTGCCGCGCCTGCGATTTGTATCGCGCCTTTACGATCTGGTGCCGGCATAACGGCGAGCGATTCATTCCTACGAGCACTGCCTTTGGTACGGCGATCGGAAAGCGCGAGTTTAAGACCAAGAAGCGCACCTATGTGCTCGATAACGAGATGAAGACTAGCAATGCATGGCGCGGATTCATGTATTTGCCGGGTAGCAATGCGCAGGAATTCTATGCCGACGAGGGCGACGAAAAACTGGCGCGCCAGTGCCAAGTATTCCAGCGGGCGCTGGACGCAATGATCGAGGAAGGCGGGATATGAGCGCGGGCATAGTTGGGGCACAGTTCGGGCACAGTTTTTCGGCTAACTGTGCCCGGCGGAAAATCAATAGGGGCGCGGGTTTCCGCGTTTCTGGGCACAGTGGGCACAGTTCGCAGCATGCCTATGCGTGCGCGTGTAGGCGCGTGTACGTGCGTATAGGCGTGCGCGGGCACGCAGGCGTGCGCGCGCGGCGATCGCTGTAACTATGCCCACTGTGCCCAGCAAAGAAACGGATTATGTATCTGATTGATGATAGGGACGATTTTCAACAGAGATCGCGGGCACAGTTAGAAAACAACTCTGCCCAAACTGTGCCCACTGTGCCCGCATCGGCGGCGGTAATCGTGCCCGAGGAAGTAAAGCGCGCCTTTCGGCTCGCCGTGGCGCATTACCAATGCCCGGCGGACGAAATACCGATCCTGCGCGCGCTACTGCGAGCGGATTTGGAAAATGCGGTGCGTTGCTATTTGGCGCTTGAGGCGGAGCTGCTGGGATGCGCGAAAGGCATCAATGAGCGGATACGGGCGGTGATTGCGGAAACGAAGGACGCTTGAATGGTAGCGATTAGCATAAAGACGAATTTCCCGCAGATAGGCACGCAATTGAAGGCGCTTGGCGATGATATCGCTACCAAGGCCGTGATATCGGCGATTAATAAAACGATCGCGCAAGGGCGCACTGCGATGATTCGCGCGATTACCGACGAGTTTGCAATTAAGGCGGGGGATGTAAGGCCGCAAATCCTGATCACGCGAGCACGTTTTATTAAGCGCGCGCAGGAAGCCTCGGCAACGCTTGAGGCATTCGGCCGGCGGCGCGGGCGCCGCGCGCGAAACGTCATCCTATTCGCGGCAAAGCAAATAATCGGCAAGCAAAGAAAGCGCGTGCGATTCAAGACTGCGCGTGGCTGGATAACGAAGGATGTGCCGATTGGCGGCGGCGTTTCGGTCCTTATCAAGCGTGCCGGCGGACGCAAATTGATCGCCGGTGCATTCATCGCGAATAAAGGGCGCACGGTATTTATCCGCAAGCCGGGCGGCGGGCGAGCGATAAGCCCAGTAGAAACGATCGATGTTCCGCAAATGTTTAACACGCGGCGCTTGAATGAGCAGGTGCGGCAAATCATTGAGCAACGGTTTCCGCGCATTTTTGAGAGCGAGGCGCGATATTTCGTTAGCAAATTCTCCGGACGCTAAGGAGAAACGGATTCCAATGGGCGAGGTAAGAACGCGGATTCGCTTTAGATGGACCTGCAGTGATCGCATCCATCATCGGCATCGATGGCGCTGGTCTGCCTCGCTTTGCTGCCGCGTGCAACGACGGCTATTTATCTTAATGAGGAGAGTGAAAATGTACGCATTCAAATTTGAATTAGGTCAAATAGCGGTGATTGCTGAAAGCGGCGAAAAAGGAAAGGTCGTCGCGCGAGCCGAATATTTGGAGTGCCCGCCGTCCTATCTTATGCGCTATCAGCAAGCCACAGGCAGCGCTGTCGAAATATGGTGGACCGAGGCGGCGCTTCGTGCCCCAGAAAAGCCGAGTCTAGCGTGAGCCATTTCAAGTATGCGCTGAATGCGCAAGTATTCATTATCGCGAGCGGCGAGCAAGGCGCGATTATCGGCCGGGCCGAATATGGCACCGTTGAGCCGGAATATTTGGTCCGGTACCGGCGGCGACCTGGCGGTAATAGCGTCGAAAGTTGGCTCACTGAATCTGCGCTTCGAATGCGCGAAGCGAAGGAGTAACGATCGCATGAGGAATACTTATGAAGTGATAGCGAATCTAGAGATGGCGGTTAATGAAGCGGCCCGGGATTTACCGGAACAATGGATTCTTCGCTTGAATGTTGAGCGCGGTGCCGCATGGATTGAGTTAATAACGCCCACTTGCAATGTATTCGGCAATATCGACATGCCCGACGCTACCCTTGCTGAAACGATTAAGGAAGCGGTGGCGTTAGCCATCCAGGCCGCACACGAGGTGGCAGCAACGCAATCTAAATAGAGCGCAACGGAGACTGACTAAATGATGGATAGGCCGGATCGTAGAGAACAGTTTAAGGATGTGCCCTGGAAGCAAGGGCGGCTATTGCTGACGTTGCAGACCATGAAATGGCCGCAGGCCGAGCGCGATCGGATTGATGCAATCGAGCGGCGCACGGCCTTTGCATACTTCAAGGAAGTGGATGAAGGCCGCAGTCGGCAATATGTATTCATCTATGACAGCAAGGAAGAATGCGCGCAGGCGATCGCGGCGCACAATCGGGCGCGAGCAAAAAGGTACTTCCGGCGGCCTTCCCTCGCGGCGCGAAA
>QHMY01000096.1 GCA_003218305.1 Verrucomicrobiota bacterium
TCGCCGTCCATTGCCATGGCGATCAAGCCGCGCGCGAAGCAATCGAGGCCGGCGTCGATTCCATCGAGCACGGCTCATTTCTGAAACCGGAAACCCTTCAGCTTATGAAAACCAAAGGGACGTTTCTGGTGCCGACGTTGATGGCGAGCGAATGGATCATGGGTAAGATCGATGCCTACCCGGCCGTGTTGCAAGCAAAGGCCAAAGCGGCCACCGCGGCGCGGACTGAGATGTTCCGCAACGCGGTGAAGCTCGGCGTGAAGATCGGATTCGGCACCGATGCAGCCGTCTATCCGCACGGCCAGAACGCGAAGGAATTCAAGCTCATGGTGGACCTGGGGATGCCACCGATCGAGGCGCTTCGCGCAGCCACTTCCGCTGATGCCGAACTATTCGGCATCGTGCAGAATGTCGGCACGCTCGAGAAAGGAAAATTGGCCGACATCGTCGCCATCCCGGGCGATCCCACCACCGACATCACCGCGACCGAACGCGTCTCGTTCGTAATGAAGGAAGGCAAGATCGTGAAGAACACCTCCCAGTAGAAGCCGATCGCGACCGAGCTTCCTGCCGCAAACCCCTTCCTGTGCCGCGGTCTCTTTAGTACGCTGCTTCACAGGGGTTTCGACAAAAAATGCGTTCGCCGCAATTTTTTTCTTGCCTAACGAAGACTGCGCGGATGTGATAGCAAGCTTCCCCGTCCTCCCATGAAAATTCGCTGTGTCCCGCCGGTAGGCAGTCTTTTCCTAATCGATTGGCTAACCGTTAACGCCGGCAAGCCGAAACCAACCAAGCAGACCAACGAAGAAACCGAGCCATCGAAGCGGCGACCCTACCGCGGGATGACGAAGGCAAAGGTGCGGCAATGGGACGGCGAAACAAACAATATCCACGTGACCTCACGGGGTGAGATTTGGTTCTACTTGTTCAATCGCGGCCACTATTTCATCCCGTACTACTTCGGAAAACCGCGCACCGCCTCATTCCATTTTAACGGAGCCAGTATTCTTACGGAATGTGAGTACAGCCAGGAGGACTAACGATGAAACAACCAGGAAATATGATATATCACGCTCGTTCGGTTCGACGATTTTTAGCCCCCATTATCCTCCTCTCTCTGTGCGGGGTGCTCATTCTGCAAGAGAGCGCGTCCGCGGGTATTTTTGCTCCAACCGAAGAGGAGCTGGACGCGGCAATAGAGCAATCACCTCAGAGCGTGCCTGACCTCCGTCTTCTGCCGCACGTCAAGAGAGACGGGAAAAGCTATGTGCGAATGGGGGATACATACCTTCAGGTAAAGGAACACAACGGAATCGAAAGCGGATTCTCCGGCCCCCGTTGGACCAATGGGATTGTTTACTATTTCTTTGATGCAGGTGTCTTAGCTTCGAATCGTCAACGGTGGCGCGACGCAACTGCTGTGTGGAGTTCAGTCGCCTCACTGACTTTTGTCGAGCTAGGCACCCAGACGGGCAACTTTATTTACGTTCAGAACGACGATGGCAATTATTCCGACCACCTTGGAATGGCCGGTGGTAGACAGGTCATCGGCATATTTAACTGGAATGTCTTGCATGTCATTGTGCACGAAATTGGCCACGCGCTCGGCCTCATTCATGAGCAAAACCGCCAAGACAGAGATTCCTACGTGGCCATTATATGGGACAACATTCCGACGGACCCAGAGACACGATTTCAATTTGAGATCGTGCCGACGGCAACGATGTACGGCGCCTATGATTTCGATTCGGTCATGCATTACGGGCAATGCGCCTTCACGACTTGCGGTATTTGTAATCCGTCGTGCCGAACCATCATGGTTAATTCCCCCTACGCGCAATGGCAGGATCTTATTGGCCAGCGCGATCACCTTAGCCAGCTCGACGCGACAGGTATGGCCCAGCGTTACGCGGGCACACCTAGCCCTACGCCAACAGCGCCGCCGTGTGGTACCGCGCTGGCGCAAGGCTTCGATACTGTAACCGCGCCCACGCTGCCCGCGGGCTGGGCGGAAACAAATAATGGCGGCGATTCCACCCGATGGGTCACTTCGACCGCAGCTCCCTACAGCGCGCCGAACGACGCATTTATCCCCGACCAGAGCGGCATTAGCGACAAATATCTCGACACTCCTAGTATCACCATTTCGTCCGCTTCGGCCCAAGTTTCTTTCCGCAATAATTTCAACACAGAGTATGATCCTCCCCCGAACGAAGTCTTCTGGGATGGAGGAGTGCTGGAAGTCTCGTCGCCTAACATTAATGGCGGCTTCTTTACGGACATTACGAACCCAGCAGTGGGAGGCAGTTTTGTGAGCGGCGGCTACACGGGCGTCATTAGCAACCTGGCCAGTAACCCGCTTGCGAACCGACTGGCTTGGTCGGGCAATTCAGGCGGCTACATTAACACCGTGGTGAATCTCGGGCCCAACGTCAACGGACAAGCGATCAAGCTGCGCTTCCGTATTGGAACGGATGAGGCCACGAGCGCTCCCGGCTGGCGCATCGACAATGTCACAGTCACGGGCGGGCCTTGCGGGACTCCAACCCCGCCGCCCTCCTCTACCACGGCCTTGGGAAATATTTCGACCCGTTTGCGGGTCGAGACGGGTACCAACCTCCTGATCGGCGGATTTATTGTTACGGGTACGCAGGCGAAGAGAGTCATCCTTCGCGCCATGGGTCCATCACTGCCGTTTGGGGGGGCGCTCTCCGATCCCGTCCTCGAACTGCGCAACTCTTCGGGTGGTCTGGTGGCATGGAATGACGATTGGAGATTTAGACCTGACGGCAGCAGCCAGCAGGCGGAAATTGCAGCCACGGGCATTCCACCGGTGAACAACTTGGAATCGGCCCTTGTCGCGACGCTTTCCGCCAATAACTCCGCTTACACCGCGATCGTTAGCGGTTATAACAACGCTACCGGGATAGGAGTTGTAGAAGCCTATGATTTGGATCGAATGGTTGATTCGAGACTGGGAAACATATCGACGCGCGGCTTCGTGAGTACCGGTGACAATGTGTTGATTGCCGGTACGATTATTACGGGAACCAATTCGGCAAGAGTGCTTTTCCGTGCGATCGGCCCGAGCTTGGCCAACCTGGGAATTCCGGATGCGCTCTCGGATCCGACGATCGAGCTTCGTGATGCCAACGGAAACCTTATTGCCTTCAACGACGACTGGCGAACCAGGCCTGACGGGAGCAGCCAGCAGGCCGAAATTGTCGCCACAGGAATTCCGCCCGCCAATTTTTTAGAGTCGGCTCTCGTCGCGACGTTACCGGCAAACAATGCCGCCTACACCGCGATCGTGCGCGGCTATCAGAATCTGACGGGCGTAGCCCTCGTTGAGGCGTATCAGTTGCCGTAGGATCGAGCGAACTGGCTGGAAATGAGAAAAATTGGATGCGGGAAGTTAGCTGCCGGCAAGTTCGACCCACTCTTATTCATTAGCTGCGGGATAAAATGCGGAATTTGCGGACTTTGTCTTGCTGAGTAAAGGTCCAACGAAGCTGACAGCTATTTCGGGCCGCTCCCGGTGAAGACTCTCGCCGGCATTGAATAACTCAGAACCCCATGACAAAGAAAATTCCCCGCCTTTTTTCGGTCGCCGTATTCGCGTGTTGCGCGGCGGCATCTGCCTTCGGGCAGGCTGCAAACCAACGCGAGCGTTTGGACAATTTCGGTTCGCCGCAGGCCGGGGAACATATCGCCCGCACGAATGGAATCGATTGGGCCACGAATTCGGTCAACGAAAGCATCGGGCGAAGCGAAGTTGTCCCGGCTCCGGTGGTAATGGCGCCAACTCGCAGCAGCTTTTTGGCAAGTTGGGAAATGGTGAGCGGGGCCGCCGGTTATCGCCTGGACGTCTCGACGAGCGCGGCGTTTGGCGATTACGTCAACGGCTACCGCGATTTCGACGTCGGCAACGTGAACAACCACATTGTGAGCGGTCTATGTGCGGGTACGACCTACTACTACCGCGTCCGTTCCTACGATTCGGCCCGACTTGGCGCCGTTTCGAACGTAATGACCGCGACGACGATAACGAGTCCGGGGCTGGTCATTGAACCAACCTTCGACAGTTCCATTCTCAACCATCCGAACTCGGCCGCGATCCAGTCGATGATCAACCAGGCCATCGCGATCTATCAATCGTTGTTTACCGACCCGATCACGGCGCATATTCGATTCCGCTACGCGAGTACCAACCCCGATGGCAGCCCCATCGGAAACGCTCTGGCGCGAAGTGACTATGTTTACTATCAGGTTCCCTGGAGCACTTACAGGAATGCTCTCACGGCCGACGCCCGAACGGCGAACGACTCGACCGCGAATGCGAGCCTGCCCGGGAGCCCTTTGTCGACCAGTATACTTCCTTCGAGCGCAGGCGGGCGAGCCGTCGGATTGAATACGCCGCCGGCGATGTTCGCCAACGGCAGCGTGGGTGCGGGCGGAACTTACGACGGGATTGTGACGCTGAACTCCCTCCCGCCGTTCCAATTCAGCCGGCCTCCGGGGGGAGGCAACTACGATGCGTTACAGACGACCGAACACGAGATCGATGAGGTTCTCGGCTTCGGATCCCGGCTCAACTTTACACCGACCACCACTAACCTGCGTCCGCAGGATCTCTTCAGCTGGTCGGCGCCGGGCACCAGAAATACTACGGCGAACGGGACGCGCTATTTTTCGATCAACAGCGGAAACGGCAACATCGTTGCATTCAGTCAGGACCCGACCGGCGATTTCGGGGATTGGTTCAGCGACGACTGTCCCCAGGCAAATCCATACGTGCAGAATGCTTTTGGTTGTCCCGGTCAGTTTTCAGACGTCACAGCCTCTTCGCCGGAAGGCATCAACCTGGATGTAATCGGCTACGATTTGGCTTCGACGCCCGTGAAGCTCCTCAACCTGTCGACCCGCATGCGCGTGCAAACCGGAGAGAACGTGCTGATCGGCGGCTTCATCATCACGGGAAGCGGTCCGAGACATCTGCTCCTTCGGGCCATTGGACCTTCGTTGACAGGTTTAGGCGTCCCCGGTGCGCTGGCTGACACCGTGCTGGAGCTGCATGGTCCAGCCGGTTTCGCGACGATCACAAACGACAACTGGAGGGACAACCCCGCGCAGCAGGCTGCCATCATCGCCACCGGCATACCGCCGACCAACGATCTGGAGGCGGCGATTGACGCGACCTTAAACCCCGGATCCTATACCGCGATTGTTAGCGGCAAGAATGGAACGACAGGTGTCGGGCTAGTGGAGGTTTACGATTTCTCGCCTGGTACGACCTCCAAGCTGGCAAATATCAGCACGCGGGGCTTTGTGGAAACGGACGCTAACGTCATGATCGGTGGGTTTATCGTCGGCGGAGGAAGCGGCACCGGCAGAGTCATCCTTCGCGCTCTTGGACCATCGCTTCCCGTAGCAGGCGCATTGGGAAATCCAACTCTGGAACTGCATGATGGCAACGGCGCACTCATCGCCTTCAATGACAACTGGCGCACCGATCAGCAAGCCGAGATCATCGCCACCGGCATCCCGCCATCGAACGATTTGGAGGCGGCGATTGTGCGAAACCTCCCGCCCGGCAACTACACCGCGATTGTTCGTGGCGCAGGCAACTCGACCGGCGTGGCCTTAGTCGAGACCTACGGCTTGAATTGATCGAAGCGGTGTAGCTGCTGAGCGATTGGGATATGGTGAACGCGCCCTTGCCTCTTAGTGCGTAGTGACGGCCAGCTTCACCGAATTACTCGAACTGGTGATGTAGTAGAGCGAGACCCCGCGAACGCCGTAAACCGGGTAGAGCGTGTAGGGGATGCCCTGGATGAAGACGGGGTTGCTCCGATCGATGGACATGCCGCGGCTAGCAGAATGGGTCACGGTCGAGACGTATTCGCCGTACATGTGGGAATCGTCTTTCAGATCGCCACCCAGATAGGGTGTGAAACGTTCTCTGTGGAAGTTGGGGCGCACGGTCCGGGAGTTCGTGCGCAGAGATTCCACATACGTCACCGTCTCGGTGTACGAGCGCACGGTGTCGACAATGACTGGTTCCACGATGTCGTCGCCGGCGAAGCGATAGATGTTGAACGCGAATTCGCAATCGGGTCCGCCCCATCGGCTGAGGTTGATGGGATGGCCGGCGGGCACCTCGAAAATGTGGAGGTTATCGGCCGGAGATTCGGGAGCCGTTTCGTGGGTTTGCGTCATCCGGGGCGGTTCGGATTTTACTTCACTGGCGGCCACATCTGCCGGAGTCGCGATGAGGTTGGGGCTGCGCAATGATTGAACGAGAGAATCGCTCGCGCCTTGCGACTTGAGGAGGGTCTCCTGCTGAGGGGTGAGAGCGCGGGAGAGCTTGCGAAGGGTGACTTCGTGCACGATCGACTGATCGGTTTCGCGGGCGCGGACCCAGAGCGATACTTCGTTAAAATTAATGGGTGCTGCCGTAACCGCCACGGCAGCAGCCAAAACAAGGAAAACTGTAAGCATTAGGTTTTTTGTAGGGTTGGTTGTCATGCCCGAGGTTTAGCAGGGCGCTTTCGCTTTTGACAACGCCTAAATCACCGTTATTCTCCACACCCCACGCCGAGGGAGGCGAGGGCAACGCAGGAGAGCAGGGAGCTCGCTGGCACTGCAAAAAATCATGCAAAAAAATCGCAGCAAACGTTATCGCGCCGCGGCCGAGCAGGTCGATCGCACAAAAACTTACAACCTGAACGAGGCGGTTTCGACTCTAAAGAAATTGCCGCCGACGAAGTTCGACCAAACGGTGACGGTTTCGTTCCGTCTCGGAGTCGATCCGAAGCAATCCGACCAGATGGTCCGCGGGACCTGTCCGCTGCCGCATGGAAGTGGAAAGCAGGTGCGCGTGCTGGTGTTCGCAGAGGGCCAGGCGGCCAAAGCTGCGAAGGAAGCCGGCGCCGAATATGTCGGCTTCAAGGAAATGATCCAGAAGTGCCAGGAAGGCTTTCAGGATTTCGATGTCGCGATCGCGACCCCAGCGGCCATGAGCGAAGTTCGCAAGCTCGGCAAGGTGCTCGGCCCACGCGGGCTGATGCCAAATCCAAAAACCGGCACGGTGACCGAAGATACCGCGAAAGCCGTGGCCGAAGTGAAAGCAGGCCGGGTTGAATTCAAGCTCGATAAGAATGGCAACGTTGCGGTGCCAGTCGGAAAATTTTCATTTGCGGAGAATCAATTGATCGAAAACGGGACAGCGGTGATCGAAGCCGTCGTGCGTTCACGGCCCGCAACAGCAAAGGGCCGTTTCGTGGAAGGGATGACGTTGAGCGCGACGATGTCGCCCGGGTTGCATGTCGATCCGTCGCCCTATTTGAGCGTGTAACGGGAGCCATTTCTCATGAGACCAGAAAAAGCCAATATCGTTTCGGATCTTTCCGAGAAACTCAATCGCTCGCCGTTCCTGCTCGTGGCCGACTACCAGCGGATGAAGGTGGACCAGTTCGGTGAGCTGCGGAACCGGCTCGCTCCAGCGGGCGCGGAAGTGCGCGTGGTGAAAAACAGTTTTCTGAAACGGGCCATGTCTGATTCCGGGATGCCGGACCTGGCCGACAAGCTGATCGGACAGACTGCGATCGTGGTGGGCGAGAACGATGTCGCGCCGGTGGCGAAAATCTTGAAGCTGTTCGCGGCGGAGTTCAAAATCGCTGCGCTCAAGATCGGCGTCGTCAACAAAGAGGTTTTATCGACGGCGGACGTGGAAGCGTTGGCTGAGCTGCCTTCGCGGGAGATTCTACTTTCTCAGCTTCTTGGATTGCTACTCGCTCCGGCGACACGTCTGGTTCGTGTCTTGAATGAACCGGCTTCGGCGTTTGCGCGACTTTTGAAAGCCAAAGGGGACCAATTAGAAGCCGCGGCGCCAGCCGCGGTGGCTCCGGCCGCTGAAACCGCAGCTCCTGCAGCCAGCGAAGCGGAGAGTCCCGCTGCGGAAGCGTCGGCTCCAGTTCCTGAAGCGGCGGCCGCAACCGAGGCGCCCGCAGCGGTTGCTCCCGAGGCGCCGGTGGCCGAAACGAAAGAAGAACCGCCCGCTGCAGAGCAGGCTCCCGCGGAAACACCCGCCGCGGAATCAACTACCGGAGAGGCAGCGGCGGACGCCCCGGCTTAACAACAATTTCGCCGCGCCGCGGATGGCGAGGCGAGCAACAGAAGAAAAATTGTCCGAGCCGATGGCGATCGGCTTTAATTCTCCGGAAGCTTCCGGAGGCGGCGAATAAGAGGAAATCATATGGCAGATACAACTAAAATCGTGGAGCAACTCAGCGGCCTGACCGTTCTCGAGATTGCTGGTCTGGTGAAGGAACTCGAAGAAAAGTGGGGCGTCAGCGCAGCGGCTCCGGTCGCAGCAGCGGCGGCTCCAGTGGCGGGTGGCGCGGCAGCAGCTCCGGCCGAGGAAAAGACGGCTTTCGAAGTCATCTTGAAAGAGATGGGCTCGAACAAGATCGGCGTGATCAAGGAAGTTCGCAGCGCGGTGCCTGGCCTCGGCCTGGCAGAAGCGAAGGCCCTCGTCGAAGGCGCTCCCAAGACGATCAAAGAAGGCGTGACCAAGGCAGAAGCCGAAGAGATCAAAAAGAAGGTCGAAGCGGCCGGCGCCAAAGTCGAAATCAAGTAATTTCCATTCCAGCCAGCCGGCGCGCAAAAAAGCTTGCGCGCCGGCGGCCGGTATGTCAGAAATGCCTTTGTTAGCAGCAGTCGAAACAAAATTTCAAACTCGCAACTGACGGACAAAATTTAACGAGGCAACAAAACGGTGGGAGAGCAGATTTGACGCCCGCTGTTTTGCTGCTATTTTTGCGCTCCTTGCTCGCGGCTTGAGGGCGTGAGCTGTCATCGGATATCCCGTGCGCGGCCGGGGTGTCGTCAACAACTTCGAAGATTGGCCCAGTAACTTATGTCGGAACGTATCCAATTCGGAACCATTAAGGAAGGCATCGAGCCTCCAAACCTCATCGAGGTTCAACTCAATTCCTACCTCGACTTCCTCCAAAAGGATGTGCCGTTTTCCAAGCGAAAAATTTCCGGCCTCCAGGCCGTCTTCAAGGAAGTATTTCCGATCGAGAGTTACGACGAAAAAGCGACGCTCGACTTCAGCCACTACGAGATCGGCGAGCCCAAACTGAGCGCCCTCGAGGCCCAACGGGAAAGCCAGACCTACAGCGCACCTCTCCACGTCACTTTTCAGCTTCGCGAGGAAAAAGGGACGAAGGAAGAGAAGGTTTACATGGGCGAAATCCCGCTCATGACGCCGCAGGGAACGTTCGTGATCAACGGCGCGGAGCGCGTCGTGGTCAGCCAGTTGCATCGTTCGCCGGGTATCGCGTTCGAGTCGAGCATCCATCTCAACGGCAAGGTGCTTTACAGTTTCCGTATCATTCCGGACCGCGGTTCGTGGATCGAAGTCCAGTTCGATACCAGCGACCTGCTCTACATCTATCTTGATCGCCGGAAACGGCGCCGGAAATTCCTCGCGACCACGTTCCTCCGCGCCCTTGGGTACGGCTCGGACGAGGAAGTGATCAAACTTTTCTACACCATTGAGACCCTCAAGCTGAGCGAGAAACTCGGTGAAGAAGAGCTCGCGACAAAGGTTCTGATTGCCGATGTTCTCGATGGCGAGGCTACCGTGGCCCGCGCTTTTGAGCCGCTCACCGCGGCGACTGTACGGCAGATCATGACCCTCGGGCAGTCCGAGGTGAAAGTGATCGACATCTCAAACGACGATACCGTCGTGAAGGCGTTGAAAAAAGATCCCGCCCACGATCAGGAGGAGGCCCTCAAAGACATCTACCGGAAGCTGCGCCCCGGCGATCCGCCGACGGTCGCGAACGCGAAGGCGCTCCTGAAGCGTCTCTTTTTCGATCCGAAAAAGTACGATCTGGGCCGCGTTGGCCGTTACAAGATCAACCAGAAACTCGGAATCAACGTGGATCTGGGCGAGCGCATCGTTACCGACAAGGATTTCATCGGCGCGATCAAATACCTCATCAATCTACGCCGGGGCGAAGGCACGCTGGATGACATCGATCACCTGGGCAGCCGGCGAGTCCGGACCGTCGGCGAATTGCTCGCCAATCAGTGCCGGGTCGGCCTGGCGCGGACGGAGCGTCTGGTGAAAGAGCGCATGACTTTGTTCGACATCAACATCGACGGCATGACACCGCAGAAGTTGATCAACCCGAAGGCGCTCAGCGCGGTGATCCGCGATTTCTTCGGCCGTTCGCAGCTTTCGCAGTTCATGGATCAAACCAACCCGCTCGCGGAGTTGACGCACAAGCGTCGTCTCTCGGCCCTCGGGCCAGGCGGATTGAGCCGCGACCGCGCGGGGTTCGAAGTGCGCGACGTGCACCCATCGCACTATGGCCGCATCTGCCCGATCGAAACGCCGGAAGGTCCGAACATCGGTTTGATCAGTTCGATGAGCACCTTTGCCCGGATCAACGAATTCGGGTTTATCGAAACGCCTTATCGCAAAGTCGAAAAGGGACGGGTGACCGACCAGGTCGATTATTTGACCGGCGATCGTGAGGAAAGCTTTCTCGTCGCGCAGGCGAACGCGACCATGGACGCCAAGGGACATCTTACCCAGGAGAAGGTCTCGGTCCGTTATCGGGGCGACTTCCTGGAGGTCGAACCTTCGAAAGTTCATTACATGGATGTCTCGCCGAAGCAGCTTGTTTCGGTCGCGGCGGGTCTAATCCCCTTCCTCGAACATGATGACGCGAATCGCGCACTCATGGGTTCGAACATGCAACGCCAGGGCGTTCCTTTGATCGTCTCGGAATCGCCTCTCGTTGGGACGGGCCTGGAAGGGAAAGTCGCCCGGGACTCTCACGCGGTCCTCATCTCCACGGAAGCCGGCAAAGTCGCTTCGGTGACAGCGGACCAGATTGTGGTCACGAAGGACGGCCACATGCCGGAGGGTCGGAAGAAATTGAAGACCGATGTGGAGGCGGGCATTCACGTTTACGAGCTCAGAAAATTCATGCGCTCGAACGCGGGAACCTGCGTAAACCAGAAGCCGATCGTGAAGAGAGGCCAGCATGTGAAGCGGGGCCAGGTTATTGCCGACGGCCCGAACACCGACCAGGGTGAATTGGCACTCGGCCGTAATGTGCTGGTCGCGTTCATGCCCTGGAACGGCTACAACTTCGAAGACGCCATCATGATCTCGGAGAAGGTCGTGAAGGAAGATATTTACACCTCGATTCATATCGATGAATTCGAGATCGGGGCGCGCGACACCAAGCTCGGCCCGGAGGAAATTACGCGCGACATTCCGAACGTCAGCGAGGAAGCATTGCGTAATCTGGGCCCTGACGGAGTGGTGCGCGTGGGCGCGGAAGTGAAGCCGGGCGACATTCTCGTCGGCAAGATCACGCCGAAGAGCGAGACGGAATTAGCGCCGGAAGAGCGTCTTCTTCGCGCCATTTTCGGGGAAAAAGCGGCAGACGTAAAAGATACGTCGCTCACGGTCCCATCCGGCACCTACGGCATCGTGATGGATGTGAAGGTTTCGTCGAGGCACGAAATTTCCCGCGAAAAGCTGACGCCTTCCGAAACGAAGCGCCAGCTCAAGACGATCACGGAAGATAACCGGAAGAAGAAGGACGAACTAACCGAGCAACTGACCGACGCGCTCTCGAACATTCTGTTAGGCGAAAAGATTCCGCTCGACGTGGTGAACGCACAGACCGGCGAAATTATCATTCCGGCGAATCGCAAGATCACCAAGACGCTCCTGCGCAAACTCGCGACCGTTTACGATCATATCGAAATCGATCCGAGCCCAATCCGGAACAAGATCCGCGAGATCATTGCCTCGTACGAGCACAAGTTCGCGGAGCTCGAACTCGAGCGAGAGCGCTCGATGGACCGTGTTGAGAGCGGGGACGACATCGATCCCGGCATCATTAAGCAGGTCAAGGTTTTCATCGCCAGCAAACGTAAGTTGAGCGTGGGCGACAAGATGGCGGGTCGTCACGGCAACAAGGGCGTTGTGGCTCGCATCGTGCCGGAAGAGGACATGCCTTTCCTGGCCGACGGAACACCAGTCGAAATCGTGCTGAATCCGCTCGGTGTGCCGAGTCGTATGAACGTCGGGCAGGTGCTCGAAACCCACTTGGGCGTGGCCGCGAAGGCTCTCGGTTTCAAGGTGGCGACGCCGGTTTTCGACGGAATTTCCGAAGCGAAGATCCGCGAGTATTTGAACGACGCGAAAAAGAAGCCGGGCTTCACCTGGGTGCAGGAAACCGGCAAGGCGCGGCTTTATGACGGCCGGACTGGCGACACTTTCGACCAGGAAGTGGTGGTCGGTTACATCTACATGATGAAGCTCGGCCACTTGGTCGCGGACAAGATTCACGCCCGTGCCGTTGGTCCTTACTCGCTCGTCACCCAGCAACCGCTGGGCGGCAAGGCGCAGTATGGTGGCCAGCGTTTCGGCGAGATGGAAGTCTGGGCGCTCGAAGCGTATGGCGCGGCTTACACCTTGCAGGAATTGCTTACGGTGAAGTCCGACGACGTGCAGGGACGCACGCGCATCTACGAGTCGATCGTCAAAGGCGACAACTCGCTCGAGGCCGGCACACCGGAATCTTTCAACGTGTTAATCAAGGAAATGCAGTCGTTAGGCCTCGACGTAAAAGTCGGCGGCCAGGCGCCCGCAGCCTTCCTGGAAAACGTCGCTTAAATTTCATCCCAAAGTCTTTTTAAAATACAATGAACGAACATTCCTGGCGGGAACTAGTCGGTGAAGAACGCGCCGTAGGCTTCGATCAAGTGGCGATCGGCGTCGCTTCATCGGACACCATGCGGTCGTGGAGCAAGGGCGAGGTCAAGAATCCGGAGACGATCAACTACCGGACCTTCAAACCGGAAAAAGGCGGCCTGTTTTGCGAACGAATTTTCGGACCGACCCGCGATTGGGAATGCTCCTGCGGAAAGTACAAGCGGATCAAGCACAAGGGCGTCATTTGCGACCGTTGCGGCGTCGAAGTCACGCTGGCCCGCGTCCGTCGCGAACGGATGGGCCACATCGAGCTGGCGGTGCCGGTTTCGCACATCTGGTTCTATAAGTGCATGCCTTCCCGTCTGGGACTGATGCTCGACATGAGCGCGCGCCAGCTCGAGCGCGTCATCTATTACGAGGACTACATCGTCATTGATCCGGGCAAAACGCCGCTCACGAAAACGCAGCTTTTGAATGAGGTGGAGTATCGCGAGGCCCAGGAGCAGTACGGCGAGGAATTCGTCGCCGGGATGGGTGCCGAAGCGGTCAAAAAGCTTCTTTCCGAGATCAACCTCAACAAGCTCAACAAGGAGCTGGAAGAGGCGATGGGGAACACCAAGAGCAAACAGATTCGCAAGAAGCTGGCGAAGCGCCTGAAGCTCGTGCAGGGCTTTGCCTCGTCGCACGCTCGGCCGGATTGGATGGTGCTCGACGTCCTGCCTGTGATCCCGCCCGATCTGCGCCCGCTGGTTCCGCTGGAAGGCGGCCGTTTCGCGACCTCCGATTTGAACGATCTCTATCGTCGGGTCATCAACCGGAATAACCGGTTGAAGAATCTGCTTCAGCTCAAGACGCCGGACGTGATTATCCGCAACGAGAAGCGCATGCTTCAGGAAGCGGTCGACGCCTTGTTCGACAACGGCCGTCACGGCCGCGCGGTCACCGGCGCGGGCAATCGCCCTCTGAAATCGCTCAGCGACATGCTCAAAGGCAAGGGCGGACGGTTCCGTCAGAACCTGCTCGGCAAGCGGGTCGATTATTCAGGCCGATCGGTCATCGTCATCGGACCGGAATTGAAACTCCATCAATGCGGGTTGCCGAAGAAAATGGCGCTCGTCCTGTTCGAACCATTCATCATTCGCCGACTCAAGGACCTGGGATATGTCCATACGGTCCGAAGCGCGAAGAAAATGATCGAGCGGCAGACGCCGGAGGTCTGGGATATTTTGGAAGAGGTCACGCGAGGACATCCGGTCCTGCTGAACCGCGCTCCGACCCTGCACCGCCTCTCGATCCAGGCTTTCGAGCCGATGCTGATCGAAGGCGAAGCGATTCGGATTCATCCGCTGGTTTGCACCGCCTACAACGCGGACTTCGATGGCGACCAGATGGCTGTGCACGTCCCGCTCTCCGTGGAGGCGCAAATGGAGGCGCGCATGCTGATGCTCGCGCCCAACAACATTTTCTCCCCTTCGAGCGGGAAGCCGATCACGACTCCTTCGCAGGACATCACGCTCGGCTGTTATTATCTCACCCAAAATCCGCGGCGCGCGACCGGCGTGGCGGCGGAATTGCGGTTGCCGCTCTTTGCGGACGCGACCGAAGTGGAATTCGCCATGGCCGACGGCAAAGTGAAAACACACGACCGGATTCGATTCAAGAACCCGGATGTGGGTCAGGAAACCATCTACGGCAGCTCGGCCGACAGCGCCATCGAGACGACCGCCGGCCGCGTGATTTTCAACGCGATCTGGCCGACGAAGCTCGGATTCTTCAACAAGCCCGCCGGCAAGAAACAGCTGAGCGACATCATCTGGCGCTGCTATCAGGTCGCCGGACAACAAGGCACAGTCGAGACACTAGATCGCCTCAAGGAACTCGGTTTCGCGGAAGCGACCAAGGCGGGAATTTCCATCGGAATTTCCGACATGATCATTCCGAAGGAGAAGGAGACCGAACTCCAGAACGCCTACAAGTCGATCAAGACGGTCGAGCAGCAATATCGCAAAGGTATCATCACGGACGGCGAGCGTTACAACAAGATCATCGACATCTGGACGCACGCCGGTGACGAAATCTCGAACGTCATGTTCCGCACCCTCGAGCACAACGAGGGTCGCAAGGAATTGAACCCCGTCTTCCTGATGGTGGATTCCGGCGCGCGAGGCAACCGGCAGCAGGTGAAACAGCTCGCCGGCATGCGCGGTTTGATGGCCAAGCCTTCCGGCGAAATCATCGAACGGCCCATTACTTCGAATTTCCGGGAAGGGTTGAGCGTGCTCGAATATTTCATCTCGACCCACGGTGCCCGTAAAGGTTTGGCGGATACGGCGCTAAAGACGGCGGATTCCGGTTATCTCACCCGCAAACTCGTGGACGCGTCGCAAGACGTCATCATCAACGAGATGGATTGCGGAACGGTAAACGGCATCACGGTGAAATCGATTTACGAGGGTGACGAAGAAGTCGTCGATCTTTCGACACGAATCATTGGTCGCGTGAGTTGCGAAACGATCGCAGATCCAGTCACGAAGAAGAAAGTGATCAAGGCGAATCAGCTGATCGACGAGCCTACAGCCGCGGCGATTGAGAAGATCGGTGTCGAAAGCCTCAAGATTCGTTCAGTGCTCACTTGCGAAACCGGGCGCGGCGTTTGCGCGCACTGCTACGGACGCAATCTGGCCACCGGACAATTTGTGAAGCTGGGCGAGGCCGTCGGCATTATTGCGGCTCAATCCATCGGCGAACCTGGTACGCAGCTGACGATGCGGACGTTCCACATCGGCGGCACGGCGAGTCAGACGTTCAAGCAGCCGATCATCAAGGCGAAGAACGACGGCGCGCTCCAATTCAACGACCTCCGGACTGTGCAGGCGCTTGACGGCAGCTGGATCGTGCTGACCAAGAATGGCTCGATCAGCGTGCATAATGCCGAGGGTCGCGAGCTCGATCGCTACAACGTTGTAATCGGTTCGGTCATTTCAAAAGCGGACGGCGCTCAGGTTAAGAAGGGTGAGACGTTTGTGCAGTGGGATCCCTACAACGTGCCAATTTTGACGGACAAGACCGGCAAGATCGAGTTCCGCGACATGATCGCGGGCGTGACGATCAAGCGCGACGTCGATGAAGCGACCGGCCTGATGGGCACGGTCATCATCGAGCACAAAGAAGATTTGCATCCTCAGATCGTGGTTGTGGGAGACAAGAAGGAAATCCTCGCGAGCTACTCGATTCCGGCCGGCGCGCACGTCGTTGTCGAGGAAGGCCAGAAAATCCGGGCCGGCGCATTGTTGGCGAAAACCCCTCGAAAGATCGCCAAGACGAAGGACATCACGGGCGGTCTGCCGCGCGTGGCTGAACTCTTCGAAGCGCGACGTCCGAAAGACGCGGCCGAGATCGCGAAGATCGACGGCACCGTTGAGATGGGAGGCACTGTCCGAGGCAAACGAAAACTCATTCTGAAGGATCCGGAGACCGGCGCCGAAGAAGAACATCTGATCTCGCTGACCAAACACATCATTGTTTTCAAGGGCGACTTCGTGAAAAAAGGACAGCAGCTGACCGAAGGTCCTGTTGTTCCGCATGAAATTCTCGAAGTCTGCGGACCGCAGGACTTGCAGGAGCACTTGGTGAACGAGGTGCAGGAAGTTTACCGTCTCCAAGGCGTAGAAATTAACGACAAACACATCGAGATCATCGTGCGCCAGATGCTGCGGAAGGTGAAAGTCACCGATCCGGGCGATACTTCGCTCCTCTGGGGCGATCAGGTCGATCGGCTCGATTTCGAAGCGGAGAACACCAAGGTGGTGGAACAGGGTGGCAAGCCAGCCGAGGCGACGCCAGTCCTGCTCGGCATCACGAAGGCTTCGCTCGAAACCGACAGTTTCATCTCAGCGGCCTCGTTCCAGGACACCACGCGGGTGCTGACGGAAGCGGCCACGCTGGGCAAGGTCGACCGACTCCGCGGCTTCAAGGAGAACGTTATCATGGGTCACCTCATTCCGGCGGGCACGGGCTTCCCGGCGGTTCGCGAGATCAAACTCGTGGAACTGGGCGAGCAGGTTGGAACGTCGCTCGTAGAGGAGCCGGAAGTTCAGCCCGCGTTGGGGTAAGGCGAATTTCAAAGTGCGAATGTCGAATGACGAATTGGCGAGAGCTGATTCGTCATTCGTGTTTTAAGGAAGGTCCAGATGTCGATCGCAACCAAAACCGGCGACGCGGGTGAGACGGCGCTCATGTATGGCCGGCGCGTGCCGAAGACCGATGCGCGGGTCGATGGGTACGGCTGCGTGGACGAATTGAACGCGGCGCTCGGGCTGGCGCGGGTCACAGCGTCAAACGGCTTTCTGACCGAACAGATCTATGCGGCGCAAAAGGAGCTGGTCATTGTGATGGGCGAACTCGCGACGGCTCCGGCAGATCTGGACCGGTACGTGAAAGACGGATTTCAGCTTACGTCTTCGGCGATGACCGATCGGCTGACGGCCGCGGTCGACGATTTGGAAACGAACAAGCTGGGGAAGTTTAAAGGCTGGGCGGTCCCCGGGAAGACACCCGATTCCGCCACGCTCGATCTGGCTCGTACGGTTTGCCGCCGGGCCGAACGCCGGGTCGCCGCGTTGATGGCGTCCGAGGCGAAGTTCAATGCCGAAATTCTGCGTTACCTGAACCGCCTTTCCGATCTGTGCTGGCTCCTGGCCCGATACGCCGAACACCTTCAGGACGAGGCCGAAGCCAGCGGGGAAAAACGGTAATTTCCGTTTGCCTTTGCCAACCCGCTAGAGCATCTTCCCCGTCCTCCGCGGCCCGTGCCGCAGACCGAAATCTACCTATGGCGACACCGACAGAATTAGTGCCCGAACTCCTCGAAGCAGGGGTCCACTTTGGTCATCAAACCAAGCGTTGGAACCCGAAGATGAAGCCCTACATCTTCGAAAAGCGAAACCAGATTTACATCATCAACCTGGATGAGACGGCGCGGCAGCTCCACCAAGCCACCGAGTTTCTTCAGGAAGTCACGCGGCGCGGCGGCAAGATCCTTTTCGTCGGGTGCAAGAAGCAGGCTCAGGAAGCCATCAAGGAAGCTGCGACGGCCTGTGGCCAGTTTTACGTCAACCAGCGCTGGCTGGGGGGCACGTTGACCAACCTTGCCACCATTCGCAAGAGCATCGGACGCCTTAAGTTCATCGACAAGATCGAAGAATCACCGGATTTCAAGAAGATGGGCAAACAGGAATTGGCGGCGCTTAACCGCGAAGCGGCCAAGCTGCGGCGCAATCTTGACGGAATTCTTGAAATGACCGCGTTACCCGACGCGATGGTCATCATCGACACGACGCGCGAGGCAAATGCCGTGCTGGAAGCGAGACGCCTCGGAATCCCAACGGTCGCGATCGTCGATACCAATGCCGATCCGGAGGTCATCGATTATCCGATTGCTGGAAACGATGATGCCATCAGGGCGATCCGGGTGATGCTGCAAAAACTTGTCGACGCCATTGTTTCGGCGACCGGGGAAGCCCGTGTCCGCGAGCAAGTGGAGATGGCCGGGGTGTCCGCCTAGCGGGAAAGTTGAGAGTCGTTAGTTGAGAGTTGAGAGCACTCTCGAAAAAACACTCCCGTCCCTTTTTTCTCAACTCTCAATTATTAGCTTTTAGGTTCTTATGGAAATCGATCCGAAACTCGTTAAGCAGCTCCGGGAAAAAACCAACGTCGGCATGATGGATTGCAAACGTGCCCTCACGGAGACGGGCGGCGACCTTGAAAAAGCCGAGGCGCTCCTGCGCACCAAAGGCATCGCCAGCGCGGGGAAAAAGGCTTCGCGGGCGACCAAGGAAGGCATTGTTGCTTCCTACATTCACTTGCAGGGGAAAGTGGGCGTATTGGTCGAAGTGAATTGCGAGACCGATTTTGTGGCCAAAAACGATGGTTTTCGTGAATTCGTGAAGGACATCACGCTGCATATCGCGGCGGCCCACCCCCTCTACGTGAACCGGGAGGACGTCCCCGAGAAACTGGTGGCGTCCGAGCGGGCCATCTACGAAGCGCAGGTGAAAGACAAACCGGAGAACGTGGTCGCAAAAATCGTCGCTGGAAAACTGGATAAGTTTTACAGCACGGTTTGCCTGATGGAGCAGGGGTTCATCAAGAACCCGGATCAAACGGTGACCGAGCTGGTCGCGAGCAAGATTGCGGCGCTGGGTGAGAACATCGTGATCCGGCGTTTTACGCGTTATCTGGTGGGTGAGCCGCTCGAGGGGGAAGCTGCGCCGCCGGTAGAAGCGGAAGCCGCCGCCTAGCCAATTTTCTTTCCGTTTTCCGCAGAAAAACACGCGCACCTGCGCGTGTTTTTGCGTTTCTATTTATGTCGGTTTCCAGTCGAGACCGCACGGGGTGCTGCGGATTTTCCCGGCCCTTCAAACATTAACGAAGGAGTAATTATTTATGAGTATGGATTCGCTGAAAGACTTGTACATCGATGAACTGAAAGACCTCTACAACGCCGAGAACCAACTGGTGAAGGCGTTGCCGAAAATGGCCAAGAAAGCTTCCGCCCCGCAGCTGAAGCGGGCATTTCAGGATCACCTGGAACAAACCAAGGGGCACGTCGACCGGCTCGAAAAGATTTTCAAAGGGTTGGGCGAGAAACCGAGCGGCAAGGTCTGCAAAGCAATGAAAGGCCTCGTCGAGGAAGGCAAGGAGGTCATCGATGAAGACGGCGACGATTCCGTGTTGGATGCCGCACTCATTGGGGCCGCCCAGCGAGTCGAACATTACGAGATCGCGGGCTACGGGGTAGCCCGGACCTTCGCCTCATTACTCGGTGAAAACGCTGCGGTTGCCCTCCTCCAGCGGACGCTGAACGAAGAAGGCGAGACGGACAAGAAGCTGACGGCCCTGGCGGAATCTGTGATCAACGTGGAAGCGAGCGAAGCGCAGGAAAACGGAGCGTCGAAAGGCAAGGCAAAGAAGAAAGCCAGCCGCCGCCGGTAAAACGCAGCGTGGTTAATCTCGATCGCCACCACAGTCCGCGTGACTGCGGTGGCGATTTCGTTTTTAGTGATATCGTTCCTTCTCCACCGCCATGGGACTAGCCGAATACAAGAAGAAGCGGAACTTCTCGGTGACCGCCGAACCGAAGGGCGGCAAGCCATTGCCGAAGCTCGTTAAAGGCGCCTCGCGTTTCGTCATTCAAAAACACGACGCGAGTCGATTGCACTACGATTTTCGCCTCGAGATGGATGGCGTGCTGAAATCCTGGGCGGTGCCCAAGGGGCTTACCTGGACGAAAGGCGAAAAGCATCTGGCGGTTGAAGTAGAGGACCATCCGATCGAGTACGCCGGCTTCGAAGGAGTGATTCCAGAGGGGCAGTACGGCGGTGGCACCGTGATGTTGTGGGATCGGGGCAATTATCACGTTTTTGGCGAGGAACCGTTGAAAGCTTTGCGCGCCGGCAGGCTTCATCTTGTCCTGGACGGCGAAAAAGCGAAAGGCGAGTGGGCTCTGGTCCGGACGCGAATGGAAGCGGGCAAGCCGCAATGGCTGCTTTTGAAGAGCGGAACGAGTATTCGGCCAATCTCAAAAAAGGCCAACGACCAGTCGGTCAAGACGGGTCGAACCATGGCGCAGATTGCGGCGGAGCGGGATGCAGAGTGGCAATCCAATCGGGACGATAAATCGAAATCGAAGCTGATTAAGGCGCCACCTAAAAAAAAAGACAATCGAAGTAGGGAAGCCGTCCCGAAAAAAGCGCCCGGACGGCGCCGCGCGGCGGCCCTACCGGAAAAAGAATTAGCGAAATTGCCCGCGGGCAAGCCGCGCTTCATTTCACCGATGAAGCCAAAGCTGCTCGAAAAACCGCCCACGGCCGGAGATTGGCTTTACGAACTGAAGTTCGATGGCATCCGGTTGATCGCGGTCAAAAAGGGCGAGAAGGTCAATTTGATTTCGCGAAACCAAAACGAGCTGGCAGCGCGATTCTCGGAAGTGGCTGAAGCGGTCCGGGCGTTGCCGATAGAGGATTGCGTGATCGATGGCGAGGTCGTGGCGTTGGATGAGAAGGGCGGATCGTCTTTTCAACTGCTCCAAGCGCACGAAATGGAGGGACGTCGGTCGCCGATTTATTATTATGTCTTCGATCTGTTGCAGGCGGCCGGGAAAAGCCTGACGGGCTTGCCGGTGGAGCGAAGAAAGGCGTTGCTCTCGACGCTCTGTCAGGACGCGGCGGAGGTGGTTCGATTTTCCGGCGAGATCGGCGGCGATCCCGACGCCTTGTTGCGGGAGGTGAAGCGACTTGGACTCGAGGGTGTGATCGGTAAACAACGCGGCTCGGTTTACGAAGCGGGTCTTCGGAGCGGGGCCTGGGTCAAGCTCAAGAGCCTGAACGAGCAGGAGTTTGTCATCGGCGGTTTCACTCCGCCTCAGGGAGCCCGCAAATATTTCGGCGCTGTCCTCGTCGGCTACTACGAGAAGAAGCGATTTCTCTTTGCGGGCAAGGTGGGAACGGGATTCGACACCCGGATGCTGGCATCCCTGTTCAAGCTCCTTAAGGCGGAGCGGCGTGATGATTGTCCGTTCGCCGATTTGCCGTCGAAGAGCGGAGGGCAATGGGCCCAGGGCATCACGCCCGCGATGATGAGGAAGATCGAATGGGTGAAACCCCGTTTGGTCTGCCAGGTGAAGTTTGCCGAATGGACCCGCGACGGAAAGCTGCGTCAGCCGGTCTTTCTGGGTTTGCGCGAGGACAAAGCTGCCAGCGAAGTGAGCCGACAGGCGTAGTGGGGGTTCGCGTTGCCGTTGAACATTGCGCTTGTCGATCCGTCTCCAAGTCCGGATATTCCGGCATGAAAGTGAATGTCGTGGTGACCCCGAAGGCGGCGGTGCTTGATCCCCAGGGCGCGGCGGTGCGCGATGCGATGCAACATCTGGGTATGCCCGAGGTGCGAAGTGTGCGGATCGGGAAATATCTTGAGATCGATATCGACGAAAAAGCGCCCGACCTGGAATCGCGGCTCCACGCTCTTTGCCGAGATCTGCTTTCGAATCCGGTGATCGAAGACTACGAGGTGCAGAAAAGGGGAGGGGAAAATTGAAGTTCGCCATCATCCAATTTCCGGGATCGAACTGCGACCAGGATTGTCTCGCGGCTCTGAACGGCATCCCGGGACTGCAAGCGGAATACGTCTGGCACAAGGAAACAACGGTGGAGGGCTTCGACGCGATCGTCCTTCCCGGTGGATTTTCTTATGGCGACTACCTTCGCTGCGGAGCGATAGCTCGTTTTTCGCCGGTCATGCCCAGCGTGGTGGATCAGGCGCGGCAGGGAAAACTTGTCATCGGTGTCTGCAACGGATTCCAAATCCTTTGCGAAATCGGGTTGCTGCCTGGGGCGCTAATTCGAAATCGGTCGCTGCACTTTGTATGCGACATGGTGGCGTTGCGGGTCGAGGTCGCCGACTCCCAGTTTACCCACGGTTGTGCACAGGGAACCCTCTTGCGGATGCCGGTCGCGCACGGTGAAGGTTGTTTTTTCGCGGATGACGCGACGCTTCGGGATTTGAACGAACACCGACAAGTCATTCTTCGTTACGCCAGCCCGGATGGGCGGGTGAATCCTGCGGTAAACCCGAATGGATCGCTGGAAAATATCGCGGGCATCTGCAACCGCGGAGGCAATGTCTTCGGACTAATGCCGCACCCTGATCGTGCCTGTGAAGCGCGTCTCGGCAGCGCTGACGGCGCGATAATCTTCCAATCGATGGTGGAAACGATCAAAACGGCTCGGGCTCGCGCGGCCTAATCAGGCTTCCGAATTGGGCTGACCGGGTGCCCCGGCGTGGGCGCCAAAAGGGCGAATGCCCGCGTTTTTAGGAAAAACGACGGAACTCCTTAAAACGTCGACAATTAGACACAAGTGTCACGATTTTGGACACAATTTCAGCCTGTTTGGAAGCCCTTCCCTAGGAGGAGGTTGGTCGGCATCCCCGTTGCTTAGATATCTGGCACTAACCTTAAATCCTATGTTGCTACAAAAAACTCTGCATATGAATCAGTCGCTGGAAGAGTGCAAAACACGTCTGGCGAGTATTCAATCTTATCGGCGGCAGTTCGTGATGGTCACGAAAGCCACCGTTACATCATCGAAGACGGTTGATTTCAGTTTTCGCGGGCCACTGGGCTTTGAGGCCCGGACGGTCCTCTTATCAGTTGAAAGCGAATTGCCCGATCAAATGATCTTTGAGTCCACGGGCGGAAACCTGGAGGTCATGGGGTTGGCGGAGTTCACTGAGATCCGGCCCAATTGCACGGAAGTCACGCTCGCCTTGCATTACGAGATCAAGAACAAGCTGTTTGCGTGGCTTGATCGCCGATTCCATTTCGTCGACGCGTTTGTCACGTCCGAACTGCGAAGCATTCGCTCTCACTTCGAAGGAATCGCCGCGCCGGTTGCTGAGCGCACGCCGATGCTGCACATGTACGAGACGGCGACAGCCTAAAGCGACCGCTGCTTTATCAAAGAGCACGAAACCGGAAGGTTTCGTGCTCTTTTGCTCTAGCCGCGTCCCTATGGGACGCACCGAGGAAGAGGTCGGCAGCAGCGTCGGTTTCAGCGCGCCCCGCAGGGGGGCGGGGCTACAGATCCGCAGCTAACCGATTCGCACGGCGTGAGTCTTATCGAGCCGGAGGACCTGGCCTGGCCGAAGCGAAAGGATTGCTTTTGGGTCCCGGATTTTCTCTCCGTCCAATTGGACGCTGCCTTGCTCGATAAGACGGCGCGCATCTCCGCGCGACTTGGTGAGCGCAAACGCGTCTGCGTAGGCGGAAACGACGACGGAGGCGATGTCCTGGTTACCGGGGACGACGATCGGTAGATCAGCGTCCCCCAGTCGTTTCTCGCTAAAACGCGCGTTCCATTCTTCGAGGGTTTTCC
>QHMY01000097.1 GCA_003218305.1 Verrucomicrobiota bacterium
GAAGCCGGTGCTCGGCCGGATGCTGTTGCCGGAGGAGGATGCGCAGGGCAAGAACCATGTCGTCGTGCTGAGCTATTCGTTTTGGCAGCGCGTCTTGGGCGGGGCGCGCGATATCGTCGGCCGCTCCATCCAGTTGAACGGCGAACCGTATAACGTGGTCGGGGTCGCACCTCAGGGATTTGGCCTGGCCAGCAAAGTCGAGCTCTGGACGCCCATGGCGTTCAAACCGGACGAAACCGCGAACGACGCGCGGGGTGGGCACTACCTTAATGTCGCGGGCCGGCTCAAGCCCGGTGTCACCGTAGCGCAGGCGAAGGCCGAACTCGTTCTGATCGCGACCCAGCTCGCGCAGCAATACCCGGATTCCAACAAGGGCTGGGGGATTTTTATGATGACGATGCAGGATTACCTGGTGCGCGACGTGAAGCCGGTGCTCTACACCCTCCTCGGCGCGGTCGGCTGCGTCCTGCTCATCGCCTGCGCGAACCTGGCCAACCTGCTCCTGGCCCGGGCCACCGCGCGCCACCGCGAGATTTCGATTCGCGCCGCCCTCGGCGCCGGACGCGGACGGCTCGTTCGCCAGCTTCTTACGGAAAGCGTGGTCCTGGCGATTTTCGGGGGAGCAGCCGGCGTGCTTCTCGCGCGCTGGGGGCTCGATGCGTTGCTGGCGCTGGCGCCCGCGAGCCTGCCCCGCATCACGGAGATCCATCTCGATTCCAGCGTGCTTCTTTTTTCCCTCGCGCTCAGCATCGCAACGGGACTGATTTTCGGGATTGCGCCCGCCTGGCTCGCCGCCCGCGCCGACGTGAACGAAGCGTTGAAGCAGGGAACGCGCGGCTCGACGGAAGGTGGCGCGCGAGGGCGGCTGCGGAGCGCCCTGGTGGTCATCGAAGTCACGTTTGCGCTCGTCCTTCTGGGCGGCGCGGGTCTGCTGGCGCGCAGCTTCATGCAGCTCGCCAAAGTTGATCCCGGTTTCATTCCCGACAATGCGACCCTGATCCGGCTTTCCTTGCCGCAAAAGAAGTACGGCCTGCCCGAGCAGCAGACGGCATTCGCCAACGCGCTCCTGGAACGGATGAAGAATCTGCCGGGCGTTCAAGCCGTGGGCGTCACCCATTCGATGCCGCTGGTGAGCGATTACGTGCTTGGTTTTAATATCGAGGGCCGCCCGGCTATCGACCCGAGCGATCTGCCCAGCACCAATTATTATGCGGTCACGCCCGACTATTTCCACGCCATGGGCATTCGCCTGATTCGCGGCCGCGTCTTCACGCCCCAGGATGACGCGAAGGCGCCGCGCGTCGCTCTCATCAACGAAACCATGGCCCACCAGTTTTTCCCTAACGAAGATCCCATCGGGAAACGGATCAATATCACCAACGGTCCCGATACCTGGCGCGAGATTGTCGGCATCGTTGCGGATATCAAGCAATACGGCGTGGACAAGGCCACCAGCGCCCAGTCCTACGAGCCATTCGCCCAGGTGCCGTTCACGTCCATCAACTTAGTCGTCCGGACCAAGGGCTCGCCGGCCGCGCTGCTGGGCGCCATTCGGCCGGCCGTTTATGCCGTGGACAAGGACCAGCCTGTCGGCACGATTCGTCCGCTCGAGGAAATCGTGGCCGACACCATCGCGCGCCAGCGCTTCGCCCTGCTGTTACTGACGGTGTTTTCGTCCGTCGCGCTGGTTATCGCGGCGGTCGGAATTTACGGAGTCATGGCTTACAACGTCGTGCAGCGGACCGGCGAATTCGGAATCCGGATGGCTCTCGGCGCTCAGCAGCGTGATGTGCTGAAGCTCGTGCTCACGCAAGGCGGGAAGCTGATCGGTCTCGGGTTGGTGATCGGATTGCTCGCGACGCTTGGTGCGTCACGCGCCATGGGCTCGATGCTCTTCAACACGAGCGCCTACGATCCGCTTACGCTGGCGAGCATCACATTGCTGCTGGGTGCGGTCGCGTTGGTCGCCTGCTTCTTTCCAGCGAATCGTGCCACAAAAGTGAATCCGATCGAAGCGTTGCGAACGGAATGAAGAAAGTGACGTGTGACATGTGACGTGTGACGAGATGGAGAAATGAAAGCATGACGGATCTTCGTTACGCCTTCCGGCAGCTGTTCAAGTCGCCGAGCTTTAGCGGCACGGCAATTTTCGCGCTCGCGCTCGGCATCGGCGCCACCACCGCGATGTTCGCGGTCATCTACGCGTTTCTGCTCCGACCGCTCCCTTTTTCCGATCCGGAGAAACTGGTCATGCTCCAGTCGCGGAGCACGCGATCCGGCAGCGATCTCGGGGTGAACTACCTCGATTTCCTCGATTGGCAGAAGCAAAGCAGAAGTTTCTCCGATCTGGCATTTTTAAATCTGCGCTGGAATGGAAATCTCGAGCCCGGCGTCGGCGCGACCGAGACGCTCAAGACAACCTTTACGACGGCGAATCTTTTCGATCTCCTCGGGGTGCAGCCCGTGTTGGGTCGCAACCTCACCGCCGTTGATGACGAGAAAGGCGCGCCGAAAGTCATGCTCATCAGTGAGCGGCTCTGGAAGAGATCATTCGGCGGCAACCCCTCCATCATTGGCCGTGACGTTCGGCTCGACGGCACTCCCCGCACGATCGTCGGCGTGATGCCGGCCGGTTTCCGTTTCCCTTCCCAGACCGATCTCTGGGTCCCGATGGCTTCCGTTTTCGCAATGAACGACAATCGTTCCTGGCGCGCGGATCAGGCGATCGGCCGATTGAAACCGGGCGCCACGGCGCAACAGGCGCAGGCCGAGATGGCGCTCATCGCCGAGCGCCTCGCCTCGCAATATCCCGAGACCAACAAGGAGATCGGCGCTGCCGTGATTCCATTGCGCGATCACTGGACCGGAGGGGTCCGTTTTTCGTTGCTCCTGCTTCTGGCTGGTTGCGGGGGCGTCCTGCTCATTGCCTGCGCCAACGTGAGTCAGCTTCTCCTCGCTCGCGCGGCTACCCGGGAACGCGAACTCGCGGTCCGCGCCGCGCTCGGCGCCAGCCGGTGGCGCCTCGCGCGCCAGGCTTTGGCCGAGTGCGCCTTGCTCGCGCTCATCGGCAGCGTAGTCGGTGTGCTCATGGCGTTTTGGCTGGTTGAGCTGGTCGCGGCCTCGATTCCGATCGAGCTGCCCTTCTGGATCAAGATCGACGTCAGTCCGCGCGTCCTTGGTTTCACGGTGATTGTTTCGTGCTTCACCGCCTTGCTCGCCGGATTCCTGCCCGCGTGGCAATCGACACGGGTGGGTATTTCCGGATCGCTCAAAGCCGCGGGTGCCGGCAACTCCGGCGGCACCGGCATCGGGGCGCGCTCTCGCGAACTCCTGACCGTCGCGCAGGTGGCTGTCTCGATTGTCCTTCTCGTGGGCGCCAGTCTGGTTCTGCGGAGCGTGCTTAAGTTGAAGGAGGTCAATCCGGGCTTCGATGCGCGCAACGTCCTGATGATGGAAGTGAACCCGACCTACAACAGCGCAGAGCCGGCCCAGACTCGCGTGGATCGGTTCACGCGGGTGCTGGAGCGCATCAGTGAAATGCCCGGAGTCGAATCGGTCGCGGCCAATAACAGTCCGCCGTTCGTGCCGCAACGGCCGTGGAATTGCGCGGAGTTTTCCGCCGAACATCAGTCGGTTGACGAACAAAGCCGCAACCCGCGCGCGAATTTTCAAACCGTCAGCGCCAAATATTTTCAGACGCTCCGGATTCCATTGCTGAGTGGTCGCGTGTTTGATGAGCGCGACAAACTGGAGGCCCTGCGCGTTTGCCTGATTAGCGAGGGATTGGCGAAGCGGCTCTGGGCGGGAGAGGACGCGGTCGGCAAGCGCGTGAAAATGGGCAAGCCCGAGGGTGGCCCAAACCCGGAGTGGATGACCGTTGTCGGCGTAGTTGCTGACGTGCGTCACCAATCGCTCGGCGGCGAGGCCGGGCCGGATCTTTACCTGCCGAGCCTGCAACTAGCCTGGAAGCAAATGCATTTCCTGATCAGGGTGCGCGAAAACCTGAAGCCGCTCAGCCTCGTTCCGGCACTCCGGAAAGAGATCGCGGTCATCGCGCCGGAAGTGGGCGTCTTCAATTTTGTTTCGCTCGACGACGAGGTGGCCAATTCGCTCTGGCAGCAGCGGCTCCAGGGATGGTTGCTCGGATTCTTCTCGATGGTTGCGCTCTCGTTGTCGGCGGCCGGATTATACGGCGCAGTGGCCTACGGGGTGGCGCAACGGACGCGCGAGATCGGAATTCGCATGGCCCTGGGCGCGACGCGCGCCGCAGTTCTTCGGCTTGTGCTGGGACAGGGGATGCGGGCGGTGGCCATCGGTCTCGCCTTCGGTGTGGGCGGCGCGCTCATCGTGTCGCGCGTCCTGAACGCTTCGCTTTTTGGGGTGAGCGGCCACGATCTCGCGAGCTATGGAGCTGCTTGTCTGGTCCTCGCGGTGACTGCGACGATCGCCAGCGTTATTCCCGCGCGTCGCGCGAGTCTCGTTAGTCCAATGGAGGCGTTGCGGACGGAGTGAAGAAAGTGACGAGTGACAGGTGACGAGTGACGTGAAGGTCAGAATTCGAAATTCAAGAATATGCTAAACGATATCCGTTACGGAATACGCCAGCTGCTCAAGCATCCGGCTTTCACCATCATCGCCGTGCTGACGCTTGCGCTCGGGATTGGCGCGAACACCGCCATCTTCAGCGTGGTCAACGCGGTCCTGCTCAAGCCGCTGCCATTTCCCGCGCCCGACGAGCTCATCGCCGTCGGCATGACCGATGCACGGGCCAAGGGAACGCAAACCGAGCTGGGCTCGATGTCGTATCCGGATTTCTTCGATTTTCGCGATCAAAACCGGACGCTCGCTGACATCACTGCTTATCGCGATCGCTCCTTTGCGCTTACGAGCGAGGAAGGCGCGACCAGCTTGCGCGGGGTAAAAGTGAGCGCCGAGTTCTTCGACGTGCTCGGAATCAAGCCCCAGATCGGGCGCACGTTTGCGCGCGCGGATGAAGAGGGCGGCGGCGGACCGGGCGGTTTCAAGGTCATCATCAGCCACGAATTCTGGCTGAAACATTTCGCTGGAGATCCAAACGTGCTGAGCAGGACCGTGACGCTCGACCGGCGTCCCTACACCGTGACCGGCGTCATGCCAGCAGGATTCCAATTTCCGATCTCGCCCGATCCAATCGATTTCTACGTGACGATCGCGGAAGACGCGGCGAATCCAGACGGCTCGCAGCCCCAGACCCAGCAGCGCGGGAGCCACAGCCTCGAAGGAATGGCGCGCCTCAAACGCGGCATGACGATCGCGCAAGCCCAGGCTGACCTGGCGGCGATTGCCGCGCGACTCACGAAACAATATCCGGAGTCGAACACGTTTTTTGGCGTGGCTTCCCGGCCATTGCGCGAAGACATGATCGGCGATGTCCGCACGGCCTTGTATATTCTGTTCGGGGCCGTCGTCTGCGTGTTGCTGATCGCCAACGCCAATGTCGCGAACCTGCTGCTCGCACGGGCGTCGGCTCGCGGAAAAGAGATGGCGTTGCGGGCGGCGATGGGCGCTAGCCGCATGCGTATTATTCGGCAACTCCTGACCGAAAGCGTGCTCCTCTCGGGACTCGGCGGCGGGTTGGGCTTGCTTCTCGCGCAATGGGGAACCGAGGCTCTGATTAAGACGGTTCCACAAAATATTCCGCGCATCGGCACGATTCAGCTGGACGCTGTGGTCCTCGGTTTCACCCTTCTCATTTCGCTCGCTACTGGTGTCATCTTCGGTCTCGTCCCGGCTTGGCAGGCGTCGCACGTCGATCTCAACAGTTCGCTTAAATCCGGGACGCGCACTGGAAGCGGCGCAGAAAGCAAGGGCCGCGTCCGCAACACTCTCATCATGGCGGAAGTGGCGCTGGCGCTGATGCTGCTCATCGCCGCCGGCTTATTGATTCAGAGTTTTGCCCGGCTCGGAAAGGTGCAAATGGGCGTGCAAACGGAACGCCTTCTCACCGCCCGCGTGGCGTTGCCCGACGTGGCCTATCCGAAGAATGAAAACATCACTGCGTTCTTCGACCAGTTTCTGCAGCGCATTCGCGCGTTACCCGGCGTGGAAGCCGCGAGCACGATCGTGCCGTTGCCCTTAAGCGGAAGCAACATGGTTACTTCGTTCGATATTCAGGAGCGTCCCCTGCCGGACGGACAACGCGCCGCAGCCCCCGTGCGCATTATCGCCAACGATTATTTTAAGGCGATGGGCATTCCGCTGCGACAGGGACGCGTCTTCAATGAGAACGATCGCTTCGAGTCGGCGCCCGTGGTGATCGTAAACGAGCGTTTCGCGCAGAAATATTTTCCGGGTGAGAACGTCATCGGCAAGCGGATCATGCCTGGTTTTGCGGCGGACGATGCCGGCGAAAAAATGCGCGACATCGTGGGCGTAGTCGGAAACGTGAAGCATCTCTCGCTCAGGAACGAGGATTCGCCCGAGATGTACTTGCCGCAGACGCAGATTCCGTTCGGCAACATGTCGCTGGTGATCCGGACGAGCGTTTCCAATCCAAACGCCCTTGCCAATTCGGTGCGGAAAGAACTGGCGGCGCTCGATTCGACGATCCCTCTCACCAACGTTCGTGTTTTCGACGATTACGTTTCGCGTTCGTTGGCCCGGGCCCGTTTTAACACGCTGCTCCTTTCGATCTTCGCGGGAACCGCGTTGCTGCTGACCGCGATCGGTATTTACGGCGTGATGGCTTACTCGGTCTCTCAGCGCACGAGCGAGATCGGAATCCGCATCGCCCTGGGCGCAGGAAAGAGCTCCATCTTCCGCCTCATCGTTGGGCAGGCCATGATGCTCGTTGGCATTAGTCTGGCGGTCGGCCTCGCTGGCGCGTTTGCGGCGACCCGCCTGTTGAACAGCCTGCTTTTCGGAGTGGGCGCCTCCGACCCCGTGACGTTCGTTGCCATCGCGCTGCTCGTCTCCGCGGTCGCGTTTGTTGCCGCATGGTTGCCGGCGAGACGAGCGACACGGGTGGATCCGATCGTCGCGCTGCGCGCGGAATAAGACCTATATGATGACTGACATTCGCTACGGAATACGCCAGCTGATCAAGCATCCTGGCTTCACTCTCGTCGCCGTCCTGACGCTCGCGCTCGGGATCGGCGCCAACACCGCCATTTTCAGCGTGGTCAATGCGGTCCTCCTCAAGCCGCTGCCGTTTCCCGCGTCGGAGGAGCTTGTTGCCATTGGCGGAATTGATCTTACCGAAACGGCTTCGCCTCCAAAGCTCGGTTCGATGTGCTATCCAGATTTCTTCGATTTCCGCGACCAGAGCCGCAGCTTCACTAGCATGGCGGCGTATCGCTATCTCAATCTCGCTTTGGTTGATGAACAGGAAGCGCAAAGTTTTCGTGGAATCAAAGTGAGCGGCGAATTCTTCGACGTGCTGGGCATAAAGCCGATCATGGGTCGCGGATTCGAGCGCGCGGATGAGCAGCCGGGCGGTGGCCCGGGCGGGTTCAAAGTCGTCTTGAGTTATGGATTCTGGCAGGCCCATTTTGATCGCGCGCCCGAAATAATCGGCCGCGTTCTCATGCTCAATGGGCGCCCCCACACGGTCGTCGGAGTAATGCCGGAAGGTTTCCAGTATCCCATCCAAACGGATTCGATCGAGATGTACATCACGCACGCCGAGGACGCGTCGACTCCCGATGGGAGCACGCCCTACACGCAACAGCGCGGAAGCCATAGTCTCCTCGGCATCGGACGGCTCAAGCCGGGCGTTTCCCTGGCGCAGGCCAATGCCGAGCTGCGGGCGATCGCCGGCGCTCTGGAAAAAAAGTATCCTGAGACCAATACGAAGTGGAGCGCCGGACTGCAGCCATTGCGTGATGAACTGGTGGGCGATGTCCGTACCGCACTCTACGTTTTGTTTGGCGCGGTCATTTGTCTGTTGCTGATCGCAAACGCGAACGTCGCCAATCTTATGCTGGCGCGCGCCTCGGTTCGCGGTAAAGAAATCGCGCTGCGAAGCGCCCTTGGCGCCAGCCGGATTCGGATTATTCGCCAATTGCTTACGGAAAGTGTGCTTCTCGCCGGACTTGGTGGAGCGCTGGGATTGCTGATCGCGAAATGGGGAACCGACGCTCTCATCGCAGCGGTGCCGCAAAATATTCCGCGCGTGAGCACAATCCAAATGGATGGAGTCGTGCTCGGGTTCACCCTGCTTCTTTCTCTCGTCACCGGCATTGTCTTTGGTCTCGTACCGGCGTGGCAGGCGTCGCATGTCGATCTCAATACCGCGCTAAAATCCGGCGTGCGCGGCGCCGGCGGGACCGAGGGGAAACATCGCGTCCGCAACGCGCTCGTCATGACCGAAGTGGCGCTCGCCTTGATTCTTCTGATTTGCGCGAGCCTGCTCATCCAGAGTTTCGCCCGGCTCGGGCGCGTCGATACCGGGATGCGCACGGATCACCTTTTTACGGCATCGATCGGCCTCCCGAACGCGGCTTATCCGAAGCCGGAAAACATCATCACGTTTTTCGATCAACTTGTGCCGAGGCTGCGCGCGATTCCCGGAGTTGAATCGGTCACAACGACCTGGCCGCTTCCGCTGAGCGGGAGCAATAACATCAGCTCCTTCGACATCGAGGAAAATCCGGCACCGGAAGGACAGCAGCCCGACAGCCCCCATCGAATCGTCGGGCCGGATTACTTCAAGACCATGGGCATTCCCGTTCGAGAGGGACGCGGCTTCGAGCCGACCGATCAATTCAAATCGTTGCCGGTGGTGATCGTAAACGAACAATTCGCGCGGAAATTTTTCCCGGGCCAGAAGAACATCGTGGGCAAGCACATTAAACCGAGTTGGGGCGTCGGCGACGAGAAAGCGCTGATGCGGACAATCGTCGGCGTCGTCGGTAACGTGAAACACCGCACGTTAAACATGGAGGACACCCCGGAGGTTTACCTTTCGTCGTCCCAAATCCCGATGGATTCGATGACGATCGTGGCGCGGACAAGTATCTCGAATCCGACCGCGATCACGTCCGCTGTTCGCAAGGAACTCGCCGCGGTGGATCGCAACATTCCGCTGGTTCGGGTGCGGATTTTTGACGAGTACCTGGCCCGCGCTCTGGCCCGGCCACGCTTCAACGCGATGCTGCTCTCGATCTTTGCCGGCACGGCGCTGCTTCTGACCGCGATCGGCATCTATGGCGTGATGGCGTATTCGGTTTCGCAACGGACGAGTGAGATCGGGATTCGCATCGCTCTCGGCGCTGGAAAAACCTCGATCTTTCGCCTCGTGGTCGGCCAGGCCATGGCTATCGTCGCGATCAGTCTCGTGATTGGAGTGTCCGGCGCCTTCGCGGCGACGCGTTTATTGAACAGCCTCCTTTTCGGAGTCGGCGCGTCGGATCCGTTCACATTCGCCGCCATCGTGCTGCTTGTTTCCGTCGTCGCGTTTTTGGCGGCATGGTTGCCGGCTCGCCGCGCGACGCGGGTGGATCCCATCGTGGCTTTGCGCGCCGAATGAAAGAAGTGACGAGTGACCTGTGACATGTGATGAGCAAGACCGACTTCTGACGCCGCTTAATGAACGCTTTCCGCTCGCTCCAATCACCACCTCGCTTGTAGCCGCCGCCCTGTGGGCGGCGTCCCGAATGTGGCCACGGGCCTTGTGAGCACGTGCGCGCGTCCCACAGGGACGCGGCTACAGCGGTTCCTGGTAAAGGCCGAGAATGTTTCCGGCGGGATCGCGGAACCGCGCGGTGATTTCCGGTGCATCCGCGCCAATGGGCTGCACGATCTCACCGCCATGAGCGATGAGCGTGTCGATCGTAGCGGCCACGCTGTCGACCATGATGTAGATCAACAAACCGGGCGTCGTAGCCGGTGGCCGGCCGGTGACCCAGGTCCCGCTCACTTCGCCCACCCCATCGTCAAACGCAGTCGCGCCGTCACCGCGCTTCCTGATCTTCCAGCCGAAAACCTTTTGGTAGAATTCCGCCGAACGCTGCACGTCGTTCGCCGGCATTTCGACGTAGCAGATTTTGCCGTTTCCCAGGGTAGGAGTCATAGGCGGATTCTCGGTTACCAGTGGAGCAGATAAACTGGCGCAAGGGCCGCGAGCGCCGCGATCCCTTGGAGCGCCAGCACGGGCACCGCCGATCGGGGGCTCTGCGGGAGCCAGCGAATCGCGAAAAACGCGATGATCGGAACCTGTGCCGCCATTAGGAGCTGCCAAAGATGCGCTGCTGTTCCCTCGTCAGCCTGACGGGCCGTGCCGGACATGATGATGTGAATCACCACCACCGCGAGCGCGGCCAACGACATCGCGACCGGAACAAACGCGCTCGGGCGCTTAATGTTCGCTGGAAAACTCATCTATCAGTCCGGAACCCGTTAGAAATCTAACCAGAATGGAACGGGCTGGCAAACCATCGCCGATCTTCGTGCTCCTAATCGATCTGGTTCCCCACGTCCTCCTCGTTGACCTCCTCGTCTCCTCGTTCCCAAGTTGCACTTGGGAACGCCACCTCCCCACGAAGTTACACTTCGTCTCGGGGCTGCCCCGCGGGAATGAAGCTCAGCTTCAAAGCCAGAGTGCGCGCCCAAGTCCAACTTGGGCACGAGGAGGATTGCCCTTGGGATGGCACTCGATTCTCGCCGTCACTTTCCAAGCCATTTGGTCATTCGAAAATTTGAATTTGTTTCGGATTTCGATATTCGAGTTTTCCCTCATCAGTCTTTGCGGAGCTTCCAAACCACCGCTGCCTTTCCATCCGGCTTGATCGTGGCGGTGATCTGATAAAGACGGCCGAGATCGATGATCGACTGGAACGTTTCTCCGCCCGACGTAATCGGCTTGAATTTCTGATAGTAGTCGTGCCGTTGCAGAATGAGCACGTCGGGCTTGGCCCAGCGAACCGGCTCCGTGTATTCATGGCCGACCACCGCTCCGACCAACTCAGCGTCTTTCTCTCGGTCGGGAACTTCGCTTAACGGCATTTCGACTTTCGCAAAAGATTCGCCAGCGATCTGATACACCGTGGTCTGCTTTTTCTGCGGCTCGGGCGGCGGAATGTCCGAGAATTTCCCGGCCCGTTGTTTCATCCAGGCCGACATATAGGCAAAGCGTTTCGAATCGGGCGACCAGAGCACGCTTCCTTCACGGTCGCGCCCCAAGCCGATGTCGTCGGCCGTCATGTCGCACAGGACCTTTCCGCTCTCCTTTTCGATCAACTCCGCCCGCGTCACTTTCGAGTCGCCCAGGGCGAATTCATCGGAGAAAACTTTGTGAATCGCATACCGGCCATTCGGCGACAGCCATTCGGTCATCTCGCGGTAAAAGAGAATCGCAACCGTTTGAGGGAAGTGACGCTGCAAATATGGGATCACCGAGTCGCCCGCGATGGTCTCCCGCACCAGCAGTCGGAATTTCAACGGCTGCGCTTTGAGAAAGGCGGCAAATTTCGCGTCCCCGACAAGATGAAAGACCGTCCACGGAGTTCCGGCGTAACTTTCCGCCGCGGCGCCATCCACGTCCTCGGCCAGGGCGAAGAATTGCTTGAGCGCCTTCACGTCTCCACGGGCGGCCGCGCGAACGACCTTGTCGTAATTGAAACCGTGACTCCGTGCCAACGAACCTATTTCAGAGAGATTCTTCGGATCGTCCGTCTCCGGCAGATCCTTCTCCGTATAATGGTATCGGATCGCAACCTTCTCCAACCAACCCGACTCTCGCGAGCGGAGCGTGACCTTGCACCAGTCGGCTTTCGGTTCGCATTCGAAGGTAAACGGTTCGTCTTTCTTCACGGTGGCGGCCACAGGCGCATTTGCGTTTTGTTCCGCCCGCAACGTCGCTTCAGCCTCATCGATTACCCCGGCGTCTTGAGCGTGCGCCCGCGGGGCGAGGACAAAAAAAAGCGCCAGAAAAACGCGAAGGATGATCTTCGTGAATCGCATTCTCCCCATGCTAGAGAGCGAAAGTCAGGTCGTCGAGGACGTCAGCTACCAAATCCGTAATAACGGAAAGAAATACGTTTACACCAGTCCCCGATCCTGATTGAATCGCGAGTGCGCTAAGTCCGTCAGGCGTCTCCAGCCCAGCCACCTCACCCTCTTCCCGCAGGGTTAGCCCGAACGAACGGTTCGTTTGGACAATGAAAGGTGCTTGTTATGACAAAGTCACGCTGTCGGTCCGGGATTTCCTTTACCGGTCTTAAAACTGCGCTTTTCCTGTTTGCCGTGACGGTGCTGCTGGCCGGCGGGGCGGTGACAGGACACGGTCAATCCGCCCTCGATGGTTTCGACCCGAACGTGAATGGGACGGTTTACGCCGTTGTCGTCCAATCGGACGGGAAGATTGTTATTGGCGGTGATTTTACATCACTCTCGCCCAACGGCGGCGGGTTAGTTACTCGCAAATACATTGCGCGGCTGAACCCGGACGGCACGGTCGACGACGCCTTCGATCCGAACGCGACCTCTATCGTCCGTTCACTTGCGTTGCAGGCGGACGGCAAGATCCTGGTGGGCGGCATTTTTGGCACCATCGGCGGACAATCGCGCAACCACATCGCCCGGCTCGATGCCACCACCGGCTTGGCTGATTCGTTCGACCCGAACGCGAACAATACTGTCTCTTCCATCGTGGTACAGACGGACGGCAAGATTTTGGCGGGCGGCTTTTTCACCAACATCGGCGGACAGACGCGAAACCGCATTGCCCGGCTCGATGCCACCACCGGTCTCGCAGATTCGTTCAATCCGAACGCGGACGGTCTCGTTCTCTCAATCGTGCAGGCGGACGGCAAGATTTTGGCGGGCGGACAGTTTTCGAGCATCGGTGGGCAGCCGCGCAATAACATCGCCCGGCTCGATGCCACCACCGGCTTGGCAGATTCATTAAACCCCAACGCGAACAGTTTTGTCACTTCAATCGCAGTGCAAGCGGACGGCAAACTTTTGGTTGGCGGCGATTTCAACGGAGCGAACAGCATCGGCGGACAGACGCGGAATCGCCTTGCCCGGCTCGAGGCGACGACGGGCCTGGCCGATTCGTTCGACCCGAACGCGAACAATAGTGTCGCTTCAATCGCGGTGCAGGCGAACGGCAGGATCTTGGTCGGCGGCTTGTTCGGCAGTATTGGCGGACAGCCACGCAATTTCATCGCCCGGCTCGATGCCACCACCGGAGCAGCTGATTCGTTCGACCCGAACGCGAACAGTACGGTCAATGCAATCACGGTGCAGACGGACGGCAAGGTCGTGGCGGGCGGTTTTTTTACCAGCACCGGCGGACAGGCGCGTAACCGTATCGTCCGACTGGAAATCGATGGCCGGCTCGACCGGACGCTCAACAATCCGAGTGTGGTGGGCACCTTTGTTTTCGCCACCGCCTTGCAGGAGGACGGCAAGATTCTCCTCGGCGGCGACTTTACCACCGTTTTGGGCGTGGCCAGAAACTACATTGCGCGGTTGAATACGGACGGCACGCTCGACACCGGCTTCGACCCGAACGCGAGTGATATAGTCACTGCCATCGCGGTTCAGGCCAACGGCAAGATTCTAGTGGGCGGCGCTCTCAATAGTATTGGGGGACAACCGCGAAATCACCTCGCCCGGCTCGATCCTGCGACCGGCCTGGCGGATTCATTCAACCCAAACATAAACGATTTTGTCACCGCAATCTTGGTCCAGACCGACGGCAAGATCTTAGTGGGCGGTGCTTTTCTGGGCATCGGTGGACAGCCGCACAGCTTCATGGCGCGGCTCGATGCCACGACCGGCTTGCCTGATTCATTCAACCCGAACCCGAGCAACCTGGTTAATTCAATTGCGGTGCAGGCGGACGGCAAGATTTTGGCCGGCGGCGCTTTTGTTAGTATCGGTGGACAGCCGCGCAATCACCTCGCCCGGCTGGACGCTACGACCGGACTTGCGGATTCGCTTGATCCGGCCGCAGATATTGCAGTTGATGCAATCGCGGTGCAGACCGACGGAAAGATTCTGGCGGGTGGTCGTTTCACCACCATTGGCGGACAAACGCGCAACCGTATCGCGCGGCTCGATCCCGCCACCGGGTTGGCTGATTCGTTCGACCCGAACGCGAGCGGGTTTGTCGCTTCAATTGCCGTCCAATCGGATGGAAAGATCCTGGTGGGCGGCAATTTCGGTACCATCGGTGGCCAGCCGCGCCTTGGCCTCGCGCGGCTCGATCCCACGACCGGATTGGCAGATTCGTTCAACGTGAATTCAGACGGTACTGTCTCTGCCATCGCAGTGCAGACAGATGGCAAGATTCTGGTGGGGGGTTATTTCACAAACATCGGCGGACAGTCCCGCGGTCTTTTCGCTCGTTTGACCAATGACACCGCCGCGCTGCGAAATCTGGCCGTGACCCAACCCACCATTTTCTGGACCCGTGGCGGCGCCAGCCCGCGACTCGCGCGCGTCACATTTGAGTCTTCAACCGACAACGTGAACTACACTCCCCTCGGTAACGGCACGGCCGCGGGCAGCAACTGGACGCTGACCGGTTTGAGCTTGCCGACCGAACAGAATATCTACATCCGCGCCCGGGGTCACTATCGCGGCGGCGACGGCAACGGTTCCGAGAGCATCACGGAATCCGTGCGGAATGCTTTTGTGTTCCCGCAGGCGGCGCAGCCCCTCAACCTCTCGACTCGTTTGCGAGTGCTGACGGGTGCTAATGTCGGCATCGGCGGGTTTATCATTACCGGAACCGAACCAAAACATGTGCTCCTCCGGGCGATTGGACCTTCGTTGACACCACTTGGCGTCCCCAATGCGCTCGTCGACCCGGTGTTGGAGCTGCACGGTCCAGGCGCATTTGTCACGATCACAAACAATAACTGGAGAGACACCCAGGAGGCGCAGATTCAGGCCTCGGGCATCCCGCCGACCGATAATCTTGAGTCAGCCATTGATGCCACCCTGCCTCCCGGAGCGTACACCGCGATCCTGAGTGGCAATGGTGGCACCTCAGGTGCCGCGTTGATCGAAGCCTACGACCTTAATCGGGCCGCGGCCTCGAAACTCGGCAACATTAGCACGCGCGCTTTTATCAGCACCGGTGCCGACATCGTCATCGCCGGCCTGATCCTGGGCAACGGCGGTGCCCCGGACAGAATCATAGTTCGCGGTATCGGTCCGAGCCTGACAGCGCTGGGAGTGCCCGGTGCGCTGGCCAACCCAACGCTGGAACTGCGCAACAGCGCTGGAACGATCGTTTCGTCGAATAACGACTGGCAGGATAACCCGGCGCAAGCGGCGGAAATCACCGCGGCGGGTCTGGCGCCGTCCAATAGTCTTGAGTCCGCCCTGGTGGCGACGTTGCCGCCGGGTGCTTACACCGCCCTGCTCGCGGGTCTGACCAACGGCACAGGCGTTGGGCTGGTCGAAGTCTACGACGTCAATTAAGGGCCGACTCGAGGAACAACCATGTGTTCCTCACCATTTCATCGTAATCGTGCTCATGCTCATGCTCATGCTCGACGTTCCCCTCCCGTGATCTAACAAGAGGCAACAGAGAAAACGCAGCGGTAGCGGCGTTCGCCGCAGCGGACGCCGAATCAAAATCAACAGGCGCTTGGCACAAGCGCCTCTACACGGGCAATCACAAGGTCGATCACGGACAGGAACAGGAGTATTTAAGCTACGGTGTTTCGGTTTCCGTTGGCTCGAGAGCGACTTCGATTTTGCTCGAACTCGCTCCATCCGTGAGCTCGCGCTGCTTGCGGCCGAGCGAGCGGCCCACGAAAACCCACACGCCCGCAATTGGAATGGTCAGGAACGCGATCGCGGCGAGGCTCGCGCCCACGGCCTGGATGCCCATGAACGCCCAAGCCCCGAGGCAATCGCCGAGGCGATAGATGAACGTGTCGATAAAGCTTTTCGACTTGTACTTTACCTCGCGTTCGACAACGGTGTAGAGCGCTTCGCGCGCCGGTTGGGCGGTGGCAAAGTTGCTAATGCGGAGCAGGATTTGCACGCCGGCGAGGACGGCCAATTGCGGCGCAAGCTGGCCCACGGTGAAACCATTTGCCCCAAGCCACGGCCCGTAAACCATCGCCAGCGACAACACGATCCATCCGAGCACCGCGATCGCCGGCTGTGAGATCAGCGCGAAGGTGATGCCAAACCAACGGATCAGGCGGGCGGTGAGCAGAAATTGGATGAGCACCGTGCCGAGCTGCACCCAGAACTCGATATTGGCGAAATATTGGGTGCGCACGTCGCGATCGTGAATGGTGAGGTCGACGAGCTTGCCCTGCTGGTAATAAAGGAATGTTCCGATCAACCCGTACATGAACGTGTAGCTCGCGATCCAGCGCAGATAACTCTGGCTGATGATGAGCTTCAGGCCGCGCCACATGTCCGCCGTCGAGATGGCCGCTGGCGCCGGAACGTTTTCTCCAGGTGGCGCCGCATCGATGCGATGGATGACGACGAGACGATGGACACTGAAAACTGCGACCTCGAGCAGGATGATTGAGAGGAAGAGCAGATTTACGCTGCCGATCGATTTCGCGAGCAAGCTTGCGATCTGCGAGCCAGCCAGCGCACCGAGCGTTCCGCCGACGCCGATGAAACCGAAGAGCCGCTTGGCTTGGTCGAGCCGCCAGATGTCGGCCATGAATCCGCGAAACACGGAGACGACAAACAGGTTGAACACGCTGAACCAGATGAAGAACGTGTAGGCCGCCGCGAGGTTGAGGCTCTCGGGCAGGACCTTCAGCGCCAGCCAGAACGCCAATAGGCATGCCATCGAAACTCGATAGACGATCGGAATGAACCGCTTGCGCGGAAGTTTTGTTACCAGTAACGCAAAAGGCGGACTGACGACTACCATCGCGACAAGCGTCCCTGTAAAGAGCCATGGGTATTTATCGGCGCCGCCGTTCAAACCCATCGAGTCGCGCAATGGCCGCAGGACGAACGTGCTCGCGAGCAGGCTGAAGAAATAAAGCCACGACCAGACGATCGAACGCATCTCGCGCGGCTCGATGGCCACGACCCGCTGCAGGGCACGGATAAACGCACCGGTCTGCACTTCGTCCGCGTCCTCCTTCATTCCTCAGCCGTCCTTGCCTTAGGCCGGCTCCTCCGCCCAGCGCTTCCGGAGGTAGATGGCGTTAATGATCCAGGCGATGGGATTGAAGCTGAGAATGGTGAGCGCGATCCAGGCCCAGTGTTTACGTTGAGTGAAAGCCCAGGCGAGGAGGCCGTAAAGAACAACAGAGATCACCACGCTCGTGAGGCCAAAATCCAGCAGAAGGGCGATACCAACGGCGGAGACGAACGTCATCACGCTAAAGTAATAGCCCCACCTGAATGGCCGCTTGTCCGGATTCTCCCGTCGAAAGCGACGATTGAGAACGAGTGCGATGAGGATCGGCCCGACCAGGACGAAAAGAGGAACGGCGATCAACGTGAGGGCGACAGGAACAGGCCCGATCGTGGAGCCCTCAACTTTTTGGGCCACGCCGTCCTCCAAGGCGATCGCGCCTCCTTCGCTCAGAGTGACGGCGACTTTGCCTCGAGCGCGCCCGGTTTCCACATACCTGATCGCGTCACGGATTTCGCTAAGTGGGTAAGTCTTGTCGACCACGGGTGTGACTTTTCCGGACTGCATGAGATCGGCCAGGAAGGTCAGGTCGTCCTTATTTACGTCCGCCACCATCATCTTCATCTCCTGGCTGATGAATGGTCTCCACAGGAGCGTTTTGATGACCACCCCGATGGGGCCGGTCCACCGGTTGTCGTTTACTCCTCCGCCTCCAATCAAAACGTATTTTCCATTGGGAGTTAAAACGCTCCTGCACTCCGAGAGCGAACGGTTCCCCACGTTATCGATGATCACGTCGTAACGCTGCCCGGTTTTGGTGAAGTCTTCCTTGGTGTAATCAACAACCTGATCGGCCCCGAGCGATCGGACCAACTCCGCATTCCTCCCGCTGCAGACACCGGTCACGTGCGCCCCGAGGTGCTTGCCGATTTGCACGGCAAACGTGCCCACGCCTCCGGACGCGCCGTTGATCAGGACCTTTTGGCCCGGCTGAACCTTCCCTTTGTCTCGAAGGCCCTGCAGTGCGGTCAACCCGGCGATCTGGACAACCCCGGCCTGCTCGAAGGAGATGTTAGCCGGCTTCATCACCAGGAATTTCTCAGAAATAACCAGATACTCGGCCCAGGCTCCTCCTTTCCCGCCAAACACTTCGTCGCCCGGCTTGAACTGCGTCACGCTCTTGCCCACCGCTTCCACCGTTCCCGCGAAATCAACCCCAAGGCGCGGCGACGTTGGTTTGAGCGGTCCGAAAGCCAGAAGGCGAGCGATATAAGGAATGCCTTCCATGAAATGCCAGTCATAGGGATTAATGGAAACCGCGCGCACTTTGACCAGGACCTGGTTGTCGCTGGGAACCGGCTTTTCGATTTCTTCAAGCTGAAGGACCTCGGGCGAACCGTAGTTGTGATAAACAATGGCCTTCATCTTTGGTGCAGCGGGAGGACTCGGCGTTTGACCTGGTGCCGCGCTCGTGAGCAAGAGCGCAGTCGCAGTGAAGGTAGCAATCCGACGTTGCAGATATGTTTTCATAAAGAATCAGGGACAGGTTCGACGTGCGCTCATTCGATTGTGACTACGGTTTTACCGCGAGCATGGCCTTGATTGAGGATGCGCAACGTTTCGGGGGTATCATCGAATTTACAGGTCCGCTCGATGACCGGTGTGACCTTGCCCGACCCGATGAGGTCGCCCAGGAGGGCGAGGTCGTCTCTGTTCACTGTGGTGATGTAGTTGACGAACTTTTGATCGCCGAACGACGAAAACGCCGACGCCGTTAAATTACGAGCGATACGCCACACGGCCTGACTCGAACTTAGCCCGATCCCGCCAAGTCCGACCAAAACACAGGTACCTTTGGGATTCAGGACATGGCGCCGTTCGGCGACGGAATGGTTGCAAACGTTATCGAAGATCATGTCGTAACGCTGCTCGCCCCTGGTGAAATCTTCTTTCGTGTAATCAATGACGCGATCGGCGCCGATGGATCGGACAAGCTCGACATTCCGGGTGCTGCAAACCGCGGTTACATCCGCGCCGAAAGACTTCGCGATTTGCACGGCAAATGTCCCAACACCCCCGGTTGCGCCGTTGATCAAGACCTTCTGGCCGGATTGAATGTTTCCTTTACGCAGACCTTGCAGAGCAGTCAGGCCGGCTAGCGGGATTGAAGCTGCCTGCTCAAAGGTGACATTGGCTGGGAGGATGACCAACGCTCGCTCTGAAGCACAGGCGTATCCCGCCAGCGAGCCCCGGGCTAGGCCAAAGACTTTATCGCCCGGTTTGAATTGCGTAACATCTTTGCCGACGGCTTCCACCTCGCCGGCGATGTCACGACCGACTTGCGGGTCTCTCGGTTTGCGCAATCCGAAAAACAAACGACCGATCCACGGCCCCTGGATGAGAGAAACATCAATGAAGTTAAGCGACGCCGTTCGAACTTTAATGAGGACCTGGTTGTCCTTTGGCGCCGGTTTCTCAACGTCCGCAATCGTTACGACACCGTATTCGCAGAAACGAACCGCTCTCATAGGATTAGCTGGGGCGGTCGTGTTCTGATCGCACTCGTTCGTTGAACCCCAGTATCCGATAAATCCTGCGATCAGAAGCGCGACGAAGATCCCAGCGAAGATTTTGGTCGTCCATTTCAGCAGCCGCCTGAGCTTCATGGTTACTCGGCGCGGAGCGCTTCAATCGGATTGATCCGGCCAGCCCGGCGAGCGGGCAGCCAGGAGGCAACCAAGGCGACAGCAATGAGCAGGAGCGTAGCGCCGATCCAGATCAACGGATCGTTGAGATGCATGCCGGGGTAAGCGGTGGAAAGGAATCGCGAAAGGCCAACACCGCCGAGAAGACCAAAACCAGAGCCGATCAGCGCCAGCTTGACGCCGGAAGTCAGGACGATGCGGGTGATATCCCCGGCGCTGGCGCCGAGGGCAAAGCGAATCGCAAACTCGCCGGTGCGTTGAGCCATGGTCCGCGCGATCACGCCGTAGATGCCTAACGAAGCAAGACCGAGCCCGAGGAGCGCGAAGGCGGTAAGCATATCGCGCAGGATCGCGCTTTGGGATTTGGACCGTTCTATCGTTTGGTCCGCAGGCTCGAGCTCGCGCACCGGCAAATCAGCATCCAGGCCCGTCATGACATTGCGGATGGGTTGCAGAAGAGTGGAAGGGGCGACGCCGGTAGTGCGCACGACAATCTGGTTGTACGGCCGCGGATCCTGGCTCATGGGCTGGTAAAGCTGAAGAGTGACCGGGCCCGGGTCGGGAGAAATCGATCGTATGTCCGTGGCCACGCCCACGATTTCGCCCCATTGGGCGCTTCCGATGTTGGTTTGAGCGAGACGGTGACCAATTGGGTTTTCGTTGCCAAAAAGAGCCAGGGCCATGGTCTGGCTGATGATGTAAACTTTCGGTGAAGTCCGCGTGTCAGCTTCGTTGAAGGCGCGTCCCGAGAGCAGGCGGGTGCCGAAGGTGTCGAAATAATGCGGGGAAATACTATTAACGACCGCGGCTGGTTCGCGGCCGGGCTGCGGAAGCTCGCGGCCTTCGATCAGGTACTTGCGGACATCTCCCCAGTTAAAGAAAGGTGTGAAAGAACAAATGCTGGCCGAGGCCACGCCAGGGATTGCCTGCAATCGTTCGAGCGTGACCCGATGAAAGGCGTTGATCCTATCCGCATCAGGGTAGCTGCCGGTTGGGAGTACGACCGCTCCGGTGACGACGTTTTCGGACTGCCAGCCAGCTCGAGAATTATTCAGCTCATCCAAGCCGCGCGCAAAAAGCGCAGCCCCTGTCAGCAGGACCATCGCCAGCGTAAACTGACCAACAATGAGCGTGTGACGAAAGCGTTGATGGCCGCGCCCCCCCGTCATGCCTCGCGCGCCGCTCTTCAGGTGTCGTTTACATTTAGACGCAGGGCAAAAAGCGCCGGCACGAGACCGAAGGCGACGGCGGTGACGAGCGAGGCGAGAAACGCCCATCCGAACACATGCCAGTCAAAGCCGAAAAAGACACGCTCACCGTTGTCGCCGGCGGTTCGAGTGGAGAGCCAATCGGCGGCCCACTGTGCGACCAGGACGGCGCAGGCGCCTCCGGCCACAGCCAGCAGCAAGGACTCCGCGATCAACGGCCGCAGTAGTTGCACGCGCGATGCGCCCATCGCGGCTCGGACGGCAAATTCCCGGGCGCGCGCCATCGTCCGGGCCAGCAAGAGGTTCGCCAGATTGGAGCAAGCGATCAACAGCACGAAACCCGACAGGCCGACGAGCATCGCCAGGGTCATGAGAACTCTTTTGGGAAGGGCCGTGCCGTTGAGGGAGATCGCTTGCCAGGTGCTCCCGGCGTTTACTTCGGGAAAGTCAGCAGCGAGGCGCGCGCCGAAGTTGGTGACAAAGGCAGCCCCTTCCGCCTGCGAGAGTCTGTCGGCGCGGCGCCCGATCGGACGCACGGTGACGCTGCGGCGGTCGGCGGACATTTCCTGGTCAAACGCGAGAGGACGAAAGAAATCGTAAGGACCGAGGTGACGCCAGTCATTGAACCACGGGGGCAAAACGCCGACGATCTCGTGCGGTTCGCCATCGACGCGGACAATGCGACCGATGACATCGTGTTTGCCGCCGAAGCGTTGTTGCCAGCAGCGTTGGCTGATAATAACCACGCGATCGTTTCCGGGAACATCTTCTCCCGGAAGGAAAGCGCGGCCGAGCTGCGGCTGAACGCGGAGCACCGACAGAAGATTTGAGGTGATGCGCAGGGCCCGCACCATCTCGGCTGGCTGGCCAGGTTCGGAAAGGCTGGTGTCGCCGAGGGTATAGGCGCCGATCTCGCCATAAGGTTGCATCTCGCGTTTAAGATCGAGGAAGTCAGCCGGCGAAATCCGGCCCTGGGGGTTTTGCGCCGTGACGCGGTCAATCCGCTGCAAGTGCTCGCTCTGCGGATACGGGAGCGGTTTCAGCAAGATTGAATTTAGGACGCTGAACATCGCGGTGTTGGCTCCGATGCCGAGCCCGAGTGTGACGATCGCAAGGAGGGTGAATCCCGGGCTGCGGATCAGCGACCGGGCGGCGAAGCGAAGGCTGGTGAACATAGGAGGACAGGGTTTCGTTAGGGTCGATTACTTAACCGCGCGATAGTCGCTGTAGGTGATCACCTGATGCAGGCTTCCTTCCTGGCCGAGGCCGGACCCCGTTACGTCCGCCACCTGTTCGACGAGAACCGGTTTGCCATCCGGTCCCATTCGGAACCGCGACGTCGATTCGTAGCGGTCTAGTTTCATGACCAATTTGATCCGCATCGGTTTGATCGAAAGCCGCACCTGCTCGACAAAGGGAACGCCGTTGGACTCACCCACCGATGCTTCCGCGCTCGTGTTTTCGGAGACGTCGCTGTCGAAAACCAACACGCTCTCTTTCGGCAGGGAGGCAAAACGGAATACGGTCCGGGCCCGCGAGTCGGTCGCGGTCGTCACCGGTCCCGTGAAGTAGTTCGCCAGGCGGTAGTATCCCGGAACGCGGCGCTTCGGGCTTTCCTTGTGGTATTTGCTCAACGCGTCGGCCGGAGGAGGTCCGCCGTCCACGGAAACGAGCGTCCAGCGCGCATCACCGCTCTTCGTCGGGTCGTACTTCTCGATGGTGATCGTTGTTTCGGTTTTGCCGTTGGCAGTCGGCACGGAGCGAATGGTGCGGGTGAACGCGTAATCATCCGCGTGGATGCTTTGAGCCTGGGCGAGAATGCGTTGCTTAAGGTCGTCCGGCTTATTCTGGCCGTGAGCCATGAAAACGGACGCGAGCCAGACGGACAGGCCCGCGATGGCGGCCCGGGTCAGGGGATTGGTGATGAGGTTCTTCATCGGTTGGATCGGTAAGATCATGCTGTTCATGTGTTCGAGTGGGTTGAACTAGAGCGGTCCGCGAGAGCGGCGGAAATAGACGGCGCCGGCGAGGAACGCCGCGGCAATGAGCAGGCCAATCCAAAGACCGGGGCTGCTGAGGAATTTCAGCGGATCGAGCTCGGTGAACCGATCGACCACAGGGACGTGCGCGTCTCTCGGATATCTTACGACGACGAACCCCTGCTCGAAACCGCCCGTTAGGCGACTGGAGACCATGCGAATGAAATAGGTGGTATCGAACACGAGTTTCTCGATCGCACTGATTGCGAGCCACGGCAGCACCGCCCAGAGGAACGTCGCGCGCCTGGCCCAGCTGGAGACCAGGAGCAGCCAGGCATAGACGGGCGCCTCCCAAAGAACAGCGGTTACGAGACCGTAGAGGAGGATCGACAAGAGCCGGGGCCATGGCAGCAGTTGCCAGGTCGTGCCCGCCATGCCGCTGGGAAGCAGAACAGCAGTGCTAACCAGCAACATGATAAGGTGCGTCGCGAAGACGATGACGAAGGTGAGCAGGGGCAGGATCGCCAGGGGAACGATTGCCTTCGCGAGCACGCTGGTGAGATCGGAAACGGGTAGCGATTTCCAAAACAGGATGCTGCGATCGCGGCGTTCGCCATGGAGCGCATCGAGGCAGTAGAAGATACCGACGATGAACGCGGTAAACATGATCATCATCGCCGCGATGTCGTAGGGCGTCTCGATCGCGGCCTGCTGGCGCACGGATTCGAGCGCCAACGCATTGGCCCTGAGGCGAGGCAAGCGGTACGCCGTGATCCCAAAGCCAAAAAGCACGACTCCAGCGGCGATGAGCGGCCCCATGTAGAGGGAACGGTTCTCCCAGAGTTCGCGCCGCACGGACCAGAAGAAGGGCCGGGTCGGCAGGATTAGAGCGGGTGTGGTGGGCGGCGAATCGGTTAGCTCGGTATTCATTTGGAAACTCCTTCTTGGCTCGCCGTAGTCCGGCTGCTGCCGGACGAAGCCGGCGGTGGCTCGCTCGCCTTGTCGCCCATGATCGCGACGAACAAGTCGGCGATGCCGGGCGTGCGCACGTCGCCCAATGCGGCGAGTTGCGGCCGATCGACATTCTCGAAGAGCAGAATGCTGCGCCCGAACAACTGGCGGGTGTGAAGCGGCTTGAGCGCCTGGGCCGCGGCGAGGTGATCGGGATGCACCATCAATTCCGCGTACCGCCTTTCGAATTGTTCCATGCTGCACTCCAGCACGATGCGGCCGTGGTTGATGAACATGAGATCGGTAATGACGTTCTGGATCTCCTCCACCTGGTGCGTCGTCACGACGATGGTGCGGGTCCGATCGAAGTAGTCGTTCAGGAGAGAATCGTAGAACTGTTTGCGAAACAGGAGGTCGAGCCCCAGCGTGGGCTCATCCAGCACCAGCAGCCTCGCGTCGATGGCCATGACCACAGCGAGATGGAGCTGGGCCACCATTCCTTTCGACAATTGCCTGATCTTGCTGGTTCGTTTGATCTCTGTTCTCGCCAGGAAACCCTCGGCCTTCGCGCGGTCGAAGCGTGGGTGCACGCCCGCGACGTAGTCGAGCAGCTGCGAAACCCGCATCCAGCGCGGCAGCACGGCGACGTCGGCAATGAAGCAGACATCGCGCATGAGTTGATCGCGCTCGGTCCAGGGATTGCGCCCGAGCACTCGCAGTTCGCCTTCGAACGGAGTGAGGCCGAGAATTGAATTGAGCGCGGTACTCTTGCCCGCGCCGTTGGGACCGATCAGTCCAAGGATTCGACCCTCCTCGACGCGCAGATTAACGCCGTCCAGTGCGATCGTTGGGCCGAAGGCCTTGCGAAGTCCGCGTGCTTCAATACAGGCCATGGTTACTTTTCCTCCTGGGCTGCTTTCGAAGACACGTCGGTAGCGACGGCGTCGAGCAGTTCTTGTGGTTTGAGGCCGAGGCGCTCAATGGTGGCGTGGACGCGAGGCCATTCTTCCGAGAGAAACTTTTCGCGCTCGCCTGAGAGCAAAAGATCACGCGCGCCGGTTTTGACGAACATGCCGAGACCGCGCTTCTTCTCGACCAGATTCTCGTCGGCCAGTTGCTGGTAGGCTTTGAGGACCGTGAGCGGATTGACCCGAAATTCGGCTGCGACCGTCCGTACGGAGGGCAGCGGATCGCCTTCTTTGAGCACGCCGTCGAGAATCATGTGCGTGCTCCGGTCGCGAAGCTGCCGGTAGATTGGCTGACTATTGTTCCATTCATGGTCCATCCTGTTTTGCGATCGCCCTTACGAGGGAAGTGCCAGCGAAAATCGCTCCGGTTGACTGCGGTTCTGTTTCATTAGTGTTATAGTTGACTATAACACTAATGCAGGCGCAAGCGGTTTTTAAATCTTTTTTTTGCCCCGCCCGGATTGCTCGAGATCGGGGTGTCGCTCCTCCGGCTAGCTGTGTTATCGAAAAGGGAAGGTTCCCGGATGATTTCTTCAGCCTCAGCTACACTCTTGCGTTCCGCGTTTGAGGCAGCGATTGCCGCCGTGGATCCTTGGCGATGTCTGCCGCCGTTTCTTCCTGCTCCCCCTTCCGGAAGAACGCTCGTCATCGGTGCCGGGAAGGCCGCGGCGTCGATGGCCCGCGCTGTGGAAGAACATTGGCCTGGGGATCTTTCCGGCCTGGTCGTGACTCGCTACGGACATGGCGCGCCGACTTCGAGAATCAAAGTCATAGAGGCGGGTCACCCCGTGCCGGACGCCGCGGGACTGGCCGCCGCCAAACAGATCAAGGATTCGGTTTCCGATCTCGGGCCGGACGATTTGGTGCTTTGCCTGATTTCTGGCGGAGGCTCGGCGCTCCTCGCGTTGCCCGCTCCCGGCATTCTTCTGGAAGACAAGCAGGCCATTGGGAACGTCCTTTTGAAATCCGGCGCCTCCATTCACGAGATCAATTGCGTTCGCAAACATCTCTCCGCGATCAAGGGCGGCCGATTGGCCCTGGCCACCGCGCCTGCCAGGGTGGTGACCCTTATTATTTCCGACGTGCCTGGCAACGATCCGTCCGTTATCGCGTCGGGTCCGAGTGTTCCAGATCCGACCACGACGGCCGACGCGCTGGCGGTTTTAAAAAAAAACCGGATCGCCGTGTCGTCCGCCGTGAATGAATTTCTCCACGGGCCGGAAGCAGAAACGCCCAAGCCGGGCGCCGCGTGCTTTGAGAAGAATGAGGTTCACGTGATCGCCACTTCGCAGGATGCTCTGGCGGCGGCGGCCGACGTCGCCCGGAAACATGGAGTAAATCCCGTTATCCTCGGCTACGCTGTTGAAGGCGAGGCCCGCGATGTCGCTCTGGTGCAGGCAGAAATCGCCCGGCAAATTGCGGATCGCGGTGAGCCGGCGCGATCTCCGTGCTTGTTGCTCTCGGGGGGAGAAACAACCGTCACCGTGCGCGGCGCTGGCCGGGGCGGACGAAACACGGAGTTCCTTCTTGCCCTGGCCATCGCACTGGAGGGAAACCCCGATGTCCACGCCATCGCCTGCGATACCGATGGCATCGATGGAACGGAAAACAACGCGGGCGCCCTTATCGCGCCCGACACCCTGGCCCGCGCACGCGCTCTCGGACTGGACGCCGCGACTGAACTTGCAGCCAACAACGCTTTCTCATTCTTCGAAGCGCTCGATGACCTCGTGATGACCGGGCCAACGCTGACGAACGTGAGCGACTTCCGCGCGGTGCTCCATCACCGCGTTCGCTGAACCCCGCTAGGCCGCAATTATTGGAACCGGCTGGCGCCGCAGATGCAGCCAGAGCGCCCCATTCGCCAGGAGAATGGTAACCAGTCCAGGCACACCGGTGATGCCTGAAGTAAACATGGTTCCGCCATGGAGGAAGATGCTTAATGTCGCAGCGGCGTTGAACGTGCCGTGGAAGACGGCTGCGGCCAACACAGATTGCGCGCGCAAACGCACATAACCAATCAGAGGCGAGAGAAGCATGGTGAAAGCGATCATCACGATCGGGCCCGCGACGGGGTGGCCGGGATAATTGAGGCCGGCTACGATTAAGGGCAGATGCCAGAGGCCCCAGAAAAACCCGATCACGAGTGACGACCGCCAAAAGCCGAGCGGCTCGAGTTCGCGCTGCAACAGTCCTCGCCAACCAAGTTCTTCGCCGAACCCTGCGACAGCATTAATAGTCGGGCCTGCGCCCAAGACTTGGAATAACGAGAGGAACAGAAGGACGCCAGGTTTCGCCAGGAGCGTGTGTTCAAGCTCTCTTTGCATGTCGGCTAGTTGCTGAGGTGGCACCTTGCCGGCTAAGGCGACTGCCAGCGCGTCCAGTCCGGTCATTAATGAAACCCCCGGGAGGAAAAGGCTAACGGCGAGCGCCACCCCCACGAGCAACAACGGCAACAGCCACGCTATCGCCAGCCACGACAGCCTTGGATTCCGCACACCCAGATCGCGCATGGGCTCTTTCCAAATCAACCTCTGGGTAATGAAAGCCGCGGTGGCTGGCGTGAACATGCCGACAAATGCGAACGCGACAAAGGCACCCGAATCGATCCGGCCACCCAACGCGAAGAAACCAAGCTCGAGCGTCCACGCCAGGGCATAAGCCAGAACGAGAAAAAGAAGAGCCTTCTTCGAAAGCATCAACTCTAGAGATTATTTGGAAACGATCGCCGCGCCAAGAGCTCGTCGCCCGGGACGATCGATTTCTGCTGGAAATCATGGCTCACGCCCGTCATGATCCCGCCCATGAAAACACAACTTCTCGCGCGAATTGTTCTCGCCGCCGTGGCGGTGCTGTTGCTGCAAGCTTGCGCCACCACGACGCCGACTTCCGGACCCGCCGCGCTCACCGGAACGTGGTCGAATTCACTCGGCACGGTTTGGACCATGGCCGCCGATGGCACTTTCGAGGTCGACCTCAATCACGATGGGAAACGCGATGCCTGGGGCAAGTGCACGATCGAAGGCGACACGATGACGATCGTAGGCACCGGCGGCGTTGTTCCGAAAGGCTGCGCCAAGACGACTGGTGTTTACCACTTCACGCGGGGCACCAACACGCTTCACTTCGCCCTGGTGAAGGACCCCTGCCCGGAGCGCCGGAAAAATCTGATCCAAGACTGGACGAAGAAGTAAGCGCGCTTGTCAGATCCGGGGATCTGACCATTGGAGGGCTGAGTTCTGCGAAGCCGCCGATTTCCTGCTCCTGATCATGATCACGAGCATTACCGTCGGGCTGAGCTCTGCCACGCCTGGGTATGGGGCCAAACAAAGGCTCGCGGGTTAGTTCTCCGCGGCCAACGCCTCGTCCGCTTCGGCCGCGCTCGCGCACGTCAGGATGCGAATATCGCGGCTGTAATGGAAGAACGACATGATTTGCAACCCGATGTCGCGCGTTGGATCGGGAATGATTCGCACGACTTCCGCCACGCCGGCGGCATTGCACATTTCCATGATCTCGGCGATGACCGGCGAACAAGCCGTGTCCATCCCTCGCAGCTCGGTCAGGTCCACTATTAACCGGAAGCCGGGCTGCAGGATTGTGAACGCGAGGCGGACTTCGTCAGCGCAGCTCCGGGTCTCGTCCGGCGTTACAAACCCGCCATAGGAAATCCTCAGCGTATCGCTCTCTTGATCGAGCAGGACGTTAAACATCTTTCGTCTGGCCTTACTCAGTGCGGCTGAGTGTCCGGCCGATCATGCAGGCGCAACTGGCGATCATCAGGATGGTGGTCAACACAACTACGTATTCCATAAGAGCCTCCTTTTCGCTCTTCATTTTGCGTGTCTCCCGAGCGGGCTGCTCATCACGCTTTGGCTTTTGCTGTGCAAAAATTGCCGTGGAGGGCTGAGCTCTGCGAAGCCTCCGATTTCCTGCTTCTGATCTTAATCCTGATCCGGGGCTCCAGTGTCGCCGTCCGCAAAGATCATGAGCAGGATCATGATCACGAGCAGGACCGATTGACCGAAACCAACTACGGCTGCTTCGCCGGCAACGGTTTCTGGCTTTTGAGGATCTCCGCCTCGGGCGTCAGCTTGTTGGTTTTTCCGCTGAAGATTAACCGGTTAGGCTTTTCGCCCAACGCCTCGGTCAGCGCCTTGGCGTGGGTGCTGACTACTTTCAAGTTCAGCAAAATCACCCGCAACTCTCTCATCTGATCCTGAAGCTGCTTGTCGGTTGTGCCGATGAACTTGCCCGCGGTATCAAAAACCGAGTTCGCGTTTTTTTCCACGGTATCGAGGCCGAGGATGATTTTCTTGAGCTCGTCCACGTCTGTTTTCACGGTATCGAGCAGCGGTGAAAACTTTGGCAGGAATTCTCCCAGTTCGCTCTTCACACTGGTGATGGCTCCATCCAGGTTCGCGACCGTGCCATTGAGGTTATCGATCAGCTTGTTCGCGTTCTCGAAGAGCGGCCCGGCGGCGGCGGTGATCTGCTCGATCCCGTAGGATGGGTGGCCTTCGATTGTGGCGTTGTTTGCCAGCGTTTCTGTCCCGGGTGTTCCGGCCGAGAGCGCGACAAACCTCGGCGCGAGCAAAGTGTCCGAGCTCAGTGTCGCCGTCACGTCCGCCGGCAACGGTGGAACGTTTTCATCGAGGCTCACCGTCACCCGCACGGCATTTCTCTTGTTCGGCGCGGACTCGCGTTGCTCGGCGCTCAAATGGTGGATCGCGATCACGCGACCCGCCGGCGCACCGGCGTAGCGGACCTCCGAATGGAGCTTGATTCCGGTGACGTCTTCGTAGTCGATTTGCAACGTTCGCGTCGATTTTTTTAAGCGGTAGCCGGAAAGAGCGAAGGTCAGGGCCGCGAGCAGGACAACGCTGCACGCGATCACGGCAAGGGCGACGAGGTAATCGGAGAGATTTCGTTTCATGGGAGCTTGTGGCGGAAGCGGTGCCGGGCCGAAACGAGGGGGCGTGCCTTCACGTGGGGATGATGCTCGTGATCATCCTGGGAAAGGTTGAGTGGCATGGGACCGTCGGGTTCACCGTTGATGAATTGCTGCACTTCGGGATCCGGGCTGGTGCGAATTTCGTCCGGAGAACCTTGCGCGATAACGATGCCGCGTCCGAGCATAATCATGCGCGTGGCAATGCGAAAGGCGCTCGTCATATCGTGAGTCACGACGACCGCCGTCATGCCCGCTCCGTGAGTGAGCTTCAGCGTGAGCTTATCCACCACCGCCGTCATGATGGGATCCAGCCCCGAGGTGGGTTCGTCGCTGAAGAGGAGCTCGGGATCGAGGGCCAAAGCCCGGGCGAGCCCGACGCGCTTTCGCATCCCGCCGCTGATCTCCGCCGGCTTGAGATTCTCGAAGCCGTTCAGTCCAACCGCCTGAAGCTTTTGGGCAACCGTTTCCTGGATTTCCTCGGCCGACATGTCGGTGTGTTGCCAGAGCGGCAGCGCCACATTTTCACCCACGGTGAGCGAAGCGAGAAGGGCGCCCGATTGAAATAACATCCCAAAACGCCGCCGGACATCATCGAGTCGCCGGTCGTTCATGGTGGTAATTTCGTCGTCGAAAATCTTGATCGAACCGGCCGTCGGCTTCATCACCCCGATGATGTGGCGCAGCAACGTGCTCTTGCCGCAACCGCTCCCGCCCATGATCACCAGGGTCTCGCCCCGGAGGACCTTCAACGAGATGCCGTTGATCACGGTGCGACTCCCGAATTTTCGGACGAGATCGGTGACTTCTACGACTGGCTCGGTTTCGGGATTCATGCGAAAAAAAAGACCGCGGTGAGAATGGCGTTCGTGACCAGCATGGCGAGGAGTCCTTGCACGACCGAGGAAGTCGTCGCCTGGCCCACACCCTCCGCGCCCCCTTCCACATGGAGACCAGCGTTGCAGGCGATCGTGATAATGATCCAGGCGAAGACCGCGCTCTTGATCATGCCCGAATACAAATCCCAGGTATCCGCGCTCTCGAGCGCGCGAAGCACGTAACCGGCCGTATTGAAATCGAGGGCAAAACGGCACACGGCCCAGCCGCCCAGCACGCCAATGTAATTTCCCAGGATCGTCAGGGCCGGCAGCATGACGAGCATCGCGAGGAAGCGGGGGACAATTAGATAGCTGATGGGATTAATCGCCATCACTTCCAGCGCCTCGATTTCTTCGGACACTTTCATTGTGCCCAACTCCGCGGCCACGGCCGACCCGCTCCGCCCGATCACGATCACGGCGATCAAGACTGGACCCATTTCCCGCAAGAGCGTGATCATGACCAGGTCGGGAACGTAAATCTCCGCGCCGAGTTGTTTCAGCGAATGCGCAGCCTGCATCGCCAGCGTAACGCCCACGCTGAACGCCGTGAGCGCAACCATGGGAGCCGCGCGCACGCCGATGAAGACCATTTGCCGGAAGATGGGGGAGAGCTGGAAGAATTGCCCCCGGAAGGGCGCGACCAGAACCCAGTAAAGCAGGCTAGCGTTAAGCCGGAGAAAATTTCTCAAAATGCGGGGGCAAGGATAACACCGCGGTCTCCAGCATTTCCAGACTAGAAGCGCATCATCCTGCTCCTGATCATGATCTTGCTCCTGATCTTTCGGGATGGTGGCGCGTCAACCTCGATCACGAGCACGAGCACGAGCACGAGGGACGAGGGACGAGAGACGAGGACGATTGCTCTCTTGCGAGAAGTTAAGGGGAAGGAGAGGGGCTATCGGGCGGAGGGGGAGTGAAGCCGTGATGCATCAGGATTTTGTGATGATGGAGTTTCATCTCGTGGAGTTTCTTTTGCTGTTCCGGCGTCAGTTCCGGCGCGATTTGCCGCTCGGACTCCTCCATCGCATTCCGGACCCGCTGCGCCGTCTCCATCCGGATCGTTTCGAGTTTGGCCGAGCTCGCGTCGACGATCGGCGCGATCTTGGCGGCTTGTTCGGGGGTCAGATCGAGGGCGCGCCGTAAATGCTCCCGCATTCGTTCACCCACTTCGCCGGAGTGGGGCGGTCCCAGGAAGAGACGCCGAACGTGGAGCGAGTGGAGTAATCCGCCGGTCGTCAACCCCGCGACGAAGACGAGCAGGAAGGCGAAGGCCAGCTTCCATTTCAAAGCGCCGTTCATTGCGAAAACTCCGTCTGGATGGCGGAATCGGCGATCGCGTATTCGTTCGTCTGCGGGGCGCTGCGCTGCTCATTCTCGCTGAACTGGCTGTAAGCGCCGGCACTTGCTAACGCCACCACCGCCAGAGCGACCGCGCCGATTCTCCGGACGAATCGTGTCAGCTCCGCGACGTCACTGGTTTGCCCTGCGCCCGCTCGCCACATCGCGACGACCCGCGTCGCGAAACCGTAAGGCGCTTCCGGCGCCGCCGGCTCCTCGGCTTTCGCGGCCGAGCGCAGGAGTCGATCGAGATTGGAGTCAGCTTTCATTAGTTTCCCTCGCGGTCATGATCGCCATTCGCTTTTTCATCTTTTGCCGCGCCCGGAACGCGCGCACTTTCACGAGCGCCCGGCTCCAGCCAGTGATTTCCTGGATCTCCGCCACGGAACGTTGCTGCAAGTAAAGTAGGTCCATCACGAGTCGCTCGGCTGGTTTGAGGGCCAGCATAAGGTGATCGACCAGTTCCCGCGAGGCAAAGCGCTGGTCCGGGGCGAGTTCGTCGGTCGTGGCCGCCAGGTTCTGAACGACGGCCGCCTGTTCTTCGCTCAGATCGGCTTCGCGCAACTCCGGCCGCGCTTTCTCCGCCTGGATCTGGTTGATGCAGGTATTGATGGCGACCCGCGAAACCCAATGTTCCAGCGGCACTTTGCCCGAGAACTGGGAGAGCTTCTGCATGACCTTGATAAAAATCATCTGGCAAAGGTCCTCCTCGGCGCTTCGAGCCGGTCGATGGGCGCGGACCAGTTTTGCCACCAGCGGGTAAAGCGCGGCGACCAATTCGCGAGCAGCGTCGTCATCCTGCCGCAAAGCCGCAGACACCAGCTCCCGTAAGACGCGATCATCAGCCATGTAAAGCAAAGCAAGTCCACACTGCTGAAGTAGACAGCGGAGTGCGGGTCAAGGTTACAGAATAAATACGGCGTCTTGAGGCCCCGCGAAAATTCCCAACAAAACTTGTAACCGTCCGGCACGGGAGCCTGTCATCCATTCATGAAAGAGGCGCTCTGATTGCGCTGAAAAACAAGAAACAAACAAAACAATGACACAAAGACTTATTACTCTCATGGCTGCCTGCGGATTGGCGCTGGGCGGTCTCACTTATCTTCAGGCTGGCGAACACGAGCACGGCGCCGGCCCGAATCATCACCAGATGATGGGGAATCCGCTCGAGCATTTGAGCGAGAAGCTTGACCTCACTCCTGAGCAAAAGACGAAGGTGCAGCCCATCATCGATCAGGCAAAGCCGCAGATCGCCGCCATCCACCAGGAAGCGATGGAGAAGATGCGGGTGATCATGGAAAACGCCGGGACCCAGATCCGCCCGCTCCTCACACCGCAGCAACAGGAAAAATTCGACGCGATGAAAAAGGCGCACGAAGACATGCACAAGGCGATGCAGGAAATGCACGACGCCGAGAAAAAGTAACGGCAGTTTACTCCAGGAGAAACAACGCGGCGGCGATCGGAAGGTCGCCGCCGTTTCTTTTTGTAGGGGCGCTTGTGCCAAGCGCCCAAACCGTGGCTCAGGCGCTTGGCACAAGCGCCTCTACACTTTCACGCGCGGCGCCGCCCAGAAGCGATAGACTAGGACGCCGAGTCCCAGAATCGCGACGCCGATTCCGGCGTTTTGCGGAAATCGCAGCAGGGTTGTGACCGCCACGCTCCAGCAGGCCAGCACGAACAAACCGGTCGTAATCGGATGCCACGGCACTCGAACCACATCATCTTGCCCTTGTTCCGTTCCGTCGCGTCGGGCTCGGGCGCGGAAGACCAGGAGCGATGCACCGGTCAGACCAAAGAAGAGGACGTCAATGGTCACGACGTAGTTGAGGATCTGTTCGTAGCGTCCGCTCATGGCCACGGCGATGGCCCAGACGCCTTGCAGGATAATCGCGACCACCGGCACTCGCGATCGAGGATTGAGCTGGCCAACCGCTTTGAAGAAGACGCCATCCTGCGCCATCGCGTAATAGACTCGCGGAGCGGTGAGGATGCTTTGGCTGAGAAACCCGACCGTCGAGATCGCGATCCCCCAGGCGATGATCTTTGCACCGGGCGGGCCGAAGGCTTGCCGCATTACTTCGGACGCCGGAGTTGTGGTTTCGGCGAGCCCGCTAATGCCCAGCACACGCAAGCAGACATAGGTCACCAGCGAGTAAAGAAGGATAACGCCGGCGACGCCGATGAAGAGACCGCGTGGAAGATCCCGTTTGGGATTTCGCATCTCGCCGCTCACGAACGTGGCGGTCTGCCATCCGCCATAGGCGAAAAGGACCGGCACCATGGCCGCCGCGAGTCCCGCCAGGGCGCCACCTTCTCCACTTGCGGGCGGTGCGACGGCCAACATTGAGCCCGGGCCCGCCGCCTTGGCCACGAACCAACCGGCTCCGATCAGAAGCGCGATCGCGGCCAGCTTCATCAGCATCAAAGTGCTCTGGACGTTGCTGCCGGACCGGATCCCAAAGCAATTGACCAGCGTGAGGATGCCGAGCGTCCCCGCCGCGATGGCCTGCTCCGGGATGCCCAGGCCCGAGAGCTCGCGAAAGTAACGACCGAAGATGATGGCCGCGCCGGCCATGCCGCCCGTCTGGACGACCAGGAGCAAGGTCCACCCATACAGGAAGGCAACGATGGGGTGATAGGCGTCACGCAGGTAAGCATATTGTCCGCCCACTTTCGGTTTAAGCGCAGCCAGCTCGGCGTAAACAAAAGCGCCGATTAATGCAATCACGCCGCCGATCAGCCACGCCCCCAGGACCAGCGTGGGGGTGTGCACCGACCGCGCGACCACCGACGGATTGACGAAAATTCCCGCGCCGATGATCCCGCCCATGACAATCATGGTCGCGTCGAACGGGCCAAGCCGTCGCGCGAGCGACGGCTCTTTGGTAGTTGAGTTCAATTTCCCGAGTCCACCCAATCGACGCGAGATTTGCAAGCCAAGCCCCCAGGGAGCGGCGGTTTACTCGCGAACCCTTTCGGAGTTTGTAACCGCTGTTTCATCGTTTAGCGCCAACGGCGCTCCATTAGTGCAAGCCTGGGGCAACGCCCCAAGGTGTTGGGTTCCATAATTGTCGAGCGCTGAAAGCGCGGTTCAACCCGCCGGTAACTGTGTAATTCCGCGCGCATCGTTCGTACGAACCGCGCTTTCAGCGCCAGGTATTTGAGGTGGACGAGTTCCCCGGGGCGTTGCCCAGGCTGCCGATGACGCAGCGCCGTTGGCGCTAAACTTCGCACGCCCAGCGGCGCACCAACTAGGGAATATTACTGATTTCGACGAGCCCTATTCGCGGACGAATTTTTTGCAAAAAATTTTCGATATTCATAAAACCTTCCGGTACTGAACTCTCCGGCCAATGGCAAACGCCGCGCGTTTTTCCCAGGGGTCCAATCTCACTTTGCGTTTCGAATAGCTTTTCACAGAGGGAGACGCGCGCCCGTCTCGAGTGAGGGGGAAAAATGTGACCGTCTGGCCTGCTGTAACCAAACGGAAGGAAAGCATTATGAAGAAAACAATACTCAGCATCGCGCTGGCTGTTGTCGCTCCGTTTGCTTGGGGGCAAACCTCGAGCACCACGACAACGACCACGACAACGAGCGATGGCACCATTACGGAATACACGCCAGGTAGCGTGATTACTCTGAAAGAAACGAGTGGCCCGCGCCGCTATCGTTTCGGCAAGACTGTCACCTATGTGACCAAGAGCGGTAAGACCCTCGACGAAGAGACGGTCAAGACCCGGATCAAAGTTGGCATACCGGTACACGTCCATTACACGGGTGAAGGGGACAACATGATGGTCGATCGTGTGATCCTCGACGAGGATTGATCGGCGGCTGTTTGTCCTTGCTCAGCAACGCGTCGCCCTTCCGGGTGCCTGGAGGCAAGCGAAGGGCGGCGCTTATGAGTGGACGCCGCAGCGCGGCGTCCCTACCTCTCGTTCCCCGTTCCCAAACTCTGGTTTGCGGGTCAACAGGGTTGCTGGAACAAGGACATTCCCAAACAGAGTTCGGGAACGAGGAGAATCTCGGCGATAGGCTCGAGCACAAGAACGAGCGTTGTTTAGCGCCAACGGCGCTCCATCAGTACTAGCCTGGGGCAGCGCCCCAGGTTATGGGATAAATAATAGTCGAGCGCTGAAAGCGCGGTTCAACACGCCGGTAAAAGTGTAATCCGCGCATATCCGTTCGGATGAATCGCGCTTTCAGCGCTAAGTATGTGAGGTGGACGAGTTCATGGGGCATTGCCCCAGGCTGTCAATGATGTAGCGCCGTTGGCGCTAGTCACACCTGAGTCCGGGGTTGTAGAGGCGCTTGTGCCAAGCGCCTATTTTGGGAACGAGGAAAGCGAACGAGGCAGTTTTGCTCGATCACGATCACGAGAAGGAGCAGTTAGAGTCGGTCGTAGAATCTTGGCAGCTTGGAACTAGGGAATATTATAGATTTCGACTAGGCCGATTCCGGTCCCGCCATTTGTTCCGCCCACGATGGCTGTGTAGGCGCCGGGGAAGAGGCTAACGGAGAGGGCTGATTCCAGAGGATTGGTTGGCGCGAGTCCGCTGGCGAAAATCTGGCCGGCTTGGGCGGGGTCATCCTGCCAGTTGTTGTTCGCGCCAATGAGCGCGGCGTTGCTGTCCCGCACCTCAAGCGTCGGATCAGCGAGGGCATTGCCGATGCCGGACTGAGCGAGCGAAGGCCCGATCGCGCGCACGATTACTTTGGCGGCGCCGTTATTGCCGCCGAGAATGAAACCTCCGATCAACCTGTTGTTATCAGTCTGGACGAAGCTGCGCGTGCTGATATTGGCCAGCTTCGAACCGGCCCCCGAATCGAGATCGTAAATTTCCACCAAACCAATGCCGGTCGCCGCGTTGTTTCCCCGGACCACGGAGGTGTAAGCGCCGGGAGGCAGGGTCGCGACGATGGCGGACTCGAGATTGTTTTGCGGCGCGAGCCCGGTGCTCATGATTTCGGTTTCCTGCGTATCCCGCCAGTTGTCGTTTGAGGTGATGATCGATCCGGTGGAGCCGTGGAGCTCGAGCACGGGATCGGCGAGCGGATTCGGGACGTTGAATTGTTGGAGCGAAGGACCGAGCGCCCGGATGATGATTCGCTTTTGGGCGCTTCCACCAATGATGAAGCCGCCAATCATGGCGCTCTCGCCGCCAGCCACTTGCGAGCGCGAAGAAATGTTCAGCGCCTGCGATGCCGTTGCGGTGACCTTCAACACCTGGCCGCCATTTCCTCTGATGAGGTAGTAGAGGCTGCCATCCGGTCCGATTTGCAGGTCGACCGGGGTGGAAAGGCCGGTGGCGAAAGCACTCGCCGTGTTATTCGAAGGGTCCATCACCCGGATCCAGCCGCTGCACAGGTCGGCGAAGAAATATTTGCCCGTATAACTGGCCGGGAATTGGTTGACCGCAGGACTGTAAAACGCGCCGCCGACGATGGCGCATCCGGTGGTGTTGCCTGTGCCGTGGCCGTATTGAAACAACGGATCGCGCAGGTTTGCGTTGGGAGGCGAACAGGCGCCCTCGCAAATGCTCCATCCGTAGTTTGACCCCGCGATGCCGTCGTTGATTTCCTCGAAGGTACTCTCTCCGACGTCATTGATAAACATGCGTCCGGTGCCGGGTTGGAAGGCGAACGTGTAGGGATTCCTCAATCCGAGCGCCCAGATCGCCCGGTTCGCGCCGGTGGCTGTGCCGAAGAAAGGGTTATCCGCGGGGATGGAACCATCGGCATTGATCCGAAGCAGCTTTCCGAGCCGGTTACTCAATGTTTGGGCATTGGCAGCGTTCGCGTTTTCGCCCACGCCAACATAGAGCCTGCCGTCCGGGCCAAAGTGGATCGCGCCACCGTTGTGATTGGTGGCGCCGCTCAGGTTATCGAGATCGAGAATGACGGTTGGGCCGCCAGCGGCCACGTCGCCATTGGCGGTAAAGCGGCTGATGCGATTGTGGGCAGGGCCTCCGGGGACCGTGTGATAGACGTAAACAAACTGGTTGCTGGCAAAGTTCGGATCGAAGGTCACTCCCAGAAGGCCCCGTTCGCCGGACGAATCGACTGTGAGCGAAACGAACGGATCCGGCAGGAGGCTGCCGTTCTTAATGATGCGGAGCTGTCCTCCCTGGAGGCAAATGAAGAGGCGGCCGTCCGGGGCAAAGGCCATCGCGGTGGGCGCGCCGGACAATGTGCCCCCAAACTGCGTTTCGGTGAAACCGGCGGGAAGAACTGCCGCCGAGACCGAAAATCCGCTGAGGAAAAGAGCAAGGGCCGTGGAGCCGATGAGTCGCTGAAAGTGTCGCGAAAATTTCATCGATTGTTTGTGAGGAGATCTTCCCACATCGTCCAAGTCCCTTTTTGCCCTGAACAGAAGCGCATTGTCTGCGCCGATATTAATCGCTTTTGGATGGTGCAACGGCCGTTTTCATCGGGTCTCTGCCAATGCGGCATCACGGGAAAGCTGTAGGGCGGGGTCGGTGACCCGCCGAAGCGTTGCATCAGTTAACCGCAGATCCCAGCGGAGTCAGCCAGCCTTCGCCAAAGGCTACGGCGAGCCAGGGCGACCCCGCCCTACAGAAGAGGAAGAGATTCGAGCTTCGCCTCTACGGCGCGCCTTGATCGTAGACTTCCACCAGGCCGACGCCGGTGCCGTTGTTCAGTCCCGCGAGCAACGCCGTGTAGAGACCCGGTGAGAGCGAAACGGCCAGGCCAGACTCCAGCGCGTCGGTTGGCGCCAGACCCGCGGCGGTCAATTCCGCCGCCTGGGCGGCATTGTCCTGCCAGTTGTTATTGCCGAGCACGACCGCACCATTGCTATCGCGCACTTCCAGGGTTGGATCAGCCAGGGCCTGAGGTACGCCGAGTGGCGTCAGGCTGGGACCAATGCCGCGCACGATGATCCTGTCACCGCCGCTGTTGCCACCGAGGATGAAGCCCGCGATCACAATGTCGCTGCCGGTTCCGACAAACGCTCGTGTGCTGATATTGGCCAGCTTCGCCGGAACGCCCTGGCTCAGGTCGTAGACTTCGATCAACCCGACGCCGGTAGTGTTGTTCTTGCCGTTGACGATGGCGGTGTAGGCGCCGGGAAGCAAGGTGACGTCGATCGCTGACTCGAGATTATTGGTG
>QHMY01000144.1 GCA_003218305.1 Verrucomicrobiota bacterium
CAGGCAATACTTAATCCCAGACCGTGACCGGGGATGCGGCCGTCGGCTCGCGCCCGGTAGAAACGCTCGAAAATATGCGATGCCTGCTCGGCGGGAATCGGTTCGCCGCTATTCTTGAGCGTCACCTCAACTTGTGCAGCCGTCCCACGGGCAGACAGGTAAATGGAACCGCCCGCCTCGTTATACTTGATCGCGTTTTCGACCAGGTTCTGCATGACGAGCGCAACCGCTTTCCGATCGGCAACAATGGAGAGGTGTTCCGGCAGGTCGGCTTTCACCGTCAGCCCGCTTGGTTCCGCCAGCGCGCCCACATCGTCACAGACCCCTTCCAGCATCTGACTCAAATCAAATTCCTCGGGGTGCAGCTCAATTCGTCCTGCGTCAGCGCGGGCGAGAAGCAGGAGGTTCTCCGCAATCGAAGTGAGCTGGTGAACCTGATCGAGCAGCGCCTCCGCCCGCTCCTGTTCCTTTTCCGGCGTCTCGGGGTCGGTCAGGATTTCCTCGATGCCTGCGCGCAGGACGGCGATTGGAGTCTTGAGCTGATGCGAGGCCTTGGCGGAGAAACGCGCCGATTGCTCGAAGCTTCGCTGCAATCTCTCGAAGGTCGCGTTTAAGACTCCGATCAAGCCCGCGATCTCGTCCTTGGACAGCGGGACAGGCAGACGCTGGTCAAGATTGTGGACGGTAATGCGCGAGGCGGCCTGTCGAATAGCTTCGATTGGAGCGAGGCCTTGTTGCGCGATCCATCTGGCGCCAAGGAAGGTGACAATGAGAACCGTTGGAATAGCCGCAATCATTCCCAGCAGGATGTCCTGTCCGATTTTGGTGATTTCGGTCATGTCCGCACCGACGTGCAGAGTCAGGCCATTCGACTTGAAGGTGCCAATGCGCACGGTCCGTCCATCGATGGTGCGCGTCGGAAAATTCGAAGCGCCCGGTGCGAGCCCGGGCTCGTGAATACTAGGCGAACGGTAAAGGACCTCGCCACCGGGTCCTCGTATTTCTATGAGACGGTCGCGCAGCGCCAGGGGGATAAATTTCTCGTTGAAGGCGAGGCGATTGTTCGCGGGACCGCCCTCGAAGTTTTCCACATCACGGAAGAGCTCCTCTGCGTCCAACGCCAGACGCCGGTCGAAAGCGGCGATCTCCGAATGGCGCATGACGGCCCAGGTCGTGGCGGCGCCCGCAATGGTGGCGGCCACGGCGAGTGAGGCCGAGTAGAAAGCGAGCTTCCAGCGCAGGGGCCAGCGTTTCATGATGCTTCCCGAATGGTATAACCGGTGTGACGCACCGTATGGACCAGCGGCGGCGTTCCGATCTTTTTCCTGAGCCTCCCGATGAAAACCTCCACGAGCTTGGTATCATATTCATGCTCGCGCTCCCAGACTCGTTCGCACAATTCTATGCGAGTAAAGATTCGGCCGGGCTCGCGCATGAGAACTCTCAGCAACGTCATCTCCCGGGCGGAAAGTTCGATCGGACGGCCGTTGCGATGTACTTCCTGTTGGACCAGGTCCAGCGTGAGGTCGCCGACGCGCAGCGTGACTTCCGGCTCCTCCGCGTAACGGCGGCCGAGGGCGCGGACCCGCGCCAGTAATTCCTGCATGGCGAATGGCTTGGCGAGATAATCATCCGCGCCGAGCTGCAGCCCGGTGACGCGGTCGTTCAATTCGCCGCGCGCGGTCAGGATCAGCACTCGGTGAGGCAGGTGCTTCGCCCGCAACCGGCGCAGCACCTCAAAGCCATCGATGCCCGGCAGCCCGACGTCGAGGACCAACAGGTCAAAAGGCTTGTCCTCCACTTCACCGAGGGCGGTTTCGCCATCGTGAACCACGGCCGGATCGTGTCCCGCCTGCATCAGCGCGGATGAGATGTGCCGGGAAAGCCGAACTTCATCTTCAACGACAAGTATGCGCATTTTGGTGAAATCTTGAATCTGTTTTTGGGAAAAATGGCTGTGGGCGCCCTATTCCCCTGATTGCGGGTGACATGTGCCGCCAGGGCCTGGCAACAGGCGTTTCTGCAACTTGGTGGTTCTTCGTAACTTCACCATCTCCAAAAGGTAACGCCACTGTTACCTTTTGAAACCCGCGTTCAGACCGTCCCGTCGGAACGCCGATGACTCATTTTGATTTCGCCTTCTGAAAATAGCCCAGGGTTTAAACCCTGGGGTTCTTGGTAACAGCGTCCAAAGTCCCGGTAGGGACGGCAGAACCGGTTCTCTCCTTGGCGCTTCGTCCCGAACGGGACTCAATCTCTTAATTACCCGATTTTTTCAGCGTTAAAACGCTGGGCTATTTTTAGCGAACAGGGAGGCCATTATTACGACCATACGTCTCCAGGAAGTTCAAACTGAGCCAATACCCGATGCGGCCTTGCGGCCAATTCTGCGCGATGTGTAATCAAAGGTGCGAATTCTGATTGTCGAAGACGAAGTCAATCTGGCGGCTCATCTGGCGCGCGCACTCGAACATGATGGACACGATCCCCGCGTGGTGCACGACGGCAAGGTGGCCCTGATGGAGGCGCGCGACGGGAGTTACGACCTGCTGGTGCTTGATGTGGAGTTGCCTGGCATGGATGGGCTGGAGGTCCTGAAGCAGTTGCGCGACCTGGCGGTAAAGAGTCGAGTTTTGATGTTAACTGCGCGGGGCGAAACACCGGACAAAGTGGCCGGACTAACCGGTGGAGCGGACGATTATCTATCGAAGCCTTTCGCCATGAACGAACTCGTCGCCCGGGTCAATGCCCTGGGAGGGCGCTTTGTTGCGCCCACCGGTCGCACGCTTCGCCTGGGAGACCTGACCCTGAGCTTGGACGACCGGGAAGCGTGGCGGGGCGAGCGACGCATTGAACTATCCGAGCGCGAGTGCGCCTTGCTTGGCGTTTTGATGCGCGAACCTGGCCGCATCTTTTCCCGGGTCGAGCTCAGCGAACGGGTCTGGGCAAGAGAGCACGAGTATGATACCAAGCTCGTGGATGTTTTCATCGGCCGCCTCCGGAAGAAGATCGACGAAGAAAAGGATAAACCGTTGATCGAAACCGTGCATCATCTTGGTTATACGCTGCGCGATCCTGATCCGGCATGAAGCCCCGCTCCCTCCGCTGGAAGCTGGTCATGTGGGCCGCGCTCTTTGCCTTCAGCGCCTCGATCATTTGCGTCTGGGCGACCTGGATCCTGCTTCGCCATCAGGAATTGCAGGCGCTTGACCGCCGCCTCGGCACCGATGCCCAGGAGCTTTTTCGTGACATCGAGAATTTTCAAGGCGTCAACAAGCGGCTCGAAGTGACCGAGAGATTCGTGCCGCTCGCGTTGCGTGATCGCCTGGTCGAGGTCCGGGGCCGCACCGGCGAGATTCTCTATATGTCGCCCAACCTCAGCGCGCCCGTCCTGAACGATGGCATTGAAGAGTTCCACACCCGCGAAATCGCGGGACGGCCCGTCCGTGTCGGGGTGTTTCGCGACAACGAGCTCACGTTGCATGTCGGCGCGGACTTGAAGGACATCGAGCAACTGGGGTGGGAGATTGCGCGCAGCCAGGTCGTGGTCATACCTGTTGTCCTGTTGCTGATCGCGGCCGGGAGTTGGCTCCTTGGATCGATTGCTCTTACTCCGATCGAACGAATCAGGCGCGCCGCGGAGCGAATCACCGCGGAACGGCTCGATGAGCGAATTCCTTCGCAGGGTCCGGCCGATGAAATTGGCCGATTGATCGATGTGCTCAACGCCACTTTCGAGCGGTTGCAGGGAAGTTTTGAACAAGCCGCTCGCTTTTCCGCGGACGCATCGCATCAGCTTAAGACGCCGATCGCGGTGCTGCGCGCCGGGATCGACGAGGTCCTGGACCAGGACGGAATGTCACCGGAACAACGGGATCGTGTCACCGACCTGCTTCAACAAACCCGCCGGCTGACTTCTGTGGCCGAGAATCTCCTGTTACTTTCGCGAGCCGACACGGGGCGGCTGGCGCTCCGGGCCAGGAGTTTCGAGCTGCGCAAATTACTCGAGGGCAGCGTGGAAGATGCCCACATCCTGGGCGAGAAGCGCAACCTCAGCATTGAGGCCAAGCTTCCGGAAACGCTGCCGATCACTGGAGACCGCGACATGATTTCGCTCATTCTTCAGAACCTGGTGGAGAACGCGGTAAAGTATAATCGGCCGGGGGGCAGGATCCTGTTGTCGGCGGCGAAATCGGGCGAAGAGGTGAGTATTTGCGTCGGTAACAGCGGCCCGGGAATTCCGGCCGACCGTGCTCCTCACATTTTCAAGCGCTTCTATCGCGCCAGAGGCGATGAGCAGGTCCCGGGTCACGGACTGGGCTTGAGCATCGCGCGAGAGCTGGCTCGAGCCCACAGTGGGGACCTGACTCTGACCAAGTCGCAAGACGATTGGACGGAATTTTGCCTGCGGCTGGGAAAGCCGATACCCACTCCGACGCTAAACCTCAACTAGCGAACCAGGCATTCTGCGTCGGTCGTTTGCGTTTAACGCAAGCACGTGCCGGCTGGGAAAAGTAACGCGCTTGTCACTTCCGGACACCTTTAGCTGGGGAGAAGAGTCCCAGTTCGAGAAAGTGACAGGCGAGTTACCTTTGCCGAATTGCCGGTCTCCCGGGTGATCAGTATTACCCGGCCATGAAAAAACTCGTGTTCCTAGCTGTGATTGCACTCCTCGGAGTGCCGTCGTTAACCAAAGCCGGCGTTCAAGATCGTCTCTATGACTTCACCGATGCTTACTACCAGCAGAATGGCATTAACCCCGCTGCCATCGATGGTCGTCGTCAGGTTGGTCCATTAGCGGTCACTGATACGCCGAACTTTCCGACTCTGCCGAACTACGACCATAGTGGCAACGCGTGGTACTTCACGGTTTTGGGCGGCTTCAGCACCAGCGCGTTCACTCCGGATGCGGCCGGACAACGCGCGAGGCAGATCGCCGAGAGCAGCATTGAATATGTCTTCCCGCGTAGAGGCACGGATCCGGTAGGACTGGGCGCCTTGCGTCAGTCAGTCATGCTGGACATGCGCAACGGTTACTTTAGCAACAACAAGCTCGCCCTCTGGCTTCACGTCTGGGTGAGCTATACGACCAAGGCGCTCACGACCAGCGACGGCCAAAGGATGATGAACGACATGGCCAACCGCAACGGCCGTGACCTGGATGGCACTGCCATCATCGCCAGCGTCAGCGAAATCGATAACCTTTTCAGCAAAGGCTACATCACCAAGACATCACGTCCCTTGAATGATGTCCTGCGCTATTCCATCTGTCCCGTGATCAAAGACCCGCGCGACGGAGGGATCGCACGCGACCAGTTCCTGGCCTACACCCGGAAGCCGGACGGCACCGCCCTGGAGCCGGAGTTCCTGGAGAATTTCCTGAGCCTGCAATCAACCGGGAGGGAAGCGAACTAAGCGACTTTAGATAGCCAGCAAGAACGCGCCGCTTCGGAATTTCCGGAGCGGCGCTTTTGTTTTTTGTCCGGCGTATGCTGCGGCCAAAGTGTGCTCGCGTGACGATTGTCTGGCAGGTGAAGGACCGACCCTTCGTTCGTGGTTTCGCGCTCGGGGTGGAAAAGTGACAGCGGCGTTACTTTTAACAGCTGGGCCGCGGGAGCACGTCAAATAACTTACTACAACTACCCCATGCATCCTTACCGTTTTTCCGTTCGAGTCAGCAGAACATTCATTCTCCTAATCCTGGGTATCGCCGGGGCGAGCGGCCAAAGAAGTGCCCAGGCGCAAACCTACCATGTGACGGACCTCGGCACCATCAACACCAACACCGGAGTGATAAGCAGCCATCCGACCGGAATCAACAACGCCGGTCAAGTGTCAGGGTATTCCTATTCGGGGACCAGCAATCATGCGGCTCGTTTCACGAATGGCCTGGTGGAAGATCTTGGGGTCATTCCAGGCGGCGAGATCAGTACCGGGTGGGGGATCAATGGGTTGGGGGACGTAGTCGGGGATTCACAATATTCTGTGAACGGCGGCTCGATTCGACATGCCGCTCTTTTTAGGAACGGGACGGTGACCGACCTTGGTTTTCTTCCGGGATGGGGCAACTACGCGCGCGCCAACGGGATAAACAACTTGGGCGAAGTCGTGGGCCATTCCGGAACCAGTTTAGATACTAACGTTACCCACGCTTTCATCTGGGACGAGATGAACGGTATGCGTGACCTGGGTACGCTCGGAGGCGCATACGCCAAGGCCTTTAGCATTAATAATTCGAGCAAAGTAACCGGACGAGCCGACACCGGAGGCGGCTTCGGGAGTAATTTTCACGCCTTCATTTGGGATGCCGCGGGCGGCATGCGAGACCTCGGGGTGATTGCCGGAAGCTCTAGTTCTGGCAATTTCATCAACGCCAATGGACACGTCGTAGGGTGGTCTTCGATTGCCGTCGACAATCGCCGCCACGCTTTTCTTCATGACGGCACGACCATGCACGATCTCGGAGCCATCGGCGATAATGACTTCTTTACCGATCGGAGCGAGGCCTACGGAGTGAACATCCACGATGTCGTCGTCGGTACTACCTATCGCCCCTACCAGGGAGGGGCCGCCTATGCGATCGCCTTTGTCTATCGGAACGGCGAGATGCTGGACCTGGAGACGCTGGTGGACGCCTCGGGAGCCGATTATCGGCTTTACACCGCCACGGGAATCAATGACGCGGGCCAGATCGCGGTGGATGCCATCAAGATCTCTACGAACCAGAGTCGCGCCGTGCTGCTCACTCCCACAGGAACTGCGACGCCGGCACCGACCCCAGTGCCCACGCCCACTCCGGTCCCGACGCCGACACCTAACATAACTCCGTCGCCAACCGCTACTCCTATGGCGACCCCGACACCGTCGATCACGCCAGCCCTAACGCCCACCGTAACACCTGCTCCAAGCGCAACTCCGGGATCGACCCCGACACCTATTGCGACGGTTACGCCCGAAGTCACACCGACACCTATTGCCACCGCTACACCGTCGGCTGCTCCCAGCGCGACACCGGCGTTACCGCCAGCGCAACCTCTGAACATCTCGACCAGAGCGCGAGTGCAGGGCGGTGAGAGTGCGCTTATTGGCGGGTTTATCCTGACCGGGCCTAATCCCAAACAAGTAATCATTCGAGCCTTGGGGCCGTCCTTGGGCGCGAACGGTATGATTGGAGCGTTGGCGGACACGACTCTCGATGTGTACGATGCGAGCGGCCAATTGCTGATCAGTAACGACAACTGGGAAGACTCACAACGAGCCCAGATCGAAGAGACGGGAGTAGCGCCGAGCCATGTGCTGGAGTCGGCGATCGTGGTGACGCTAAGCGGGAACAGTGCTTACACGGCCGTGGTGCGGGGGAAGAATGGGGAGCCGGGGATTGGCCTGGTGGAAGTGTATGATCTTGGGTTGGCGGCGAATTCGAAGCTTGGAAATATCAGCACGCGAGGGCTGATCGAGCAGGGCGATAATGTGATGATCGGCGGCTTCATTGTCGGGGGGAATGCGGCTGAGCGAACGCGGATCGTGGTACGTGCGATCGGTCCATCGCTGAGCGGGCTGGGCCTTTCGAACGCGTTATTGGATCCCACGCTCACTCTCCATGACAGCAACGGCAGTGTGATTGGAACGAATGACAACTGGCGCGATGCGAACCAGCCGGAGATCGCGGCGGCGGGGTTGGCGCCGGCGGACGATCGGGAAGCAGCGCTCTTTGCCTCGCTCGCACCTGGAGCGTACACAGCGATTGTCGCGGGCAAGGCTAACAGCACCGGCGTGGGTTTGGTCGAGGCCTACCACGTCCAGTAACGTCGGAAAACAGCTGGACGGCACGCCTCGCGCCGCCGTGCGCGCTACTCAGGATTACTCGCTGGCAGCGCGTGAGCTCCGCGTTGCCGCGTAACAGGTCTGTTACGGTTTCACCCGCGACCGGACGAGGGCATTGGAACGATTCCTCTTTTTGAGGTGGCGGGCTTACCGGACCTGTTTCTTCTCGTCATTTTGCCCAAGACATCGCAAAATTGCCGTTACCAAATGGAGGATTAGACCATGTTCACAAGACTGTTTAGTTATTTCGCCCTCCCGCTGCTTTTGCTTCTGAGCAACAGCTCGGGAAATTCCGCGGCCCCTTCGACAAAAAATCGGGAGGGAGAAACCGGAACGCTCGAGAAGATGATCGTCGCGAACGGGCACGTCGCGATGGATCTCGATTTGAGCCGCCTCAATGGAGGCCAGGCCGGAGCGAAAGAAGCGAAGCTGGACCCGTTACAATTCCAGATCGGACCGAATTCCTTTTTCACGGTCCTGGTTTTCAATGATGCCTTGCGCGGGCCGGACACGGGCTCGATGAGCCTCGTTCCCCAAAACACGGCCGCGCTCCCCGCGCGACTGCAATCGTCCTTGAACCAGCTCGTCCTAGAAAAATTTCCCGCGGACGCTCCTTTCGACTTCGCGGTGCGGGATGGCAAAACCGGTTTCGTCTTTTTCAACATCGAGGGAAATCTCTATGAGTACGATGCCGGCGCACATTTACTCAGCATCAAGGGCGGAAGGCTTCTGATTTCAGAAGAGTTTGCCAACAAACTGGGGCGACCTGCCGATGCCGGGGTAATCGTCGGGGAAATTTCGATCGGCGCAACCATGCAGCGTCTCGAGATTGAACAGCTCGACGCAAACGGCGATGTGAAATCCGCAAGACTGCCAGCACTGAACCAACCCGATGTCGGGACCGTTCCCGGCCCAGACGTCATCGTCGGCGAGCTGATCGGCTTGGTGCAATCCCAGAGTGGCGCGGTCGCGGGACTGGTGGGCCTCGCTTTGGGAACCGATGCCTGCAATCAAGGGACAATCGACGTGGATTGGTTCGCCTTGTCGAATAGCGACCATCCATTTATTCCGCAGAATGTTTACCGAATGAGTGGCGACACTGACAATGCTCAGCGGTTCGAGCAAATCGGCCAGTCCTGGGGCAAGCATGCCTTCACAGCGGCATCGTCAAACACCTGCGGCTTTGGATGCAATGGGGTAAGCGGTAGCCATCTTGGCTCCGGTTGTTCCGATGCCTACGGCTCCGGTTTGAACGGCAGCCAGACCGGTATCGGCTCGCGTGCCTGGGTCAATCCATTCACCGGGAATTTCAACGGTTCAACCGCGAACAATCACAGCGGCCACAGTCATGATGCCACGACTCACCGAATTCTGGTTGACGTTAACGACTTGAACACGTCGCTAAACGCGGGAGCGACATATTTTGCCGAGGCGCAGTACGTCGTCCCTCACGAATACGCCTGGTGCCAAACTCACCCGGGCCAGTGCAACATGTACAACAACGCTTCCTACCGTCGTTACAACGTAACCGGAACCAATCAGCCCTTTAGTTTTACTAGTGTTGGACCCACCGTGCGAATGACTCCGGCGATCAATGCCTGGACGGGAGCGACCATTAACACGATCGAGCCCGCGCCCGGCGCCGATGGCCGCGCCTTCATTGCCTACAAGGTGACGAACCCATCTGCCGGCGTCTGGCATTATGAATACGCCATCTACAATCAGAACCTCGATCGCGGCATCCAATCGTTCAGTTTGCCGTTGGGCTGCGGAATCACGCTGACCAATCTTGGATTCCATGCCCCGCCCAATCATCCGGGAATCGCCAATGACGGGACCCAGGGAAGCCTGGGTTACAGCAACGTTCCCTGGACCTCAAATCAGACGGTTAATGCGTTAACCTGGAGCACGGAGACCGTGGTGCAGAACGAGAACGCGAATGCCATTCGCTTTGGGACCTTGTATAACTTCCGCTTCGACTCCGACCGGGGGCCAATACCCGTGCAAGCGACGATCGGCTACTTCAAGACCGGAACGCCCACCACCGTGTTAACGGTAGGCCCCAATGCCTGCAATGCGACGCCTTCGCCCATTCCCTCAGTGACCCCGATTCCAACCCCCACGGTTACGCCGCCCGCTACGCCATCGCCTGCGCCAACGGTAACACCGACGCCGGGCGCAACTCCGCCGCCGACTCCCTGCGGGACGACTACCTTTTCAAATACAGCCAGCATCAGCATCCCTGACAGCGGAGCTGCCGCGCCCTATCCTTCGAACATCGCAGTCGCCTTGGGAGGAACCATCACCAAGGTCACGGTCAGGCTCAACAACTTGTCTCACACCTTCCCGTCGGACATCGACATGCTGCTGGTAGGACCGGGCGGTCAGACCGCCATCATCATGTCGGACGTGGGCGGTGGTGATGACGTCTCTAATATTACCCTTACTCTGGACGATGCGGCGGCGAGTCCATTGCCGGGAGCGTTGCTGACGACTGGGACGTTCCGGCCGACCAACACCGGGACGGGCGACACCTTTCCGGCGCCGGCGCCAGGCGGTGGATCGGCTGGATCGGTGTTGTCTATTTTCAACGGGACAAATCCGAATGGCACCTGGTCGCTTTACGTGGTGGACGACGCCGCGCAGGACTTGGGCAGTATCGCCGGCGGATGGAATTTGATAATTTCCACGACCAACGATTGCGGCACGCCGACGCCGACGCCGTCGGCTACGATTCCTCCAACGGCAACGCCTTCGCCATCAAGTCCCGGTTCACCGACACCACCGCCACCGCCGACACCGAGCGTGACACCGACCCCGGGTGTTGTTCCTCCCGTTGATCTTGCTCTGACCATGACCGACTCGCCCGACCCGGTCACTGTGGGCAACCATCTG
>QHMY01000145.1 GCA_003218305.1 Verrucomicrobiota bacterium
GAGGTCACCACCATTTCGGCGTCTGCGAATCCGGCGGTCGACCCGAGGATTACCATTACGCTCAATGAAATTCCCCTCGCTGAAGCGCTTCGTTACGTGGCCGATCAGGCAGGGCTTAAGGTGAAAGTGGAGCCGTACGCGGTCTCGATCATTCCCCTGAGCGAGCAGAGCCACGATCTGCTCACGAAAGAGTATCGCGTGCCGCCGGGATTCATCAGCGGATCGCTCAGCGCCAGCGCGACGGCGCTCAACCAACCGGCTACCGGAGATAAGAAGACGCTGCCTGTTACCGGAACAGCCAAGGATACGCAGGAATCCACCGGAGGCCGGCTACTGGTGAACCGCGAAGGAGCGAAGGAGTTTCTTGAGAATCAGGGCGTCTCGTTTGCGGTAACGGGTTCGAGCGCAAACTTCCTCCCGCAAACCAGCCGGCTCATCGTCCGGAATACGGCTGACAATCTGGAGTTGGTCGACGCGATTGTGGAACAGGCCAATGTTTCCGGGCCGAAACAGGTCGAGATCGAGGCGAAGTTTGTCGAGATCACCCAACATAATCTCAAGGAGTTGGGCTTCGATTGGTTGCTCGGTCCCTTCAACCTGAACACGAAGGGAAGTGTGGCCCTGGCCGGTGGAACGTCGGGCACCGGCGCGACCGTAAACCCGGCGGACTATCCGTTTTCCACGAACGGTCTGCATCCGGTCACCGCCGGGAATCGAAGTGGCAATCTGGCGATCAACGGCAACGCCATCGATTCCCTTCTGCTCGGTGGGCCAGCGGGTCAGGTTCTCGCGCCGGGAATTTTCGGGGTGGGCGGTTTGTTGACCGATCCGCAATTTCAGCTGGTGGTGCGCGCGCTCAATCAGAAGAAAGGCGTCGATCTCCTATCCGCGCCTCGCGTTACGACCAAGAGCGGGCAGCGGGCGGTGATTGAGATCGTGCGTGAATTCCGTTATCCAACTCAGTTCGAGCCGCCCCAGATCCCGCAAACGGTTGGCAGCGTTACGGCCAGAGGCGATACGGGTAGCATTATCCCGCTGGGAGGCGCTTCGTCGGTGCCGGTAACTCCAACCACGCCGACGCATTTCGAGACGCGCAACACGGGAGTAACTCTCGAAGTCGAACCGGTTGTGGGTCCCGACGGGGTAACCATCGATCTCAATCTTGTTCCGCAGGTGGTGGAGTTCGAAGGCTTCATCAATTACGGAAGTCCGATCCTGGCGCCGTCGTCCTCCTTCATTAATACAGTCACCGGCGGCTTGATCTCTTCGCCGCAGAGCGTGCTTACTCCGAACATCATCAATCAACCCGTCTTTAGCACGAGGAAGGTAACGACCAGTGTCAGCGTCTGGGACGGCCAGACTGTGGTGCTGGGAGGCCTTATGCGCGAAGACGTGCAGAAGACAGAGGATCGGACGCCGTTGCTGGGCGACATCCCGCTCGTCGGCCGGCTCTTCCGCACGAACGCTGAGCAGCACATCAAACGGAACCTGGTCATCTTCGTCACCGCGCGCCTGGTTAATCCCGGTGGCCAGCTCGTGCACTCGAATGAGGACAGCGAAGAGTCCGAAAACCTGATCGAGCCTCCCATCCTGCCGGAGGTGCCGTTCACCAAGAAGTAAGCCCACGGGCAGGGGGCGCTTTTCGCCGTGGCGGATTTTGCGCGCGCAGAAGGCCGAAGGGTCGGCCTATTTCGCCTCGGCGCACGGTTCAAGAAAGATATTCGATAGATGCCTCGGAGAGCGGTTCCGACCAAGATCCCATGTGTGGAGGGTCCGGCTCTGAGTCTTCAGCGTGGACCTAGAAACAACATTCGACCTTAAAATTATAGAAAAAGCTTGCCATTCCACCCCGAATCGCAGAGAACCGGCGCTCCAACCCCAGTTGTTAGGTGCGAGGGATAAAACTCTCTCATCTCTCCCGGTCCTCCAGAAGCACAATAGAAAAACCTAATGAAAATGACAAAAAAAATACTCGTTTTAACTTTGATTTCAGCGGCCACCCTTTCGGCGTGGGCTGCCTATAACCAAAACATCATCGCCATCTTTGGCTCCGGAAATCCCGATATTGGATGGACCACCGATACCAACAACGGCATCGTTCTTGGGCTCCGCGGCAAAGACCGTGTCAATTCCTCTACCGCCAACATTAACGGAGTTTACGGTCCCTACGCGACTGGAGTTGTGCCGCCTAATAACAACCGCGCCACTTGGAATTGGGAATTCTCAATCAATTCGGGTTCGGTGAATTTGAGCACCTACGATTATTATGTGGGTATCGACACTGATCCCTCAAAGTGCATCAACTACACCGTCGTCGATGCCCTAACGAACTGGACCGATAATTCGTATGGCAATAATGGCACAGCGAACGGCCAGGGCGTTGAAGGTACGTCGGGGCCGACGGATAACTACGCGACGATCTACAACATCGCCCAGCAATCGCAGAACCTGGTCTTCGCAGGTGGGAATCCGACGCTTCCCGGAACATACAGCTATGAATTGTATGCCGTGGCAAAAGGCAATGGTCCGACCGGAGTCAGGCTCGCCTCAGTCGGCATCACTGTCGTGGTCGGCACCGGTGGAGCTTTCTGCGTTCCAACGACAGCGAACCAGTGCAAAAACGGCGGTTGGATGACGCGCACCCGGGCGAACGGCAGCACCTTCAAGAATCAGGGTGACTGCATCCAGTACGTAAACACTGGCCACTAGCAGTCCGGCTTTCGGCTAAGAATTCGAAATAGGAAGGCGGCTCGTGTTAACGCACGAGCCGCTTTTTTTTCAGGTCAATCGGAAGAGTGTTCAAAACCTGATCGAGCCTCCGATTCTGCCGTTCACGAAAAAGTAAAAGGCTAGAAGGCTGCTTTTTGCTGTTCGACTGACCCTTGCTCGATAGAACATCAGGAGATATGACCTTCCTTCGATACTTTCTCTACATTGTCGGTGGTGCACTGGCATCAGCGGCACTCGGAGGTTTGTTCGCTAGCGTCGTTGCGCTCGTTTCACCTGAATTCGTCAGCACGCTGTTTACGCGGGACGCCAGCGGGTCGCTCGTTCGTTACGCCGCCGCCGTTGGAATGATTTGGGGACTCTTTCTCGGAACGGCTGTCATGGGCTTTTCTCTTTTGCTGATCACCCTCGTTCAGATCGCTCGCGTCATTAGGAAGAAGGCGGACGCCCAAGACCTCACGTAACTCACGCCTATCTAGAAACTTTATGGAAGACATTATCGGCGGGGGGATTCTGCTCGGCGTTTTTTTTGGCCTGGAGGTCGTGGGCCTTGTGGTCCTGATCCTGGCAGCGGTTTTCGCGCGGCAGCGCGCTGTGATCGTTGTTTGCGGCATCGCTGCGGCGGTGGTGATGGCGGTCGAATACTGCGTCCTCTACATTTGCGCGGCCGGGAAATATGCGGACGGCTGGGGAGGCGAAACGTTGCCGGTAATTATTGCCGCGATATCGATCGTGAGTTTGGGAATCTATTTCCCGGTCGCCATCATACGGAGCAAGCGCAAGCAACTGATCGCCGCGCCCGTCCCCAGCTAACACGGGCGTCGATCCCCCGTGGTCGCTAGTGGGGACCGAGCTCGTACACCTCCACCAGGCCAACGCCAGTGGTGTTGTTCATGCCCGAGAGCAGCGCGGTGTAAACGCCCGGAGGCGGTGTCACCACCATGGCCGCCTCGTGATTGTCTTGCGGTTCCAGATTCCACGCAATCAGGGTCAACGACTGGCTCGCGTCGTCCGGCCAGTTGTCGTTGGACATCAGAAGGGCACCATTGCCATCGCGCAGCTGCATTGTTGGGTCGGGTAACGGATTGGCGACCCCTGTTTGGGTCAGGCTCAAGCCGAGGCCGCGCAGGACAATCGTGGTGTTGCCGGTCTGACCGCCCAGGATGAAACCCGCGATCACGATGTCGCTGCCGGTGCCGACAAACGCCCGGGTACTGATGTTGGCCAGCCTCGTCTCCACGACTGGGTTCAGGTCATACGCTTCAATCAAGCCGACGCCGGTAGTGTTATTCTTACCTCTAACGATGGCGGTATAGGATCCGCCGTCGAGGGTGGCAACAATCGCGGATTCGAGATCGTTGCTGGGAGGGATGCCTGTGGCCATGATCGCGGCTTCCTGGGTCTCCCTCCAATTGTCGTTGGTAATCGTGGCAAAGCCTGTTGGTCCGTGCAGTTCGAGCACCGGATCAGCCAGCGCATCAGGGACACCGGATTGGGCCAGGGAAGGCCCGATGGCGCGGAGAAGCACCTGTTTTGGAACAATTCCCGTAACGACGAATCCGCCGATGCCCACATTATCTCCGGTCAGAACTCGCATCCGGGTTGAGAGGTTAAGGGCCTGCGCGGCCGGTGCGGGAGTAGCTGCTACGCGCTGCCATTCTGGTGCGTTAGCCCCAGCAGTGTTTGTGATTGGGATCTGATTCGAGCCGTTCGCGTTCATCACAAAAATGTCCAGGCTGCTGGTTCCCACCGTCCGATTGAAGGCTATCTTGGTGCCATCGGGCGACCAGGCGGGGTGGCTATCGGTTCCCATGTTCGTCAGGCGGGTCCGATTAGTGCCATAGGCACTAATCACGTAGATGTTCCCTGTGCTTGTCGCATAGGCGACCTTTGTTCCATCGGGCGACCATGCCGGTTGGAACGCCTCTGCGGATTCGGCGGTGAGCCTGGTCGGGTTCGAGCCATTCGCATTCATCACGTACACCTGATAGGCACCCCCGCCGTCGAGCCTGGCTACAAATGCAATCTTTCCGCCGTCGGGGGACCATGCAGGATCGGAGCTATCCCCATTCGTCAGGTTAACGGGATTGGAGCCGTTGGTACCTATGACGTAAACATTGACTCCGTTGGAGGAATTCCTTGTGTAGGCGATCTTCGTTCCGTCTGGCGACCAGCTAGGGTCATAGGCGTACCCTGTCACATCCGTCAGAGCGACCTGATTCGAGCCATTGGCGTTCATAATGTAAAGTCGCGTCGGGCCCGTAGCGGGAGTTTCCGCGTATACGATCTTCGTTCCATCCGGGGACCAGGCGGGGTCAACGTCTCCCCTCGGGGTGTGCGTGAGGTTGGTCTGATTCGCGCCGTCGGCGTCCATTACATAAATTTCACCCAGGCGATAAAAGGCTATCTTGCCATTTCCACCCGGGGGTTGAATCGGCGTGGGGAAGGGCGTTGGGATTGGAGACGGAGTCGCCGGGGGGGTCGGAGTGGGAACTGGCGGTGTCGGACTGGGGCTTGCTGACGCATTGCACGCATTGGGACCGAGGATCGCAACCCTTACTGGGGCTCCCGTCTTGAAGAAGCCGATCGTTGCGCTCGTAGCCACCGGCGGTTTGTCAGAATCAAAGCGGAAGTTATACAGCGTGCCCCATCTAATGGCGTTCGCGTTCTGATTTTGCGCAAAGGTCTCCGTGCTCCAGCTCACCGCGTCGGTGGTTTGATTCGAGACCCAGGCCGCGTTGCTAAACCCGGCGTCCCCCTGCGTGCCATCGTTGGGAAATCCGGGATGATTCAACGGCGCGTGAAATCCGAAATTGCTTAGCGTGATCGCGCATCCCAACGGCACGCTGAAGGACTGGATCGCACGATCGAGATTTTCGTTGTAGAGCGCGTATTCATAGTGCCACACGCCCGCGGAGGGATTGGTGACCTTGCAGGCAAGATAGGCCCGGCCATCGGCTCCCGGCTCGGGTTCGATCGGATTGATCGTCGCTCCCGGCCAGGCTGTAATCGCCGCGCTCATTCGGACGGTATCTCCCGCTATAGAAAAAGTGAAACTCGTCGTGCCGCTGACGTTGTACCGACAATAGGAGGCATTGTTATACATGTTGCATTGCCCTGGATGGCTTTGGCACCAGGCATATTCATCCGAGGAAACGTATTGCACTTCGGCGTAATAGGTCGCGCCCGGATTGAGCGTCGTGTTCAAGTCGCTTCCTTCCACCAGAATCCGGTGGGAGGTGCCGGTGTGCACGTGGCCGCTATGATTGTTGGCCGTTGACTGGAAGACGCCCGTAAAGGGATTGATCAACGCGCGCGAACCGAGGTCGACTTGAGTCGCATTTTGCTCGGAGGCGTAGGTGTCGGAACATCCCACGCCGAGATGACCGAGATCACCGCCCGGCTGGCACTGGAAGCAGTCGCTGACCTGGTCTGCTCCGAAGGCATGCTTGACCCAGGATTGTCCAATCTGCTCAAAGCGCTCGTTGTTCCCCGCTCCACCGCTCATTCGATAGAGGTTGTGCGGGATAACGGGATGGTTGGTCGCCGGCAGCGCGGAAAAATTCACGACCTGGTTTCCGGCATTGCAGCAAGTCGTGCTTATGCCCAAGCCAACCTGGGTGCCGTTACTTCCAAATTGGGCCAGGACTCCAAACACGCCCATGTCTCCCGTGATGATATCGGGTCCGGGGTTGAAACCTTGCGGAGCGTCCAGCCCTCCAGGCGGCGTTGTATTTCCCGAAGTGCCGCTCAAGAGAAAGAGCAGTGATAGGGTGAGATAACCAATGATCCTGTTCGACATGGCCTGATCCTCCAGTTCAGGCCCGCGCCGAGGGTGATTAGTCCTGTTCCCCAAGACTGCTGGTCCCACGTTTCGCGGGCTGTGGATCAGGTCTTACACGTTTTGCGCAGAAAAGTAGACTCTTTTCTTTGAATCGATTTCAACCCTCGCCTCGCTGGAAGAGAATGATTGCGCCTGCTAGTGAGGGCCGAGCTCGTACACCTCCACCAGGCCAACGCCAGTGGTGTTGTTCACGCCGGAGAGCAGCGCGGTGTAAACGCCCGGAGGCGGTATCACCACCAGGGCCGCCTCGTGAATGTCTTGCGGTTCCAGATTCCAGGCAATCAGGGTCAACGACTGGCTCGGGTCGTCCGGCCAGTTGTTGTTGGACATCAGAAGCGCGCCATTGCCATCGCGCAGCTGCAGCGTTGGATCAGACAATGGATTGGCTACTCCTGTTTGGGTAAGGCTTGGGCCCAGGCCCCGCAGGACAATCGTCGGATTGCCGGGGTCCTGGCCCAGGATAAAACCTGCGATCACGATGTCGCTCCCGGTGCCGACAAATGCGCGGGTGCTGATGTTGGCCAGCCTCGTAAACGCGGCGGGGTTCAGGTCATAGGCTTCAATCAAGCCTACGCCGGTGGTGTTATTTTTGCCCCGGACGATCGCGGTATAGGATCCGACATCGAGCGTGGCAACGATGGCGGATTCGAGATCATTGGTGGGAGGAATCCCCGTAGCCATGATCGCGGCTTCCTGGGTATCCCTCCAATTGTCGTTGGTAATCGTGACGAAACCATTTGGTCCGTGCAGCTCCAGCACGGTGTCAGCCAGCGCACCCGAGACACCGGCTTGAGCAAGCGAAGGCCCGATGGCACGGATAAGCACCTGTTTGGGCACGGTTCCGGTGACGATGAGTCCGCCGATGCCGACATTCTCGTCGGTCAGAACTCGCATCCGAGTGGATAAATTGAGGGCCTTTGCCGCCGGCCCGGGCGTCGGCGTGGAGCTTGGAGCCGGCGTTGGGCTCGGTAGCTGGTCACAGGCATTGGGACCGAGGATCGCAACCGTCACGGGCGCGCCGGTCTTGAAGAAGCCGATCGTGGCGTTGGTAGCTACCGGCGGCTTGTTGGAATCGAATCGGAAGTTATAGAGCGTGCCCCAGCGAATA
>QHMY01000180.1 GCA_003218305.1 Verrucomicrobiota bacterium
GGGAAGGTTTCCTCGTTGCTGAGCGACTTTCGTTCGCGATCCGGCTCGACCGGCCGTTGATCGAAACCGCGGCAAAGGTCGTAGAGCTCGACTCCAAATTTACCGAAATGATCCTGGAGCGCGACCCGCGACAATTTCTGCATCTCGCCGCATGTTGTTATCCCGAGTCGCTCCAGTTTTTGGCCCGTGACCTCACCGATTCCCCAAAGCTTCCGCACCGGCAGCGTCTCCATGAACGCCGGCACATTTGGCGGCTTCACTTCAAATTGGCCATTCGGTTTCTTCAGGTCGCTGGCAATCTTCGCAATCAATTTGTTGGGCCCGATCCCGGCCGACGCCGTCAGTTTCGTCTTCTGAAAAATCAACCCGCGAATGACCTGGGCGAGCGGCGCGGGCGCGCCGGGATGCGCCGTGATGTCGAGATAGGCTTCGTCGAGCGAAAGCGGTTCCACGAGCGGGGTGAAACGATGGAGGATTCCGCGGATTACCGCTGATTCCTGCCGGTAAACATCGAAGCGCGTCGGCAGAATGATCAGATTGGGACAACGTTGCAGCGCCATGAAAGTTGGCATCGCCGAGTGAACCCCGAACTTCCGGGCCTCGTAGTTACAAGTCGTCAGGACACCCCGCCGATCCCGCGCTCCGCCGACGCCGACCGGTTTTCCTTTCAGCGAAGGCTGATCGCGCACCTCGATCGCCGCATAGAAGCAATCCATGTCGAGATGGATAATCGCGCGTTCCCCGGTCTGTCCTGTCACCCGTAAACGTTGCCTCAAGAAGTGGCGGGCTCCAAACGGCCATCAAGGTAGGGACGGCGCTCTGCGCCGTCCGGTGGATCGCCTCTACATTTCTTGAAAAATGCATCTGCCGCCGCGATTTTATCCAAATGAAATTTACCTACTACGGCCATGCCTGCTTCTCCGTGGAAGCCGGCGACAAGACGCTGCTCTTTGATCCGTTCATCACGCCCAATCCGCTGGCCAAGGGAATCGACGCAGGCAAAATCGCGGCGGACTTTGTTCTCGTCTCGCACGGTCACGGAGATCACGTGGCCGATGTGAGCGACATCGCCAAACGCACTGGCGCAACGGTGATTGCCTCCTACGAAGTCGGCACCTGGTTTGAAGGGAAGGGGGTCAAGAACGTCCAGGCCATGAATCATGGCGGCGCGGCCAAAACCGATTTCGGCCGGGTGAAACTGACGAGCGCGATTCACAGCAGCTCCATGCCGGATGGATCCTACGGCGGCAATCCCTGCGGCTTTGTCGTGGAATCGGCCCCCGGCAATTTCTATTACTCGGGAGACACGGCCCTGACTTATGACATGAAGTTGGTCGGTGAGTTGAACAAACTCGATTTCGCGGTGTTTCCGATTGGCGACTTCTTTACCATGGGCATCGACGATGCGCTGCGGGCGGCGGAATTCGTTGGCGTCTCCAAATTTGTGGGCGTCCACTACGATACGTTTCCGCCGATCAAGCTCGATCGTGACGCCGCGCTGGCCGCCGCGCGCAAGGCGGGAAAAGAGCTGCTCCTACCCGCGATCGGCGAAACGATCACGATTTGATTTTTCTCCAGCGCCGGTTCGATCGACCTGTTCTGTCATCCCGAGCGGAGTTTTTCAGAAGAAAAACGCAGCCGAGGGACCCCGCGGAGCGTCGGTCGATTTCGGACCTTCCTAGCGGAACGCCGTGAAGTAAGCCGTTCCTAATCAGGGTTGCTCGAGTGCCTCCGCTCCGCTCGCAATGCCGAATCCGTCCCGCTCCTTTTACGTAAGTAATCGCTTTTCGTTGGGACAGGAGCACTCGTTTGCCGCGCCAGCCACGATTCAGGTATGGGGTGGTGGCATTCGAGCCGCCGGTATTGATGAATCTGAATCTGGCACATGCTCTTCTCGTTGCGGCGGAGGGAAAGCCGTATGGTGTCCTCAAGGTCCGGTGCGGCGATCTAGTCCGCGAAGTGGAACAGATGGCCGCTGCCGGATTGGTGGAGGCGTCGCTCGAAAACGTGGACAACGAGGCTTATGCCGTGATCAACCGCGTGACGGATTCCGGCCACTCGTTCTTGCGCGCCTTCAAGGATCAGTCGCCGCCGTTGGCCGAGCTCGTCTCCAACGAACACTAACCGGGGCCGCTTCGGTTCCGTCTGAAATGCTCTCGAATCCTTGGCAGAGGGAATCGAATACTGTAGGTCTCGTGAAATGCTTTATGGCTTGAAAGAAAACCCACGATGCCCAACGCGCCTGAACCTGTTCGTCCCATAGAACTGTCCGAGATCAGGGAAGCCGCTCAGCGCATTGCGCAGACGATTGTCCGCACTCCGCTGATCCGCCTGGAGCTCGGGCCCGGCTTTCCCGACATTCGCCTGAAGCTGGAGAACCTTCAGCCGATCAATGCCTACAAGTTGCGCGGAGCCGCCAATGCCGTTGCCCTGCTCTCGGAATCCGAGCGCGAACGCGGCGTCTGGACCATCAGCGCGGGAAACGCCGGGCAAGGCATCGCCTACGCGGCGCGCAAGGCCGGTGTGCCGTGCACGGTCGTTGCGATCGAAACCGCGCCGGCCTCGAAGCTCGAAAGAATGAAGGCTCTCGGCGCGAAACTCATTCCGGTGCCATACGATGTTGCGTGGAAGGCGTTGGAGGAACGCGCCTATCCTGGCGCCGCAGGAACATTCGTGCATCCGTTCGACGATCACAATTTCATCGCCGGCCACGCGACCATGGCCCTCGAGATTCTGGAAGATGCGCCCGATGTCGCCGCGGTCATTGCGGGCATCGGGGGTGGGGGACTTATCACGGGACTTGGCAGCGGCATTAAAGCGCTCAAGCCGGAGGTCAAGATTTGGGGCGCCGAACCGGAAACCGCTGCCCCGGCCGCGCTCTCGTTCGAGAAGGGTTCACCCCAGGTGTTCAAGGATTGGAAGCTTTCGTTCGTGGACGGCGCCGGGGGCCAGAGCATGTTCCCCCGCATGTGGGAACGAATGAAACCGGTGGTCGACGATTACATTGTCGTGAGTCTCGAGGAGACCCGAAACGCGATGCGGCTCATGGCCGAGAAGGCGCGAATCATTTCCGAAGGCGCAGGCGCTCTGCCGCTTGCCGCAGCCTTAACCGGGAAAGCAGGAAAGGGCCCGATCGTCGCCATCGTCTCAGGCGGCAACATTGATCTGAAGAAATTCGCCGAGCTGATCGGCGCGAGCTGATTGTCTTCTGTAGGGCGGGGTCGCTGACCCCGCCGGGATTGACGGCATTCCTGGCAAGCGGTTTGCCAATGTTTCTGGCGGAGTCAGCGACCCCGCCCTACAGATTCATTTTCGAGAAGCCGACTACGAGCGCCCTGCCGGCTGGGTTCGCAGGCCTTGGGCCAGCTCGCGCATGACTTGCATGCCGGCCTCGCCGCAATACTCCTTCGTCGTGGAGGGCGGAAACTCATCGGGCATCGCCACGCACTTCTTCCGGACCGCTTCCAGCTCTGGATCGTCGATTCGGATTGAGGTAAACCCATCCCAATCCCACTGCCGCCCGGTGCCATTAACGAACGCCTCGATCGTTTCCGCCACTTGTTCGCGTGTTCTCTTCATAAGCCTTCCTCCGCAAACAAAATGACGCCCGTTAGCTATCGATGCAAGCCTGCTTCGTCCGGGAAGGAAGACCTTCTACTCCGCCGCACGAGTACGGGAGGTTGCGGGCGAATCGTAAACCTTGGTAGGGCGAGACTCTGTCGAGCCGCGAACGTCCATTAGCAAAGGGCATCGGCTCGACAGAGTCTCGCCCTACCGATTAATCCATCGCGGCTGGCGCAGCGCGCCGTCCTACCATAAAGGGAAGCGGCGGCGACCATGACAATCGCCGCCGCCCCTTATGCCAACCTAACGGATTATTGCTCCTCGGCTGCGCGCAGTGCCTTCCTGGCTTTGCGCATGTCCTCGCGCGCCTTCTGGATAGCGTCCCATTTTTGCTGCTGGGGTTGAGTCAGGATCGGGCGGATCTGTGCGCGAACGTTGTCGCGGACAGCCCTCATCTTTTCTTTCGATTCCTGACGGGCCGCCTCCATCTGTGGCTTCGCCTGCTCGAGGATCGGGCCGATCTTCGCCTGTTGCTCAGGGGTGAGGTCCAGGTTCTTCGTCATATGCTCGAGAGCGTTGCCCCGATTGTGGTGACGATGCCTGTTCCCGCCCGCATCTTTTCCCGCGGGCTCCTGGGCGTAGCCGGTTGAAATTGTCGCCAGCATGGCAGCGCACGCGGCGGTGAGTGTGATTAGTCTTAGTTTCATTTTATCTTCTTTGTTTTAGTCAGCGCGACAAACGCGCCTCTTGTGACAGGAATAACCCGAAAGGATCCGGAAAGTTGCGCAGTTCTTTCGGGCAAGAATGGGGAGAGCTCCTAACTGTAGCCGCGGCCCTGTGGGCCGCGTGGGCCAAGGCCAAGCTCTCCTTCCACGTGGCCCACAGGGCCGCGGCTACAGGGTAAGGGATTGCCGCCCAAGTTTGAATTGACCGGGACGGGTGGGGAAGGCACCCTCCCGCATGCTCAGAAAGATGCTGAAGGTGTTCCTCCGGTTCCTCGCCCTGGTCCTGATTGCGCTGGCGATTTTCCTCATAAACCTCATCTGGTTTCGCCCCTGGAGCCTCAATCTCTTTTACGAGAAGGTTTTTGTGCAGATCCTTTTCGAAGAACCGGAGCTGCTCTCGTCAATCGGGATAGCCGAACAATTCGGATTCACCGCCCATAACGGAAAGCTCGGCGATGCTTCGCCCGCGCATCAGCAACATTACTTCGACCGCGCGAGACAAAACCTGGCCGACCTGCGCGCTTATTCGATCGATCGGCAGACGCCGTCGCAACAGCTCTCCACCCATATCCTCGATTGGTACATGGACCGCGAACTCGAGGGCGAGAAATACCAGTGGCACAACTACCCGGTGAACCAGCTTTTCGGGGCCCAGAATGAGTTTCCCTCGTTCATGGCGAATCAGCATCGGCTGCTGGCCCCGCGGGATTGCGAATATTATTTGATGCGGCTCGACGCGCTCCCCAGGAAGTTCGACCAACTGCTCGAAAGCCTGCGCGTGCGCGAACAAAAGCAGATTCTTCCGCCGCGCTTCGTGGTCGAGAAAGTTTTGAAAGAGATGAATGGCTTTGTGGCGCAGCCAGCCGCGGAAAATATTCTTTCGAGCTCGTTCAAAGATCGCGCAGCCAAGATCAAGGAACTAACCGACGCGCAACGCGGCGATTTCCAAAAGCGCGTGGAAGACGCGGTCCACGACCGCGTTTATCCGGCCTACCAGAAACTGATCGATTACTTTACCGCTGTCCTGCCCAAGACCACCACCGACGACGGTGTCTGGAAGTTGCCGGATGGCGAGGCATTCTACGCCTACGCTCTGCGCAAGAATACGACCACCCCGATGGCACCGCAGGAGGTGCACGACCTCGGCGTGCGCGAGGTGGCGCGGATCGAGGCGGAGATGCGCAGCATTCTCGACGCGAACGGATACAAGGACCAGACGATCGGCGACGCGATGGAAGCGCTGGGCAAGGATCCGCGGTTCCAGTTTTCGGCCGACGACAAGGGACGGGCGGACGCCCTGGCGGAATACACGCGCCTGATTACCCAATCGACGGAACGCTGTAAGCAATTGTTCCTGACCCAGGCAAAGGCGAAAATCGAAGTGCGGCGCATTCCGGAATTCAAGGAGGCCACCTCAGCCGGAGCCTATTACCAGGGAGCAGCCATGGACGGGACCCGGCCAGGCGTTTTCTACGCAAACCTCCGCGACATGAGCGAGGTCTCGAAGTGGTCGATGCCCACGCTGGCCTATCACGAGGGAGTGCCGGGACATCACTGGCAGATTTCGATCGCGCAGGAATTAAGGGGCCTTCCGCAGTTCCGGAAGCTGATTCCTTTTACCGCGTATCAGGAAGGCTGGGCGCTCTATACGGAATGGCTGGCGAAGGAAGCGGGCTGGTACGAGGGCGATCCCTTCGGCGATCTGGGACGATTGCAGGCCGAGCTCTTCCGGGCGGTCCGCCTGGTGGTCGATACCGGCATTCATGCGAAACGTTGGCCGCGCGAACGGGCGATTGGCTACATGCGCGAGAAGACGGGCATGGGAGAGAAGGAAGTGACGGCGGAAATCGAGCGATACATCGTGAATCCCGGTCAAGCGTGCGCCTACAAGGTCGGAATGCTCAAGATGCAGGAATTGCGGATGCGCGCGCAAAAGGAGCTGGGCCCAAAATTCGACCAGCGCCAATTCCACGAAGTGGTCCTGCAGAATGGCGCGATGCCTCTCGAGATTCTCGAGGAACAGGTGAACGCGTACATTCAGCGCACAAAATAAGAAACTGTAGCCGCGGCGCCGTTTCGGATTTGGTAGGGCGAGACTCAGTCGAGCCGTCCGAGAGCGTCCGAAAACAAGAGCGGCTCGACTGAGTCTCGCCCTACCGCATGCACGCTTCGCGGCCCACAGGGCCGCGGCTACAGCGGAACTTTGAATCCTTCGATCTGTTCCTTGATCTCGTGGACGAAACTGGCCGCTGCCGCGCCGTTCGCCACGCGGTGATCGAACGTGAGAGACAAGGTGATGACTTCGGCGAGCCCACTCTTCTTGCCGTCCCCTAATGTTTCGTAATGCGCCGACCCCACAAACAAAGTTCCCACCGACGGCGGGACCACGATCGGCGCAGCGGCGCGCACCCCGAACGCTCCCAGACTGCTGATCACGATCGGGGCATTGACCGCGTCCACCCGACCACCGCGAGTTTCCTCGACTGTCTCATTGTAGCGCAGCACGAAATCGGACCATTCCCGTTTGTTTGCGTGGGTTACCACTGCGGTCGCCAACCGGTTATCCTCGAGGGCGACGGCGATACCCAAATCGAATTCCGCGTTCTCAATGATGCGATCGTCGTCGAGAATGACGCGGCGAAACGGCGCGTGTTTCTCCATCGCCTTGACCACGG
>QHMY01000179.1 GCA_003218305.1 Verrucomicrobiota bacterium
TAACGACGGAGCCGCTCCAGTCGGCGATCGAATTTCCCAAAAAGGCGCCGACCCGCGACTGGGGGGAGCAGCAGGAATAACCAACAATCCAGGCCAGCAAAAGCAGGACGCTCACGATGCTCAGGGAATGTTCGTGCAGCCAATGTCTCTTCCTCGATTTTGTCTTGGTCATATGCGAGTGCGGTTGCCCCTGACTGATCTCGCACAAAGTCCACTAAGGACACAAAGAGATTTGCGATTACCCGGCGGCGCGGCCTTTGTGCGAATCTCGTTTCGGAAGCTAGCTTAAAGAAGCGGCAACTGCGCGTCCGGCACGTCCATGCTGGCAAAACGCACTCCCAGTCCTATCAGGCGCACGCTCTTCCCGGTGCGCGCGAAGGCTTCGCCGAGCAGAAGCTGAAATTGATCGAGGGTAGGGGGAAGCCCTGCCCGCTCCACCGTGGTCCGGGTAAAATCGTGAAATTTCAGTTTCACGAAAATCTTGGTCA
>QHMY01000181.1 GCA_003218305.1 Verrucomicrobiota bacterium
TAACGCCACGCAGACAGGCGGGTTGGCCCTGCCGGTCAAGTTCGATGCGGCCATATCCGGCGACCCATCTTGTTTTCCCGTCGGCGCCCCTGATCCGATACTCAGTTTCGTATTCGCCGCTCTGAAGTGAATCCCGAAGCTCTTTATTCAACCGCTCGCGATCGTCCTCGTGCACCACCTGCAAAAAGCGGCTGAGACTTATTCGTTCCGTTTTCCCAAAGCCGAAGAGCTCTCTGCTCTTCTCCATGATCCAGAGATTGTCCTCCTTCACATCCCAGACCCACAGTCCCAGGTTCGCCGCGCTCGCCGCGAGACTGATCCGCATCTCACTTTCGCGGAACGCGGCTTCACTCGCGCGGAGCCGCTCGGTGGTCTGCGCCGCGCGCGCCATGTAATAGCTCAACTCAAAAAGGCTAATCAGGTAGGGCACGGACAAGACCCCTGCGTGAAACAGCGCGGAGAAGCCGGCAGCCACCAAAATGAAGAGGGTGATACTGCCTCCTACGATCGCTGCCCGCCTTCGATTTTCCGCGCCTCCCTTTCGCCACAGCCGGATCGAAGCCTCAATAACGTAGGCCAGGAGGAGAAGCGAGCTGACCTGGCCGACCCGTGTCCAACCGCTCACCACTCCTTCCGGCAGCGCCACCATTTCCCCCAGAAAATTGAAACGCCCCAATCCCGTGATCTCCCGGAAATTCACATTTGGAGGGCAGGCGAAATTGATGATCAGGCTGATCAATCGTACCCCGCACGCCGCCACTCCCAGCCAGAGCTTTCCGGTCCCGAAATAAGCGCGAACAAATCCCACGATAGCGACAACAAGAAAAAACAGGGGCAGATGGGTCCACTGCAGAAGCCGCCCGATTTCCCCAGTCGTGCGCGAATGCATCATGGCCAGCTCGCCCCAGCCGATTCCGGCCACAGAGAGAGCGGCGAGAACGAAGAACAAGTTTTCCCATCTTCGGCTTTTGATTCCCACAAGCAGATTGGGCAGCGTCATGGTCGCGCAGGCTCCGATGACGAGCGCCAGGATAAATGTGACCCAGCTCATGCGAATTTAATCCATAATCCAAAGCGGACTGGGTGGCGCGCAATCATTATGAGCCGAATCGAGAGCCGAGGGAAAGCCCGGAATAAAATGCAGCGCGGGCAGAGAGACGGGCATTCCCCTGACTTCAACGCTCCGGCTCTTCCACCAGCATTGCGGGCGAAAGCCCGAGCCACTCGGCAGCCGCCGCGCGATCATCAAACATCGCCACCACGAGGGGCGAATGATCCGTGACCAGGGCATGTACCTCTACGTAACGAGCAACCTCCGGGGCGAGGACAAAAAAAGCCGACTTCACCGCGCTGTGGCCCATCAGGGCCAGGCGCCGGAAAAGCGCGACCTGGAAGACGTATTTAAAGCTCAGATCGACCGCGTCCAGAGACGACAGATCCGTGAATCGATTGAAGGTCTTTTCCAACTTTGTTTCGCGATCGTCGAGGAATGCCAAAATCTCGTTCACTATATTCTCGTTCAGAATTCCCCGGGGCCGCCAGATCAGAAGACTCTGCGCTTCGAAACAGACAACATTCGGAGGTATTTTCATCGGTCGGTTGATGGGGATTTCATCAGACAGCTGAATTTTTGCGGAGCATCGCGCTTATGACTACGGCATCGTCAAAGCCTCGGCCGGGACGCCAAGCCATGTTGCCGCGGCGGCGCGATCGGTAAAGAGGGCGACGTCGAGCGGCGAACGATCGGTCAGCATTGCGTGTAACTTCGCGTAATGGACGGTCGCCGGGCTCGTAACATAAAAGGCGGACTTCACCGACGGCTTGGGCGTGGCCGACAGGCGCCGGCTCAGCGCGACGTGAAATACGAACTTAAAGTTCAGGTCCACCATGTCGAGCGCCGACATGTCCATGAATCGATGGAACGGCTGGAGGGTTCTTCTTTCCGCCGTTTCAATAAACGCGACAACTTCGTTGACCACCGCTTGATCCAAAGTTCCGCGGGGTTCCCACAGAATGAGGGACCACTCTTTTCGGAACAGGACGTGCGCGGGGAGTTTCATCATTCAATTGAACAGAAGGTACCCCGAAACGGTTCGCGAGCGAACTGGAGAAAACAGAGAATTATGTCTCTGTTTTCTCCGCCTGATCGCGGTCTATGTCGGAGATTGCTTCCGTCAGATCTCCCTCCCAATCAGCAGCCGTTAACGGTAACGGCCTCCATAGAACCCGCCGTAGAAGCCGGGTCCCCAGGCGTTCCCCCAACCCATCATGGCATCCTGGTTCATTTGCGCGGCCATGAGGTTGTCGTTACTGATCTGTTTGGCCACCCGGAGTTGCTGATAAGCCTGGTATTCCTTCGGCGTTCCGACGTAAGCCTGGTTGGCGGCGGCAGCTGGCTGAACATAAAAGGTCTTGCCCTTATATGTGACCACCGAGAGCTGATCTTTCGGCAGGGTGTTGAGCACTTCCTGCTTTTTTGGATTGTCGGCTGTCATCAGCCTGAAGCCGGCTGCCGTCAGCAGATCCGTGTGTGAGGCGGTGGTGGTGGTCGTGGCGCAGCCTGTCGCCAGGGCCAGGAGAAGGGTCGCTCCGAGAATTCTGAATGGTGTGAATAGTTGTTTCATGGGTTTTTGTTTCGCTGAAGGAGCGAGAATGAGCGTCGGAGCAGGCCCTGCCTATTGGACTTTGGTCTGACATCAGAATTGTCACAGGAGGAAACAGAGAAAACAGAGGGTTTATCGAATTGAAATCCCCTTTGTCCCTGTTGTTTCTTGTAAGATTGTTCCGCTGCCCCCACCCTGAAGGAAGTTTAACAAGGTAAAACAGAGAAAACCGAGGGGAGTGATGGTTTGAAATCCTCCGTTGCCTCTGTTACCTCCTGTAAAGTCCGTTCCTCCCCCCGTGCATCCGCTATTTGGCAAGGCTTCAGAGCTGACCGAAACCGTTATTGGCGCCGCCATCGAGGTCCATCGCAACAAAGGGCCGGGACTGATCGAATCGATCTATGAATGGTGCCTGCTAAAGGAGCTTGAGTTGCGCGGCCTCGCTTGCGCGAGTCAGAAACTGGTGATCATCGATTACAAGGGCTTCAAGCGAGAAGAGCCTCTGCGATTCGATGTTCTGGTGGAAGATTGCGTGCTGGTTGAGGCTAAAGCCCTGCAAAATGTCTTACCGATCCATAAGGCACAACTGCTCAGCTATATGAAACTGATGGATGTGCCTCTCGGGCTGCTCATCAACTTCCATGAAGCCAGACTCACGAACGGCATTTATCGGCTGGTGCTACCGGGCGCCAATCGATGAGGAGGATTTCACAGGCGGACGGATAGAATAGAGGTTTTCACCCCCTCCGTTTCCTCTGTTACCTCCTGTAAGAATGCAGCAGTTTTACGATTAACGCGGCGTCTCGTAGGGCGGCTCATCCGTCGCCATGGGGGTCGTCTGCGCGGGGGGATTGATCAGATTGAAGATGATCGCGGCCACGATTCCGGCGGCAAAATTCGCCACGAGGAAGATCCAAATATTGTTCCAGCTGGAAAGGCCGAGCATGGAGATGCCGAGCGCCACCGCGGGATTGAAGGCGCCCCCGGAAATATCGCCCACCGCGAAAGCACCGGTCATTACCGTCATGCCGATCGCGATGCCGTAAAAGGAATTGCCCGATGTTCCCTCTGAGGTGGCCGCGTTGAGGACGACGTACGCCAAGGCAAAAGTGAAGAGGAATTCCGCCAGAAGGGCCGGGCCGGTCTGGAGAACCATCGGAGTGACGTCCACTCCGGCACGAAAGAATTTTACCACCGTCGCGGCGGCGGCGGCCGCGGCGAGCTGGGCCAGGATATAAGGCACCGCATCCCCCGGGTTCAGCTTGCCACGAATCACGACCGCGAGCGTGACCGCGGGATTGTAATGCGCACCCGAGATATGGCCGCCAGCATAGATCATGACCATGAGCGCGGCGCCGATAGCCAGGGGCGGGATGACTCCCGGCGCGCCACCAATGACGGTGCACCCAATCGTCAGAACGAGGAAGAAAGTGCCGATAAATTCCGCGATGTACTTATTCATAAATGGAGGTGGTAACCGAAAGAGGCTGAGGAAATCAAGCCGCGTCGGCTATGGGACCTTGGTCCCATCAGGGTGGTGATGGGTTGGGTCGAGAGGGTCGCAACCAACTTCTTGCCACCAGACCATAATTTGTGCGATCAATCAGAGCTTGGTTTGCGATTTGGGGGTAGGTCGGTGTGCATGTGCAACTTGCAAAAGATTAGCTCAATCCTTTGTTTCCTGATTCGACCATGAAAAAAACGACATCTGTCTCTCGGCGGGCGCGCCCCGCCAAACGCTCGCAGTCAGAACGGTATGAATGCGACAATAAACAGCTCCTGGCTGCCCTGATGGCGTTCAAGCGGGGCGATTTTTCGGTGCGATTACCCGATGACTGGACCGGGGTGGCCGGAAAGATAGCGGACACGTTTAACGAGGTGGTCGCCAAGAATGAGCGGATGACGATGGAACTCGATCGGATCGGCCGGGTGGTGGGCAAGGAAGGCCGCATTACCCAACGCGCGTCGATCGGCGATGTCTCGAATTCCTGGGCGGGCGCCATCCGCTCCGTTAACGAGCTGATCGGGGATCTGGTTCACCCTACGAGTGAGATGGCACGGGTCATCGGCGCGGTGGCCAAAGGCGATCTCTCCAAGACCATGGCGACGGACATTGAAGGCCGGGAATTGGAAGGCGAGTTTTTGCGGACGGCCAAGACTGTAAATACGATGGTCGACCAGTTGGGCGCTTTTGCTTCGGAAGTGACCCGGGTGGCGCGCGAGGTCGGCACGGAAGGCAAGCTCGGCGGACAGGCCAAGGTGAAGGGCGTCGCGGGGACGTGGAAGGACCTGACTGAAAACGTGAACCTGATGGCAGGCAATCTCACGGCCCAGGTTCGTAACATCGCGACGGTCACCACCGCGGTGGCCAACGGCGACCTGACCAAGAAAATCACGGTCGACGTCAAAGGCGAGTTTCTCGAACTGAAAGACACGGTCAACGTCATGGTGGATCAACTGCGTTCGTTCGCCTCGGAAGTGACGCGCGTGGCGCGCGAAGTGGGTTCGGAAGGAATTCTGGGCGGCCAGGCCCGCGTCGAAGGTGTCTCGGGCACGTGGAAAGACTTGACCGACTCGGTGAATTTCATGGCTCGCAACCTGACTGGCCAGGTCCGAAACATCGCCGAGGTCACGACCGCGGTGGCGAACGGCGATCTCTCGAAAAAGATCACCGTCGATGTGCGGGGTGAGATTCTGGAATTGAAGGACACGATCAACACCATGGTCGATCAGCTCCGGTCGTTCGCCTCGGAAGTGACGCGCGTTGCGCGCGAAGTCGGTTCGGAAGGAATTTTGGGCGGCCAGGCCGAAGTCAAAGGCGTCGCCGGCACCTGGAAGGATTTGACCGACAACGTCAACATGATGGCCGGCAATCTCACCGCCCAGGTGCGCAACATCGCGGAGGTGACGACGGCAATTGCGAACGGCGATCTCTCCCGAAAAATCACGGTCGACGTGGCCGGCGAGATCCTGGAGATGAAGAATACGATCAACACGCTGGTCGATCGTCTGAGCTCTTTCGCCTCGGAAGTGACGCGCGTGGCGCGCGAAGTCGGTTCGGAGGGAGCACTGGGTGGTCAGGCCGAAGTGTCCGGCGTGTCCGGCACGTGGAAAGACCTCACGGATTCGGTCAATTTCATGGCGAGCAACCTGACGGCGCAGGTCCGCAACATTGCCCTGGTCACGACGGCGGTCGCCACCGGCGACTTGTCGAAGAAGATCACGGTCGACGTGAAGGGCGAAATCCTGGAGCTGAAGAACACCATCAACACCATGGTGGATCAGCTCAGTTCCTTCGCGGCGGAGGTGACGCGCGTGGCCCGCGAGGTGGGCACCGAGGGAATACTGGGCGGACAAGCGGACGTTCACGGCGTGGCCGGCACCTGGAAGGACTTGACCGACAGCGTGAACTCGATGGCCGGCAACCTGACCGGCCAGGTCCGCAACATCGCGGAGGTGACGACGGCGGTGGCGCGAGGTGACCTCTCCAAGAAAATCACAGTTGATGTGAAGGGCGAAATCCTGGAGCTGAAGGACACGATCAACACCATGGTCGATCAGCCGACCAGCTCAGCTCGTTCGCGGCCGAAGTGACGCGCGTGGCGCGCGAAGTCGGAACGGAAGGGCGGCTCGGCGGACAGGCCGACGTGCGTGACGTCGCCGGGACGTGGAAAGATTTGACCGACTCGGTCAACTCGATGGCTGGCAATCTGACCGGTCAGGTGCGCAATATCGCCGAGGTCACGACTGCCGTCGCGAATGGCGATCTTTCGAAGAAGATCACGGTCGATGTCCGCGGCGAGATTCTCCAGCTCAAGGACACGATCAACACCATGGTGGACCAGCTCCGCTCGTTTGCCTCGGAAGTGACGCGCGTGGCCCGCGAAGTCGGCAGCGAAGGAAAACTGGGCGGCCAGGCAGACGTGCGCGGCGTGGCCGGAACCTGGAAAGATCTGACCGATTCCGTGAATTCAATGGCCGGCAATCTCACGGGCCAGGTCCGCAATATCGCGGAAGTGACCACGGCGGTGGCGCGTGGCGATCTCTCGAAAAAGATCACGGTGGATGTGAAAGGCGAAATCCTGGAGCTAAAAAACACCATCAACACCATGGTGGATCAGCTCAGCTCGTTCGCCGCCGAGGTGACGCGCGTGGCCCGCGAGGTGGGATCGGAAGGGCAGCTGGGTGGCCAGGCCCAGGTGAAGGGCGTGGCTGGAACGTGGAAAGATCTGACCGATTCGGTCAACTCGATGGCGCGCAATCTGACCGGCCAGGTGCGAAACATCGCCGACGTCACAACCGCGGTCGCCAACGGCGATTTGTCCAAGAAGATCACCGTGGACGTCCGCGGCGAGATTCTGGAATTGAAAGATACGATCAATACCATGGTGGACCAGCTTCGCTCGTTCGCCTCGGAAGTTACGCGTGTGGCGCGCGAGGTGGGTTCGGAAGGAGCCCTCGGTGGCCAGGCGCGGGTCGAAGGCGTCTCCGGCACCTGGAAAGATTTGACCGACTCGGTGAACTTCATGGCGTCGAACCTGACCACGCAGGTGCGAAACATCGCCGCCGTCACCACCGCGGTCGCGAGCGGCGATTTGTCGAAGAAGATCACGGTCGATGTAAAAGGCGAGATCCTGGAATTGAAAAACACTGTCAATACGATGGTGGACCAGCTGAACTCGTTCGCTTCCGAAGTGACGCGCGTGGCCCGCGAAGTAGGCACGGAAGGAAAACTGGGGGGCCAGGCCGTGGTGAAGGGCGTGGGCGGAACCTGGAGCGATTTGACCGACAGCGTGAATTTCATGGCCGGCAACCTGACCAACCAGGTGCGCGGCATTGCGAAAGTCGTGACCGCGGTGGCCAAGGGAGACCTGAAACAAAAACTCCTGGTCGAGGCCAAGGGCGAAATTGCCGAGCTCGCGGATACGATCAACAGCATGACCGACACCCTGGCGACGTTCGCGGAGCAAACGACCACGGTCGCGCGCGAGGTGGGCGTTGAAGGAAAGCTCGGCGGCCAGGCCAGCGTGCCCGGAGCCGCGGGAACGTGGCGCGATTTGACCGACAACGTGAATCGCCTCGCCGCGAACCTGACCACCCAGTTGCGCGCCATCGCCGACGTGGCCACGGCGGTGACGAAGGGCGACCTGACACGTTCGATTCAGGTCGAGGCCCAGGGCGAAGTCGCGTTCGTGAAGGACAACATCAACGAGATGATCCGCAATCTGAAGGACACGACGCTGCAAAATGAGGAGCAGGATTGGTTAAAAACCAACCTGACGAGGTTCACCCGGATGCTCCAGGGCCAGCGCGATCTCATGACCGTGGGCAAGCTGATCCTCTCGGAACTGGCGCCGCTGGTCTCGGCCCAACAAGGAGTCCTTTATATAATGGATGGATCCGGATCGGATCCTGAGCTGGCGCTCCTGGCCAGTTACGCCGGTCCCAATGGCGAAGAAGGCCGGACTCGGTTCAGGCTGGGAGAGAGCATGGTGGGGCAGGCCGCCCTGGAAAAACGCCGGATTCTTCTGAGCGATGTCCCCCTGAATTACACGAAGATCAGCTCCGGACTCGGTGAAGCACACCCCAACAACATTGTGGTT
>QHMY01000182.1 GCA_003218305.1 Verrucomicrobiota bacterium
CCGGGAATGCTTCGTTCGGTTGCACACCGAAACCCGCAGTCAGGCTGTCGCCGAGAAAAACGACCGTTTTCGCCCGAGGCGTGGCTGCTGGTTCCGCCGCCTGGCCGAACGTTGCGGCCGAAAAAAAGCAGAGGGCGAGCGCAATTCGGAAAATTGCTGGCATCGTTTTCCTCATGCGCGGCGAATCATGTTCGCGTAAGCAAGACGAACCCGCATCTACCGTCAATGACAGCATTATCGATCCTGAACGTTCAACATCTCACGAAAACCTATGCGACCAGCGCCGGCCAACTGACCGTGCTCAAGGACATTTCCTTCAATTTGCCCGCGGGCGCGACCTGCTCGATCCTCGGGCCGTCCGGCAGCGGAAAGACGACGCTGCTTGGCCTCTGCGCCGGGCTGGATCGGCCAACATCCGGCTCTGTCCTGCTCAACGGCATCACGCTGGGCGAGGCGGGCGAAGACGAGCGGGCCCGCATTCGCAACGAGCACGTCGGGTTTGTTTTCCAAAACTTCCAACTCATCCCGACGCTAACCGCGCTGGAGAACGTCACGGTCCCGATGGAACTTCGCGGCGATCGCACCGCGCGCGATCTTGGCCTGGATTTGCTCCGCCGGGTCGGATTGGCGGAGCGGGTCGATCATTATCCGGCGCAACTGTCCGGCGGAGAGCAGCAACGGGTCGCGCTCGCCCGCGCCTTCATTAATCGCCCGAAGATTCTGTTTGCGGATGAGCCGACCGGAAACCTCGACGCGGAGACGAGCGCCGGGGTGATCGAGATCATGCTTGAGTTGAATCGCAGCGCGGGGACCGCGCTGGTTCTCGTCACGCACGACACCGATGTGGCGAGTCTGACGGAGCAAACAATCCGGCTTCGCAACGGGGAGGCGGTTTGATGCGGGCTATGTCTTCAAATGTGGGAGCGGCCTTTGCGCCGCGACAACGAAAATCAGAGTCGGGACGCAAAGGTCCCTCCCACATTGCTGGTTCACGGACAATCGCGTGACCCCAATGATCTCATCGTTCGTCGATCCGCTCATCCTAATCTTCTCCCAAGGGGAGAAGGAATTCCTCTCCCTGAGGGAGAAGGCCAGGGTGAGGGTGATAGGGTTCAATCTTCGCACGTCATGAATTCCTTCGTCTGGAAGATGGCGTGGCGGGATAGCCGGTCGAGCCGGCGCCGGTTGCTCTTGTTTTCGATCTCCATCACGCTTGGAATTGCAGCCCTGGTCGGGATCGGGTCGTTTCGCCATAGCCTGGGCCAGGCGATCGACGATCAGGCCCGGAGTTTGATTGGCGCGGACCTCGTGGTGGAATCCACCCGCCCGTTCAGCCCGGAAGCGGAAACGCTCCTGCACTCGCTCGGCGAACCGCAGGCTCGCGAAGTTCGGTTTTCGAGCATGGCGGTGTTTCCGCGGAGCGATTCCACCAGGCTCGTCCATGTCCGCGCGTTGGATGGGGATTTTCCATTTTACGGCGCGATGGAAACGGTTCCGGCGCCGGCGGCGCGCGACTTTCGCACTGGCGCCCAAGCCCTCGTCGACGAAAGCCTGCTCCTGCAATTTCATGCGCAGGTGGGCGACCCGATCAAGATCGGCGATTTGGTATTTACTGTCGCGGGCTCACTGAGAAAGATGCCGGGCGAAGCCTCAGCGGCCGGATCGTTTGCACCCCGCGTCTACATTCCGCTGCAAAAACTCCCGGAAACGAATCTCCTGAAGCCGGGCCACGTGGCGCGCTACCGCGATTACGTGAAGTTTCCCGAAGGCACCGACGTCGAGCGACGGATCGAGATCCTGAAACCGCAGATCCAGCGGCTTGGACTCGAATACGATACCGTGGCCAAGCGCAAGCGAGACCTCGGAACGGCGTTGGAAAATCTCTACCGCTTTCTGAATCTGGTCGGCTTTGTCTCACTCCTCCTCGGCGCGGTGGGTGTGGCCAGTGCGATCCAGGCGCACCTGCAGCAAAAAACCAGGACAGGCGCGATCCTGCGCTGTCTCGGCATGTCTTCGCGCGGAACGGTGTTCGTTTACCTGCTCCAGACCAGCGCGATGGCTCTTGTCGGCGCGACGACCGGCGCGGCGCTGGGTGTGGCGCTGCAGCGCCTTTTTCCCCGTGTCCTGAAAACTTTTCTGCCGCTCGCGATCCCGACCACGATCGCCTGGGAGCCGATCGTCAAGGGCTTCCTGCTCGGCTTTGCCATTTGCATTCTGTTTGCGCTGCCGCCGCTGCTGCGCTTTCGCCGTCTGTCGCCTTTGCGCGTTTTTCGGGCCGATGTCGACGTCGAGCCGAAAGCAACCGAACACGATCCTATTCTCTGGCTAGTCTACGGGTTGATCGTCGCCGGCGTGACTGGCTTTGCCATTTCACAAACGGACAAGGTGATCAAGGGGTTGGTGTTCGCCGGCGCGCTTGGAGTCGCGATCGGCATCTTTGCGGGTGTGGCGAAACTTTTGATTCTCGGGGTGAAGAAATTCTTTCCGCACCGCTGGAGTTTTGTGCTGCGGCAGGGCCTGGCGAATCTCTACCGCCCCAACAATCGAACCCTCCTCCTTACCCTTTCGCTCGGCCTTGGGACGTTTCTGCTGCTGAATCTTTATCTCAGCCGCGAAGTCCTCCTGGCGCAATTCCAATCCGTCGGGAGCAAGAGCCAGGCGAATATCTTTCTCTTCGATATCCAGTCCGACCAGAAGGCCGGCGTCGCCGAAACCGTGCGGGCCGCCGGGATGCCGATCATTCAGGAAGCGCCGATTGTCACCATGCGACTGACAGAAATCAAAGGCCGAAAGACGGTGGATATTTTAGCGGATCCGAAGCGGAAAATTCCGGAATGGGAACTCCAGCGCGAGTACCGGTGCACCTACCGGGAGCAATTGTCGGAGACGGAGAAAATTACTGAGGGCCGCTGGATTGGGCGGGTCGATTATCATCCTGGCGACGCGGTTCCCATTTCGCTCGATGGCGACATTGCGAAGGACTTCGAGGCAAAGATCGGTGACGAGCTGATCTTCGACGTGCAGGGGATACCGATCAAAACCACCATCGCCAGCCTGCGCGAGGTCGATTGGAAACGGTTCCAGACCAATTTTTTCGTGTTATTCCCGGCGGGCGTTCTGGAGAACGCGCCCACTTTTCATGTGCTGGTGAGCCGGGTCGAGACGCCGGCTGATTCCGCGCGATTGCAAAACGCCGTGGTCGCGAAGTATCCCAATGTCTCCGCCATCGACCTGACTTCGGTAATTCAGACCGTCGATTCGATCCTGAGCCGGGCGGCGCTTGTGATCCGGGTCATGTCGCTTTTTACCGTGGGGGCCGGGATCGTGGTCTTGGCGAGCACGATCTGGAGCGGACGGTATCAGCGGTTGCAGGAAAGCATTTTGCTTCGGACGCTCGGCGCGTCGCGCGCGCAGATCTGGAAGATTCTTTGCGCCGAGTATTTTTTACTCGGGGTTTTCGCCAGCGCGACCGGAATCATTCTGGCCGTGGTTTCGAGCTGGGCGCTGGCCAAATTCGTTTTCGAACTGAGCTACACCCCCTCGCTGTCGCCGCTGCTGCTCACGGCGGCGTCGGTCAGCGGGCTGACGGTTGCGATTGGTTTGGTCGCGAGCCGCGGCGTGGCGAGCCGGCCGCCGTTGGAAATTCTTCGCGCGGAAGCGGAGTGAAGCTGTCGCTCATTCCCAGCATGTCATCCCGAGCCGCGTAGACGGCGAGGGACCCCGCAAGCGCTCAATCGCTTCCGCGAAACATCACGCATCCTCCGTCATTGAACGCCCGAAGACTTGCGGTAGCGCAAATTGCAACTGCGAGGTCCCCTCGCCGTCTACGCGGCTCGGGATGACAAAGGAGTTCGGCGTTCCCTAAGCTCGGTCGCGCACCGCTTTCGGCTGAAGCGATTTCAACTCAGCCTTGCTGAGCGGCCGCCAATGACCACGCGGTAAATCGCCCAGGCGCAAATGTCCGACCCGGACGCGAACGAGCTTCTTCACCTCAAACCCCAGCTCGTAAAACATGCGCCGAATCTGCCGGTTGATGCCCTGACGGAGGACAACTCGCACCCGGGTCATTCGGATCGTTTGCACTTTCTCCATCCGCGCGCGTTCGCCGTCCAGCATGATGCCGGCCAGGAGCTTCGGCGCGAGCGACGCTTCCCAAGGGCGATCGAGCGTGACTTCGTATTCCTTTTCGACCTTGTAGCGAGGATGGGTCAGGCGCTGCGCGAGATCGCCGTCGTTGGTCAGGATGAGGAGGCCTTCCGTTTGCGCGTCGAGCCGGCCGATATTGAAAAGACGGGGAAACTTCGGCGGGAGGAGGTCGAAAATCGTATCGCGTGCGTTAGGGTCGGCCCGGGTGGAAACGAAGCCGGCCGGTTTGTGCAGGATGATATAGAGATGGCGTTCGCCGCGGACCAGCTTTCCGCCAACCTTCACGTGATCGCCTTCCGCCGGTTGCGTGCTGAAGTCGGTGACGACGCGGCCGTTGATCGTGACCCGCCCCTCGGCGATCAGTTGGTCGCAATGCCGCCGCGAACCGACACCGGCGGCGGCGAGGAAGCGGTTCAGGCGCATTGGGGATCGGGGAAAAGTTAAGAGTCGTTAGTTGAGAGTTGAGAGCCGACGATCTGGCTCGGAGCTCTCAACTCTCAACCAATAACTCTCAACTTTCCCTTACGCGTCCGGCTTGGTTTTTGGAAGGCCGATGACTTTCGTGCCTTCCTTGAACTGGCCGCGCTTCTTCAGAAGTTCGACGCGTTCGAAACGCTTCAGGACATTCCGCTTCGCGGTGATCGTGCTGGCTCCCTTTAGACTGCGATGTTGCGACATAAAATGCTCCTGTTCCTGTTTTCCGAAATGGAGCGCCCACGTTACGATGGGATGCCGCTTTTTCAACTGCCTTCTGTAGCCGGTTCGCTGTGCGAAGCGCTGGGATTGGGCGCGGCCCAGGCGTCGCCCGCAGGGCGACGGCTACAAAGGACCGCGATGCTCTGGAAAAAGGCGGAGAATGCTCTCCTCATTTGCCTGGCAAATCCCGCGCTCGGTGATGAGCCCGGTTACCAGTTCTCGGGGCGTAACATCGAATCCGTAATTGGCGGCGGGGCTGGTTTCCGGGCTCACCCGCACCTCCACCTGCCGGCCGTCGTGCCAGCCTTCGGCGTAGTTCACTTCCTCGGAACCGCGTTCCTCGATCGGGATCTCCTTTAATCCGTCGCGAATCGTCCAATCGAAGGAAGAGGAGGGGAGCGCGACGTAAAACGGGATGGCGTTGTCCTTCGCCGCCAGCGCCTTGAGGTAAGTGCCAATCTTGTTCGCCACGTCCCCGGTGTAGGTGGTGCGGTCCGTTCCCACCATGACGGCGTCCACCTTTCCATGCTGCATCAAATGCCCGCCGGCGTTATCGGCGATAACCGTGTGCGGCACCCCGTGCTCGCCCAGTTCCCAGGCCGTGAGTTTCGATCCCTGGCTTCGTGGCCGCGTCTCGTCCACCCAGACGTGAACGGGAATGCCGTGATCATGCGCGGCGTAAATCGGTGCGGTCGCCGACCCATGATCCACGAAGGCAAGCCAGCCCGCGTTACAGTGCGTCAGCACATTCACCGGCGCGCCGCCCTTTTTCTCGCTGAGTTGCCGGATCAATTGAAG
>QHMY01000098.1:0-26419 GCA_003218305.1 Verrucomicrobiota bacterium
CCGAGATGCGCATCGACGGCGAATTTCGCCCAGTCGTCCAATTCCTGTTCGACGATCCTCCTCGCTGTCTTCGGCATCAGGCCCAGGGAATTTCCCGCCAGGTAGATGAGCGGCTTTCCCTCTTTGCCGAGCGGCAGATGGAACTTTTCCCGGAACGAACCGAGCGGATCCCCGGCATCAAGCTTCAACGCAAATTCTTCGTCGGCGGAAAAAGTCATCGTCATTTGTTTAGCGGAGAGGAAGAGGTTCGCCACAGATTAACACGGATGAACACGGATTTAGAGAGATTCGATGCCCAGCCTGCCGACAATCGGTGTAAATCTGCGTTCATCCGTGGCCGCCTTTTTCAATTAGGCCGGCGGCTGCATAAATTCGATGGTTGTGCCATCGGGATCGCGCACGTAGACGACACGCTTTCCGGCGTTTGGGCCGGTCTTGAGCGTTTGCGGTTCGCCCGCCATCGCCCAGCCAGACGCCGCGATCGAGCTCAGCACCGCGTCGAGATCGTCCACCGTGAGCGCGACGTGCACCGATCCGACATCACAGGGCTTAAGGTCGCCGCGTCTTCTCTCGGGTGGCGCGAGGTATTCGAGCAACTCAATCTTGTGTCCGGGCGCCCGGAGGACCGCGAGCGAGATCTCGGCGCCAGGCACTCCGGTGATTTCGCTGGCGAGTTCCCCCGTTTGATGAGCGCGATGCGAAAACTCGAAACCCAGAACATCCCTCCAGAAGGCGAGCGACCGCTCAAGATTCCCGACGGTTATCCCCGTGTGATCGGCCGCGAGCACCCGAAACGTTTTCTTCGTGCTCGTGCTCATGCTCGTGATCGATTCCGAATCCGTTTCATCCGCGTCCTGCGCGGTCAATCAGTTTCCCACCGCCGCAATCACCTTGAGCTCGATCGCAATCGGCGTGGGCAACGAAATAATTTCAATCGTCGTCCTGGTCGGGTTGGGTTTATCCGGCCCGGCGAAATATTCCGGGTAAATGCGGTTATAGATCGGAAAATCGGCCTTCATATTGGTCAGGAAAACTGTCACATCGACGATGTCGTTCCAGCCCGCCCCGGCATCTTCCAACACGAGCCGGACATTCTCGAAGACCGCGCGGCATTGCGTTTCGATGTCGTAGCTGACGATTTTCCCGGCTGCATCCAGCGTAACGCCCGGGATTTCCTTGCTACCGCGTGTTCGCGGCCCGATGCCGGAAAGAAACAGGAGGTTTCCGACGCGTTTGGCGTGCGGAAAGGCGCCAACTGGCTCAGGCGCGCGGGAGCTTTCGAAGGTTTCGCTCATCAACCGTCCTTTTAGCGCGTCCCTTACTTGAAAACAAGGTGAGCGAAGGCGGTCTCCACGTCCCAGTAGATCATCGCGAGCGCGGCCAAGTCGAAGGCGATATGCGCAACCATGAGCATAACGATGCGTCCCGTGACCGCGAAAATCGAACCGAACACGAGTCCGACGATGAACGCCTGTTCCACGCCCGGTAGTCCCTGAAGCGAATAGTGATCCAGGCCGAACCAGATAGAGGTGATCAACACAATGGCGATTTTCGCTCCGGCACTCTGTCCGAAGAGTTTTCCGAAACGTTCGAACATCCAGCCACGGAAAACAGTTTCTTCTCCGAAACCCGCACCGATCAATATTACGTAGAGCATCCCTGGAATTGCCGCCCTGTTCCCCACCAGAAAATGGAAAGCCTGGTTCGCTGGAGGCGCACCCAGGAGCGGCATCACGATCGCCTTCATCGCGATCTTCAAAACCACGCCGAAAATTATCCCGAAAAGAATGGCGCCAATCCAACTGCGCGGCCGGACATAACCGATCTCACGCCACGGGGTGCGCGACAACTTCACCCAGATCAGCACCAGGATTGCGCTCAACGGAATGAACAGCGCGTTGCCTGCGAGGATGAGAATGATCGCGAGAATCCCAAGCAGCCCGAATCGACGCAAGGCGTCAGCGACCGGATCAGCAGAGGCAAACTCCGAAGGCTGATCAGGCCGGCGTGAGCCTTCGCGGGGGTCGCTCATTTACTAATGGTTCACGCAAAGATCACAAAGGTTTGGGATCTCGGCGCCGTTCTGACTATCCGGGCCGTCGTGTGAGCCAACCATTTAGGCATCAACCATTACATTGAAGCCGCCGTAAACCATCCGCTTCGGATCGAAGGGACACGACTTCATGTCCATCATCTTCGCCAGACGCGGGTCCTTCATGACTTTCGTATTGACGCTGTCACGCTGGGCGCGCGACTTGAACAGGATCCACGAGAACACCACTGCCTCGCCCTTCCTGAGCTTGATCGTGGCCGGGAAGGAAGCCGCCATCTTGACCTTGAGATCGTCGCCCACGCATTCGCAAAACTGAAGGGCGCCATATTCTATCCAGATCTTGCCGGCCTTCTGCGCCATCCGGCGGTAGGCCGGGAGGTTCTTCTTCGGCACTGGCAAGACATATCCATCGACGTATTTCATATGACTTCCCTAGACTCATTTGCGCCGGTCTTCAACGCTGTGCCAACGAGGCCGGGGGCGTGACGAATGTCGCCTTGGCTCATTTTTTATTTCGGCGGAAGCTCGCTGTAAGCTTTTGGAACTCTGGAACCCATTCCTCAGCTCGCTCCGTGGGAACAATGCCTTGGATAATGAAGTACCCCTGCTCGTCTACCGCAATAACCTGATACAGGCGTGTCGGTGCCCCCGTCTTATCGTACTTTGCGTCTGCCAGAAGCTCATATCCCTTCAAACCATCAACCGTCAGCTCCCGACCGTTTAGTTGTTTAATATCTTTCAGGGACGCAGTCGTGGTGGCACGCGCTTCGGAGAACGAGCGAACATTGTCCACCGTGGTGGAGTTGACCGAATTTCCCACGATATAGTGTGGTTCGTTTGAATGGAGCGGGCCTTTGCTGCCGGATTCATTAAACATCAGCATATTGCCGACGCGACCCGCGAACTTTAATTTTTCGGTGGGTTCAATTCGGTAAAGCAATCCCTCGAACGGATCGTCCGATGTTTTCGACGCCCATGTCACAGAGAGGATGGAACGCTTTATGGCGGCTTCTAACTCGGCGGCCATCTCCTTTGGATATGTGCCGGTCACCATTGTCGTGCGCCTCTGGTCTCCCGCGACCATGATTAGTTTTAGGAACTCCGTCCCCGTCGCGTGCTGAGATACTTTAAGCAGAAGGGCATCTTTGCCGCCCACCTTCTGTTTCCGCGATTCAATCAGCGTCATGCCATTTTTTGCCAGTCCCTCGGTCATTCCCTTCTGCATTTCCGCAACGGGAACTGACATCTCAGTGACCATTATCGAAGCCCCTATATCGGCACGCCCAAAGCCAGGAAATTGCTCGGCGACTGTAAACGACTCCGGAGGGTCAAGACTGACCCTTGTGCCTGGGACGCGCACCGGCGCCCCTAAGGCAGAAGCAGTCGCGATGGTCGCGACACCGATCCAAAAGCCAAGCTTCATATTGTTCTTCTACTTTGCGATGCAGACGTTCTTCGGCTCAGTGAAGAAGCGGAGGGCTTCGTCGCCGCCTTCGCGGCCGACGCCGCTTTGTTTCATGCCGCCAAAGGGGACGCGCAGATCGCGCACGAGCCAGCAGTTCACCCAGACCGTGCCGGTGTGAATGCGCTCCGCGACGCGATGGGCGCGGTTCAGGTTTTGCGTCCAAACGCTCGAGGCCAGACCGTAGTCGGTGTCGTTGGCGTAGCCGATCACTTGCTCTTCGCTGTCGAAGGGAGTGATGGTGATGACCGGGCCGAAGATTTCTTCTCGGTTGGTCCGGCACGACACCGGCAAATCGGTGATGACGGTCGGCGGGAAAAAATAACCCGAGCGGCAACGCTCGTTGATCGATTCCGGCGCGGCACCGCCGAGGGCGATCTTGCCACCTTCTTGTTGCGCGAGGTCGACGTAGAACTTCACTTTGTCGAGCTGCGCCTTGCTGACGATCGCACCCTGCTCCGTTTTCTCATCGAGCGGGTCGCCCACTTTCAGCTTGGACGCCTTTTCGATGAACCGATCGACAAAACTCTGGTAGGCCGAGCGCTCGACGAAGACGCGGGACCCGCACAGGCAGACCTGGCCCTGGTTCGCGAACGAGGAGCGGAGGCTACCTGCAATGGCGGCGTCCTGGTCGGCGTCGGCAAAGATGATGTTGGGGTTCTTGCCGCCGAGTTCGAGCGAAACCTTCTTGAACATCGGGGCGCAGGTCTCGGCCACTTTGCGGCCGGTCACCGTGCCACCGGTGAAAGAGATCGTGCCAACCTTCGGATGCGCCGTGATCGGGGCGCCGACGTTGGGCCCGGTGCCGTGCACGACGTTGAGGACGCCATTCGGCAGCCCGGCTTCGCGGCAAATCTCGCAGAGCAAATACGCCGTCATCGGCGTCAGCTCGCTCGGCTTGGCAATGGCCGTGTTGCCGACGGCAATGGCGGGCGCGATTTTCCAGCTCAGCAGGTAAAGCGGCAGGTTCCACGGTGAGATCAAGCCAGCAACGCCGCGCGGCTGGCGCAGGGTATAGTTGAACGCAACACCATCAGTCATGTGCGCCTCGGATTCAGTGTGCAGAATCGCAGTGGCGAAAAAGCGAAAATTGCTGGCGGCCCGAGGAATATCGAGATTACGCGCGAGCGAAAGGGGCTTGCCCGTGTCGATCGATTCAGCGCGGGCGAGCTTTTCGAGGTCGCGCTCGATCAGCTCGGCGATACGCAGGAGAATGCGAGACCGGTCGGCCGCGGAGGTGCGAGACCAATCAGGAAATGCTTTCTCGGCGGCGACCACCGCAAGCTCAACATCGCGGCTATCGCTGTCCGGGACTTGCGAATAAGGCTTTCCCGTAGCCGGCTCGATATTGTCGAGATACTTGCCACCAAGCGGCTCAACAAATTGCCCGTCGACAAAGTTTCGGATCTTTTCAGGTTCTGCCACCAGCGAAGGTTGAACGTTGAGCATCGAACGCTCAACCCTGAAGTTTGGGAGACAGCCAATTGACTTTCAGCTCATTTGGCTCATTCTATTGTGTCAATTGAACTGTTTGCGCCAATGAAAACTGCCACGCAGGAAAAGAAGACCGCGCCGAAAGCCCACCCTCACGGGGTCATCCGTCGGATCCAGAAAGGTTTTCCTTTTCGGGAGCTCGAAATGTTGCGACAGACCATCGACCTGCCTCTCGACCAGCTGGCCGGAAAATTATTGATCTCGCGTTCGACTCTGCAACGACGCAAAGCGGCGGGGCGGTTGTCGCCCGCGGAATCCGATAAGGTGATCCGCTTCTCTCGACTGCTCCAGCAGGCGACGGAGTTATTTGGCAATGTCGAAAAAGCCCGGGCCTGGCTGAAACATCCGCAGCGTGGCCTTGGCGGGGCCATCCCCCTGGATTACGCGGAGACGGAAATTGGGGCGCGAGAAGTCGAGAAATTGCTCGGGCGAATCGACTACGGCGTCTACTCCTGATGGCGTCCGCCTGGCGCATTGTCCGGGCGAGGCGGGCCGGCACGGCTTTTTCCGGGGAAGGTGCCTGGCACAATGGTGGCCGGTGGAGCTCGACTGGGGTCCGGGTCGTCTACGTAAGCGAACACCAATCGACGGCCGCCCTGGAGATTCTTGTCCACACCAGTCCTGTCCTCCTCCCGGAGACATACCAGGCATTCCGACTGGAATGGCCCGACGGACTGACTGAAAAGCTTTCCCAAGACAAATGGCCGTCGAACTGGAGGATTTCACCGCCACCTTCGGAGACGATGGAGATCGGAGATCGCTGGGTGGCTGAGCGGCGTTCGGCAGTTCTCGCAGTGCCAAGCGCCATAAGCCCCGACGACAAAAACTTCCTGTTAAATCCTGAGCATCCGGATTTCAAACGCATCCGAATTGCGCCTCCCATCGATTACGAATTCGACCCGCGACTGCTCGGACGGTAGCGGGAGCTAACCCAACCCCTCAAAGGCCGTTCGAACCAGCGATAAGGCTTGCTCCTGGCCATGTCAGGTCGCCCTCAAAATCGACCACCGCACTACGCTACTGCAGGTTATACACCTCAATCAGCCCAACCCCGGTCGTGCCACCCACGGCAGAAAGGATCGTCGTGTATGCTCCGGGTGACAGGGGGCGCAACAGCGCGCTTTCCCGCGAATCTCCAGGAGCAAGACCAAGGGCCTGGATATCTGCGGCATAAGCGGCATTGCCCCAATTATCATTACTCACCACGAGGGTCCCGTTTCCGTCATACAGTCCAAGCGCCGGATCCTGTAATGCTGAGCTGAATGGCAACGTAGGCCCAATCCCCCGGATCACTACGCGGTTGCTTCCCGTTTCCGCTGGCCCAATGATGAAGCCGCCAATCATCACATTGTCGCCTTGGTCAACAAATCCACGGGTACTGATATTCGCCAACTTTGACGGCGCTGTCCCTTCCAGATCATACACCTCCACCAGGGCCACGCCTTGTCCACCCCCTCTGCCGCTCACGATCGCAGTGTAAGCCCCGGGCGGAAGCGTCGCCACCAACGCCGATTCCAAGTCATCGGATGGCGGAATCCCGGTACCGCGGATAACCGCTTCCTGCGATTGACCGGTCTGGTCATCGATCTTCCAGTTGTCATTGGAAACAATGCTGCCACCCGGTTGATGGAGCTGCAGCACCGGGTCAGCCATGGCTCCGCTCAATGGAATTGAAGGGCCAATCGCCCGGATCATTACCCTTTTAGGCACTCCCCCAGTAATGATGAAACCGCCGATCAAGGCGTTGTCGCCTGCAAGCGCCCTTAGGCGCGTCGACAGGTTTTGGGTCTGGGCGCGGGGCACTACCGAACCGACTCGGATGGTATTGTTGCCACTATCCGCCACATAAAGATCCCCCAAGCTGCCCACCGCCATACCATATGGAACATTAAATCGAGCTGTGCTCCCAGTGCCGTCGGCGCTTCCGATGGAACCGGCTAAGCCAGCCACGGTCGTGACCGTTCCCCCACTCGTCACCTTGCGAATCGTGTGGTTGCCATACGGTAGATGGCCGACGTTCGCGCCGGCATCCGCTACGTAGAGGTTGCCTGCGCTATCCAGCGCGAGATGGCTTGCCGCATTGAATCGGGCCGCACTCCCGGTCCCATCCGCGCAGTTACAGCTGCCGTTTCCGCGGGTATAGGCCAAGCCAGCGAAAGTTGTCACGACAGCGCCGCTACTAACCTTGCGAATCGTGCTGCTGTCCGAGCCACTATCCGACACGTAAAGATTCCCCGCACTATCCACCGCCACTCCGAAGGGACTGTAAAATCGGGCCGCGTTCCCGGTCCCATCCACGCTCAAACCACACTGGTTGATCGAGCCCACCGGGGTCGTTACCGCCCCACTGCTATCAATCTTGCGGATGGTGCAGTTCCGCCTGTCCGTTATGTAAAGGTTTCCCGCACTGTCCACCGCCACACCCTGTGGACTGCGAAATCGAGCCGCGCTTCCGATTCCATCGTCACTTCCCTCAACACCGGCCAGGCCCGCCACGGTCGTCACCACTCCTCCGCTGGTGATCTTGCGGATTGTGTGATTCCCCGTGTCCGCTACGTAAAGATTTCCCGAACTGTCCACCGCCACACCATTGGGGCTATAAAATCGAGCCGCGTTCCCGGTCCCATCCTCGCTGCCGGGAGAACCGGCCACCCCCGCTACCGTAGTCACTACTCCCCCGCTGCTTATTTTGCGGATCGTGTGATTCAGCGTGTCCGTTACGTAAAGGGTCCCCGCGCCGTCCGCCGCCACACTAACGGGAAGATCAAATCGAGCGGCGCTCCCGACTCCATCCGCGCTGCCGCTCGAGCCAGCCAACCCCGCCCGGGTGGAGAAGTAGTAGGATTCATAATACGATTGCCCCCGCGCCACCCCGCCCAGCATCACTCCCATACCACAGAGCGCGCCTAAAACGGCTCTGCGGAAAAAGGGTGACACGCCGCGCTTCCTCGGAGCTGCTATTCGGATGGAGATTCCGACAGCTTCGGGCTCAAGAGACATAACCGGGGGCTTCATTCGTCTGGTCTAATAATCTGCCATACGCGTGACAACTGGTCGAGCCAGAAGCCAGCCTTTAGGAAAACGTTGGCCCCTTTCGCCGAGAGCGAAGAAAAGGTGGCTGGGGAGGGAATTGAACCCCCGAGCCGATTCAGGCCTATTTTCATTGGTCATAATTGGTCATTTCCCTCGTATGTCGATCATTGACTTTCTTTGCTTTGCTACACTATGCTACATTCATGGCTTCGTATTACCCTCGTCCTGGCAGTCCCTTTTACTGGATTCGATTCCAAAAGCCTGACGGAACCTGGGGAGGCAAGTCTTCTGGAGTGAGGCGTGCCGCTGACGGATCCCTGCGAAAAGTGAAGCAAGCCGTCGCCCAGGAGACAATGCGCGAACACACGTTCTCGGAGCAGACGCAGAGCAATCGTTTCGACGCATGGGTACCGAAATTCCTCTCCCGGAAATACGCGAACGAAAAAACCTTGATTCGTTATCAGGCTGGATGGTCCGCCATTAGCACCTTTTTGACGCATCGTGCCGTGATCGCTCCGGCCCAGGTCACGTATCAGCTTTGCACCGAGTATCCGGCCTTTCGCACAAACCCACCGAAAGAACTGATGAAAGCGCGATCGCACAACACCGCCCTGACGGAATTGAAAGTATTCTCCGCGATTATGCAGGAAGCCGTCCGCCGCGGCTATATTCCTGCCAATCCCGCGATCCGACTCGGATTGCGACGGCACGCGCCGAAGCAAAAACCCGAAATCACCGCAGCCGAACAAGCAACGATCGAAAAGGCGCTTAAATCCCGCGACGAGTGGATGCGCGATTGCTGGTTGGTTGCAATGCTCCAAGGATGCCGACTGACGGAAACCGCCGTCCCACTTCGCGAGATCGACCTTAAGGCGGGGACCATCACATTTCGCGGCAAAGGGAACCGACAACACTGTGCGCCGCTTCATGCCGACCTCCGACCGCTGGTAAGGCGCGCTATCAAACAGAAACGAGCCACTCTCGTTCTCCTTCCCAAGTACGCCGCAAAGGCTTGGTTTCGCTTTTTCCGCCAGATCAAACTCAAGCACCTTTGCTTTCACAGCACTCGCGTCACCGTTGTTACTCGCCTCGCACGCGCTCATCACCCGATCTACCTAACCAAAGCGTACGTCGGCCACGGCAGTGACACTATTCATGCGATTTATCAGCGTCTTTCGCCGACGGACGTTCGCCATTTAGGTGCGGCGCTCGCGGCGGCTTAGCTGGCGGCCTCAAATAGTCTTTCTGTCGGAAATCGGGATGCTCCTTCAACCATTTCAACGCCCAGGCCTCGGTGGATACCCCCCCCGGCATCGCGAAGCCCGCATATTTCATCCGCTTGATAAACGTCGTTGAAGTGCCGAGTGCCTCCGCGAGCACTGTCATATTTTTCAGAATCCCGCTCCGCTTCATTTCTTCCGCTGCTTTCGTTTCGCGTTGCCGGTTATGGGGTCATTCGACGTGAGCGCCTTCGCCAATCCCTGTACGACTTCCCAAGGAGTGAAGACATCGAACATGCCAACCCGCTCTTCCTTATTCTTCCAAGCTAAGAAGTCGCCGATCCAATCCGGCCTTGCACCTTCGAGCTCCTCCTCGCTGATCAACCCTTGCCGCAGCGACCGCGCTTCCAGCTCCATCCGCCACGCTCGCGCTTCACTAACAGGGATGTAGCCGTAAGGGTTATCCCTCAGAATCTTGTTCTTTCCGAACAGCGTTGTTTTCCGATACCTGACGTGAAACAAGAAAATCGAAAGTTTTCCCTCCTTAATCCGTTTGTAGACGGCCGCCCGAGACACTGGGCAATACATCCCAACGCCACCTGGTGACACGGATGGACCAATGATCGCGGTCAGGGCGTCGAACCAAACCGCACTTTCTTCCTGCGACCCATCTCGCCGGTACATTCGCTTGCCAGGGTCTGGCGTACCGATAATCGGATACAGCCCCTCCGGAATCTGCACGAACGGAAATTCGGTTTGCATTTTGCAAACTAATTCCGGTTTGCGGATCGTCAACTGCTCATTGCCGCAGGGCTAGAGGGGAACATTCCAAGGCGACGCTCGCAGCCGTCCGTGTCGTGACCTCCCCCCTGCCGCTGCGGCTTTTATTGGCTAATACGCTGGATATGCCGACAGTTTTGTCGGCATAATCATATGTTAGACGTTTCACGCGCATGCCAAATCGACGAATCGCAGCTTACATCTCAGCGGGTCTGCTCGTGCTTGGAGCCGCCAATCTCTTTGCTGAGACCAGGGTAGATGTTCACGAAGACATTCGTGTCATCGCGATTGGGGTTAGGGAGTTCCAATTTGTCTGCGGGCGATTGCCCACAAACGAAGAAGGCCTCAAGGCTCTTATTGAGCGCCCGCCCAACGTTGCCGCGTGGAGACAGACACTTGTGGAGATACCGCTCGACCCATGGTCCCACCCATACCAGTATCGACTTGCACCAGAGCGGCCGCTTGGCTTCGACGTTTTCTCCCTGGGCCGTGATCCAAAGGACTCCTCTGACGATGTCCACTACGAATCACGCCAACCGTCTAACCATGCGATGGAGCGAACGTCGGACCGCCGTACGCTCGACTCTTTGAGATGACATCCAGACTTTCACTCCGAGTGACGCGCGCCCTCGTCCGTCGTCGCTCATCTTATTCTCGTTAGGTGTTTCGCATCTTCGCATGATTCAGCGTTGGACACTGGCTATTCTCGCGTTGCTGGTCGCGACTGCCGCGCTTTGGGCAATACGTGAGGTGCGGTCGCAGCGCCGGGAGGCGGCGCTTTGTGTCGAGGTCGGATCGCGACTCGAGCAGAGTATTCGCAAAGATGCGCGATTTGCCGACGTGGCCGTTCTCGTTACTACTCACCCTCGGGTCGTCATTTCCGCCCCTGCCGACCTGCCAGCCTCCGCAAAAGCGGATCTCGAAAGGATTGTCGCCGCAGAGAGCAAACCGCTTGTGGTGCACATAAACTATGCGCCATCCATTGAGAGCTATCCTTCACCGGCTCCGCGATCGCCAAAAACACCTAACCATGCGATGCAGCGAACCGCGCCCGCTCCGATGCGTAACTTTCGGGTAGTTAGTTCATCCAGCTTGCTGGCACGCGAACCGTTGGCCCGTTTAGCTCATGAAATCCAAATAACGCTGCTTTGGCCTGCAGGCCTCATCGAGCTTCCGTGCTGCGAACCTTCTCGCTCGTGCGCCTTTCATTCCCCAGGACAACCCGACTGCGACGTAGAATCGAAATCGCGAGAGACGCACTTTCCGTTCGTCCGACCGCACCCGCGAATAATATTCCAAATCCTCGCAGTATGCCCGCCAGCCTCGTTCGTCCCATCGGTAGCACTGCCCGACCCAGTCCCACGACTGGTAAGACGTTTCCGGCAGAACCACTTTTAACAACGCGGGAACGATTGCCCTCCACCCATCTCGTCCAAGCAGCCGAGCGGTCTCCGTCACGTCACCAATTCCGAAGTCCTCTGCATACCAAGACAGTCGTCGCCGCCAAAGCCTGCTGCTTACCCAAGAAAACCGGTGGGACACGAATCGCTTACGTCCCCATACCCCGAACAACCGCGCTCGCTCCTCGCCCACACGGAAGTCCGACGATTGAGCTTTGCTCAAATACTTCGCCAAGTATTTCGCCGCAACCCTCCCGTTCGACTTGATCGGTTCTAAGGTATTCCACCCAAATCCGTACGCCTTCGCTTTGATTCGCAGCAGCCGCCATAAAGCTCGCAATTCGCGCTCTACGTTCCGATAATCTTTTCGCGATACCTCGTCAAAGGGGAACCCCGTCCGAATGTCTCGCCGCATGTCGACGACCGCATGACAATGCCAGCAACCGGACCGCGGCTGGCGCTCCCGCGTCCACATCCCCGCTGGAAAGATCTTCCGGAGCACTCCCGTCAGGAAACTGTGCCATTTCTTTTGGAACTCTTTAATCGATAAACCGTCGGGAAGCGTGAGCAGGAAAACGCCGACATTGTTCTCTCCTGTAAACTGAATGAACAGACGGATATTCTCCTCAGCAACGAACTTGGATTTGTTGCTGCTGTTGCACTTATCCTTTCCTAGATGAAGAAAGGCCGGCGCCGGCGCTGACGCGCCGGCATCCGGCCCTTTTCCAGCCTCTAAAAAGCGGGCAAGAGGAGCAGAAAGACCCTCTCTATTTGTTACACTGGATGCTACATCCTTGTGTAAGTCGTTCGCGCTGAGGTGGTGGCTGGGGAGGGAATTGAACCCCCGACACGAGGATTTTCAGTCCTCTGCTCTACCAACTGAGCTACCCAGCCGGAAAACGTGTTTGCACGCCCGCACGCAAACGAGGCGTCACTATGCAAAATTCCGCTGGGGGAGCAAGGCGGGATTGTGGATTTCGGATACCGGATGGCGGAAAGAAAGAGGCATTACACCCACGGCTCAAAGAAATCGAGGCGCGGCCTCCTCCGCAATCCGAAATTTCCCCCTACTCCACGAAGGTTCGCCCCAAGTTCACCGCTTTGTTCAGCCGGTAGAGATACTCCGGCCGGGGAATCTCGATGGCACCGAACTGGGCCAGGTGCGGAGTGACCCATTGGGTGTCAAGAAGCGTGAAGTGCCGGCTGCGCAGGTGTTCCACCAGAGCGAGCAGGGCGATCTTGGACGCGTCCCGCACGTGATGAAACATCGATTCACCGAAAAAGGCTCCGCCGATGGCGACGCCGTAAAGGCCGCCAGCGAGCTCACCGTTCTGCCAGGATTCGACGGAATGGGCATGGCCGAACTGGTGGAGCCGCGTGTAACTTTCGATGATCTCGTCATTGATCCAGGTCTCGCGCCGCTGGGCACACTGGCGCATCACTTCGGTGAAGGATGTGTCGATCCGGATTTCGAAGCTCTGTTTGCGCACGGCCCGCTCGAGGGTGTGCGGCACATGAAATTCATCGAGCGGCAGAATCGCTCGCGGATCGGGCGAAAACCATTCGATCTCGCCGTCGTCCATTGCCATGGGAAAGACGCCGAGCCGGTATCCTTGGAGCAGAACTTCGGAGTCAATCATTGAGGAAAGTGATCAGTCATCAGTGATCAGTGACAAGTAAAGAATGGGGATGATCCGCCGATCTGGAACTGATCACCGGTCACTTGTCACTGATCACTTTTTCATTTACTCTCAAAACTTGAAAGCCCTCTCGACCGCTTTTTGCCTCTTAAGCGCGATCCTGCTCGCCGGTTGTGCCGATCCCCTCGAAAAACCGCTTGGGCAAGAGGCAGGCGACAAATTCAAGCGCGGCATCAGAGGAGAGGGTACGCTCGCTCCGATGGATCGTTCAAATGACCCGACCGTCAAACCGTCGGACTCGGACCTGCATCCATAGCCGTGAAGACCGCCTCGCCACCCGCCCATTCCAAGGTTCTCATCCTTGATTTCGGTTCGCAGTACACCCAGGTCATCGCGCGCCGGATTCGCGAGTGCCAGGTTTATTCGGAGATCGTCCGCTTCGATATTCCCGCGGACGAGGTCGTATCGCTGAGGCCGAAGGGAATCATCCTTTCCGGCGGACCGGCCAGCGTCAATGAAAAGGGCGCTCCGCATCTCGATCCAAAAATTTTCGAGCTCGGCCTTCCGGTGCTGGGAATTTGTTACGGTCTGCAACTGATGGCGCATCACCTGGGAGGTCAGGTGGAGTTCAGTGCCCGCCGCGAATACGGCCCGGGCATGCTGCACGTCTCCAACGGTTCGCAGCTCCTCGATGGGATCGGCGAGCAGATCGACATCTGGAGCAGCCACGGCGATAAGATCACGACGATGCCGGCGGGATTTCGCGCTGCGGCGCACACCGAGAATTCGCCTTTTGCCGCAATCGAGGATCCCAAACGAAAACTCTACGGATTGCAGTTCCATCCCGAAGTAGCGCATACCCCCCGCGGCAAGGAGATCCTGCAGAATTTTGTTTTTCACATCTGCGGGTGTTCGATGGATTGGACGATGGGTTCCTTCATCGACGAGGCCTGCGATCGAGTCCGGAAACAGGTGGGTGACCAGAAAGTTGTCCTCGGGCTCAGCGGCGGAGTCGATTCCTCCGTCACGGCGGCCCTTCTGCACAAGGCAATCGGCGATCAGCTCACGTGCATTTTCGTCAACAACGGCCTCCTCCGCTCGCATGAAGAAGAAGTGGTCCAGCGGGTTTTCGGAGAAAACTTCCACGTTCGCCTGAAGTATGTGGAGGCGAGCGATCGATTCCTCAAATTGCTCGAAGGCGTGACCGATCCCGAGACGAAGCGAAAGATTATTGGCAATGAATTCGTGAAGGTGTTCGAACACGCGACCGAAGAACTCCTCGCCGAAGACAAGGCGAATGGAACGGGCGAACACAGCGGTTATCATTTTCTCGCGCAGGGCACGCTCTATCCCGACGTAATCGAAAGCGTCGCGATTGGGGGCAATCCGGCGCATGTGATCAAGAGCCATCACAACGTGGGTGGGCTGCCGGAAAAAATGAACTTCGAGCTGGTGGAACCCGTCCGCCAATTATTCAAGGACGAGGTCCGGCAGGCGGGGCTGCAGCTCGGGCTGCCGAAAGAGATCGTGTATCGCCAGCCGTTCCCGGGGCCCGGCCTGGCGGTGCGAATCCTGGGCGAAGTAACGGCGGAACGGCTGCGCATCCTGCGCGATGCCGACACCATTGTCGTGAGTGAGATGGAAGCGTCGGAGTGGTATTACCGGGTCTGGCAATCGTTCGCCGTGCTGTTGCCCGTCCGAACGGTGGGCGTCATGGGTGATCAGCGCACGTATGAAAACACGATCGCGATTCGCGTGGTCGAAAGCCAGGACGGCATGACGGCGGATTGGGTGCGGTTGCCCTACGAATTGCTGGCACGAATTTCCACCCGCATCATCAATGAAGTGAAGGGCGTCAACCGCGTCTGCTACGATATCTCAAGCAAACCGCCGAGCACGATCGAGTGGGAGTGAGGTAATTTTCGAATTTCGATTGCCGATTGCCGATTGGTAACCGCCGCTAAAGGTCCCTCAACTTCCCAAGAGATGACAACTATGGGGGCGACCGAAGAACCCCGAGGATCGTCGCTCGACCCAAAACGGAGCCGCTCGACATTCAACGGGGTCCCTCGACTTCGCTCGGGATGACAGCGTAGGATGGTCGCCGATGAACGCCGAGCAAGAGCGCCTCGCGGAAAACGGGATCGACGAGCGATGGCATTTGTGGGGCCCGTATCTGGCCGAGCGCGCCTGGGGGACCGTGCGCGAGGATTATAGCGCGAACGGCGATGCCTGGAATTATCTTCCACACGATCACGCCCGATCGCGCGCCTTCCGCTGGAGCGAGGATGGAATCGGCGGGATCTGCGATTTCAAACAGCGGCTTTGCCTGGCGTTCGCCTTTTGGAACGGTCGTGACCCATTTTTGAAGGAGCGCCTGTTCGGTGTGACCGGGCCGCAAGGCTCCCATGGCGAGGACGTGAAGGAGGTCTATTTCTACACCGACTGCACGCCGACCCACAGTTACATGCGGATGCTCTACCGTTATCCGCACGCGCGCTTTCCCTACGACGAATTGGTTACGGTAAATCACGGCCGGCCCAAGACCGCGTCTGAATTCGAACTCTGGGACACCGGGATTCTGCGCGAGAAGCGCTACTTCGACATCACCCTCGAATACGCCAAGGTCGATCCGGACGATTTCTTTATCACCGTGACCGCGACCAATCGGGGCCCGGATGCCGCCGATTTGCACATCCTGCCGACCCTTTGGTTCCGGAACACCTGGTCGTGGGGACGGGACGATCGGCGCCCGGCCCTGGGCGCCAGCTCGGATTTGGCGGGGCATTGCCTCACGATCCAGGCTCACCATCGCGGGCTCGGTGAATACAAACTCCACTGCGAAGGGGCGCGCGCACTTCTCTTTACCGAAAACGAAACGAACTCGGAGCGACTTTTCGCTTCGCCGAACAGGACACCGTTCGTCAAAGATGGGATCAACGATTTCATCGTCCACGGCCGGCGAGAAGCCGTGAATCCGGACCAGGTGGGAACGAAGGCCGCGGCGCATTACGCGTTCAGGATCGCGCCCGGCGCGAGCCAGGTGGTTCGTCTCTGGTTCGGCCGCGTGGGAGAGGCAATCGAAGAAGAGCCCTCTGGTGAGCCGGGAAAAATGCCCCGGCCGGCTTGCCTTCCTGTTCTGGACCAGGAAGCCTTCGAGCAATTCGAACCTGTCATGCGCAAACGGCGACGCGAGGCGGACGACTTTTACGCCGAACTGGAGCCGTCGTGCCTGAGCGACGAACACAAGTCGATCCACCGCCAGGCGCTGGCGGGAATGCTTTGGACGAAGCAGTTCTATCACTACGTCATCGAGGATTGGCTGGAAGGCGACCCGGGGCACCCCCCTCCCCCGCCGGAGCGAAAGGAAGGCCGCAACGCCCGATGGCGCCACCTTTACAACGAACGGGTGATGTCGATGCCGGATAAATGGGAGTATCCCTGGTACGCCGCCTGGGATCTCGCGTTCCACTGCATCCCGCTCGCCCTGGTCGATCCGCATTTCGCCAAGGGCCAGCTCGAGATCATCCTGCGCGAATGGTACCAGCATCCCAACGGCCAGATCCCCGCCTACGAATGGAATTTCAGCGACGTCAACCCGCCCGTGATCGGCTGGGCCGCCTGGCGCGTCTATAAGATCGAGCAGAAACAATCCGGAAAAGGCGATCGCGATTTTCTCGAGACGGTTTTCCACAAATTGCTCATCTCCTTCACCTGGTGGGTGAATCGGAAAGATTCCGAGGGCAAAAACATTTTCGAAGGCGGTTTTCTCGGTCTCGATAATATCGGCGTCTTCGACCGGAGCGCGCCGCTCCCGGACGGCGGCCACCTCGAACAAAGCGACGGCACCAGCTGGATGGGAATGTTTTGCCTCAACATGATGCGAATGGCGCTCGAACTGGCCCGCGAGAATCCGGTCTACGAAAATATCGCGACCAAATTTTTCGAGCACTTTCTGGGGATCGCCGACGCTATGAACAATCTCGGCGGAAAAGGTATCGGCCTTTGGGACGAACCGGACGAATTTTATTATGATGTGCTGCACCTGCCGGACGGCCGTTACCTGCCCTTGCGCGTGCGATCGCTCGTAGGATTGATGCCGCTGCTCGCCGTGGAAACGATCGAGCCCGAACTGCTGGACGCAATGCCCGGCTTCAAAGAACGACTCGAATGGTATTTGCACCGCCGCCCCGATCTCGCGAACCTGATTTCGCGCTGGCACGAACCCGGCACGGGCGAGCGCCGGCTCATCTCGCTCACCCGCGGGCATCGCATGAAGTGTCTCCTGCGCAGGATGCTGGATCCGAATGAATTTCTCAGCGATTACGGCGTGCGGTCGCTCAGCAAATATCACGCGACTCATCCGTACGTGCTTCGGCAGGCTGACGGCACCGAGCGCGTGGTGAACTACGACCCGGCCGAGTCCCAAACAAATATTTTCGGCGGCAATTCGAACTGGCGCGGCCCGGTCTGGCTGCCGATCAATTACCTCCTGATCGAATCACTCCAAAAGTTTCATCATTATTACGGCAGCGATTTCAAGGTCGAGTGTCCGACCGGGTCGGGGAGCTACCTGACCCTGAACGAGATCGCGAACGAGTTATCGAATCGCCTGATCCAGCTCTGGTTGCGAAACGGGGACGGCGGGCGTCCGTTCAGCCGCGCTTCCGGGGATGCGCTCGAGGCGGAACACGATCGCGACCTCTATTGGTTCCACGAGTACTTCCACGGTGACACTGGTGCCGGACTGGGCGCCAGCCATCAAACGGGCTGGACCGGGCTCGTGGCCAAACTCATTCAGCAGCAGGGAACCCGCGGCACGATTGTGAAACGCGATCCGTTCACGGATCTGTAGTTGGCCGACACCTTGAGGTGTCATCTCGAGCCGCGCAGCAATCCCTCACCTCAATCCTCTCCCTCTGAGAAAGGGAGAGGCGGGCGTCTGACAAACCGCAAGATGGCCACCGCTGCCAGGATGGCGAAATCCAGGGCTAAAGACCAGGCGAATAAGAGTCGATTGTTGAGATGACCAAGTCCCCTCGGGCGATCCGATTCCAGAGTTTACTTCCCCGATCTCAAACGCAGCGTGTCGACATCTGCATTCCAATCGCTCATGGTTTCCTAATCGTCCGCCAATCTTCCTCTCCCCCGTGGGGAGAGGACTGAGGTGAGGGGCGGAGGATTTGCTCCTCAAGAAATAGCAATTTCGTCGAATACCCCCCCATGAGTCGCGCCCGTTATCTCCGCAAGAATGCAACGGATTGCGAGCGTATCCTCTGGCGTCACCTGCGAAATCGGAATTTCGCCGGTCACAAATTCCGAAGGCAACATCCAATCGATCCGTACGTCCTGGATTTCTATTGTCCGGCTTTGAAACTCGCCGTCGAACTGGATGGTTCCGGCCATGGCTATGCGCTTCGGAAGAAACGCGATCAGATACGAGAAGACTTCCTGGCCGGGAAAGACATCACCGTCCTCCGGTTCTGGAACCAACAGATTCGTCAGGAGCTCGATAGCGTTCTTCAGGCGATTTGGCTGGCTACTGAGAATCGTCGCCCGAAGCAATCCCTCACCTCAATCCTCTCCCTTTGAGAAAGGGAGAGGCGGGACAAACCGCAGTTAGTCCCCCGCTAGCTCTGCGCGATAGGTTTGCCTATCCGACAACCACAGCGCAGCCACGGCCGCGACGATTGCGAAGTCGAGAGCCAAATGCCAGGCGAACGACAGTTGATTGCTCAGGTGACCAAAGCAACCGCAGCTGACGTCGATCCCGCGGGTCTTTGCCACGATGCTGGCGCCGATGAAGACGAGCAGGAGCGCGAAAAGAATCGCAAGCGCGCCCGAATACCAACGGCGAAAAATCAAGGCCAACCCGCAGATCACCTCGAGCCAGGGCAGATAAAGCGCGAGCCCAACGCTGATCGTCCACGGCAGCATTTTGTAGTTGTCGATGTCGCGCGCGAACTCCATCGGATCGAGCCAGTGAAACGGCTGGAAACCGACGATCTTGGTCAGGCCCGCAAAGATGAAGACACCTCCCACGAGCCAGCCGAGAATGCGCCAGATGAGGTTCATTTGCGCGTCTTCAGCCATTCTTCCCAGCCACCCTTTAAGACCCGGATCTCGTTGGGCAGCCTGGCTTCTTCTCGTAACCGACGCGCCACATCGCCCGCGAGATTACAGCTTTCGGCACTGCAATAGACGACGATTTTCTTTTCAGGCTTCCAATGCTCCTGCAAAAACGGCGAGAGCAACTCGTTCCAGCGATCTTCGTTCAACAAGATCGCGCCCGGCACATGGTCCCGCTCGAAATCGGCCTCCGGTCGCGCGTCGATCCAGATCGCGTCAGCGCCCCAGCCGCGCGCCTGATCGACTGAGACCATCTCCGACTCGGAGACTCGCGCGTCCCACGAAATTTGACTGCGAAAATAGAGCGCCTGCCCGACCGCGGGCAGCAACGCAAGACCAACAAGGAGTGCCGTCTGCCGAAGCAGCGAGCTCACGAACTGGATGGCATCACCCGGGCGCTCGCGTTGAACACCTTGTTCTCGCCGGCGGCTTTGTCCGGCTTGATGACCAGGTTCGCCGTCGACTGATGCGCGGTCTCCTTCGGTTGGACCAGAATCTTGAATTCGCCAGCCGTGGCTCCCGGCTCAACCTTGGTGGTAAAATCAGGAGTCGACGAAGTCACTTCGAGACTCTTGATCGTCACGCCCTTGCCGGCTTTGGCCACAATCGTTTTGGGCTTTGGATCTTCGTTTGCCGTCCAGAAAACAAAGGCCGGCTGCAACTCGAGAAATTGAGCGATATTTGCCTTCAGGGTTAAAATCGTCTGCGGCTCTTTCGGGTCGTCTGTCTCAACCGTCACGGTCTTCACCTGCATGCCGGTGCGATCGCCAGTTTTGAGCGTAGCGACAATCTCGCCTTTCTCGCCGGGCGCGACGTCGTTCTTCTGGAGGGCCGCGGTGGTGCAACCGCATGACGTGCGCACCGCTTTGATATTGATCGTTTTGTCGGTCTTGTTCTCGTACTTGAAATTGGCAACGGCCGAGTCAGCGCCGGGCGGCGGCTCCAGGTTAAGTTCGGTTTTCTCCCAAGTGAGCTGCGCTTGCGCCACGGTTGAGAGGCCCAAAAAGAGTACGCTGACGAGGGCTTTGGTTGGAAGATTCATACCTGCACAAAAACGGCGAACCGTCTCGATGTCAAACCCGACTGCTATTCCCCACCCGACTCCATCAGGGAGAGCAAACTCTGGCCCAAATCCCCTCTTCGCACCGCCTCATTAACCCACCCGTTCCGTGGCTATGGCATGACAGGCGGCGTAAGAGAACCTGGCATCCGCTGCCAGTTTGGCTGTTTATCCGTCCCCGGATAGTTTGTCAGATTCGTCGGATTGGCACCGTTCGCATCCATCACGTAGATCTCGGAGTTGCCGTCGCGGTTGGTGGCGAACGCGATCTTGGTGCCATCCGGCGACCAGGCCGGGTCAGAATCTGATGCCGGATTATTCGTCAGATTGATCACATTCGAACCGTCGGCATTCATCACGTAGATCTCAGAATTGCCATCCCGGTCGCTTGCGAACGCGATCTTAGTGCCATCCGGCGACCAGGCCGGACGGAAGTCTTGCGCCGGATTATTGGTGAGCCTTGTCTGATTCAAGCTCGTTGCATCCATCACATAGATTTCAGGGTCGCCGTCCCGTTCGCTGGTGAAGGCGATTTTGGTCCCGTCGGGCGACCAGGCGGGTTGGAAATCTCCCGCTGGATTGTTCGTGAGATTTCCAAGGTTGGAGCCGTTTGCATCCATGACATAGATTTGATCGTAACCCTCGTTCTGGCTCGTAAATGCGATCCTCGTGTCATCGGGCGACCAGGTAGGATCAGAATCAAGTGTTGGGGTGGGCGCTGGCAGGGCCTGATGCAAGCTACCTATCTGGCGGACGATGATATAACTGGTGGGCGGAGGATAAGGCGGAGGGCCCATCGGACGTGGCGCATTGGTGAACGCGATCCTTGTGCCATCGGACGACCAGGCAGGCTCGGTATCATCTCCGTAACTGCTCGACACTGCGGTCTGATTCGAGCCGTCTGCATTCATCACGAAGATTTGATAGCCAACTTCGAAGACCCCCCGATAGCTCACAAAACTCTGGCGTGGGGGTGGGTATAGGTGTGGGCGATGGCGCGCACGTGCCAGTAAACAGGAACCCATCGATACCTATGGTATCGGAGTTGTGGCCGCCCGGTCCGCCGTTTTCCACAAAATAGCGAAAGGCCAGCCGTCCGGTGGTCGGCGAAGCGACACCAGCCACCGTGACCGTGAACCGCGTCCACACATTGGGATAGCCTGTGGTGGTATAAGTCGGATTAATGTCGAGCAGGAGCGCGGTAAAGTCGCCCACGCTGGTAGGGATTGCCCCCACGTTCGCGCTCAGGCCGTTCGTGCTCATACGCACCTGGAGCCGGTCTGGGAAGATGGGAGCGTCCACGGTGCGAGTGTAGAAGCTCATCGTCGCGCCATTCTCCAACGTCAGAGGCGGAGTCAGGAGCCAGTTGTTAATAGTCGAAATGTTGGTGCCGGTATTGTTGAAGTTGGCGGCAATGTAGGAGTTAACAATTCCAAAGTTAGCCGGAAACAGGACGCTGTTTCCCTGGAACCAGCCGGTTGTTCCCACCGTCGCGCTGTGATTGATCTGGACCCAGCCAGCCCCGGGCAAAGTCGTGACGTCTTCAAATCCTTCGGCCACGAGACACGACGGCGATGGTGTCGGTATCGGCGTCGGTGTTCCGCTCGGAGTGACCACCGGTGTAGCAGATGGCGTCGGCGTCGCTGTAGGTGGGGTAGCGGTAACTGATGGTGTTGGGGTCGGTGATAGGCTGGGCGCCGCCGTGGGTGTCGGGGATGGCCGACCTCCGTTGCCGCGATCATAGACTTCCACCAGGCCGATCCCAGTGCCGTTGTTGAATCCCGCCAGCAGCGCCGTGTCCGGTGCAAGTCCTGCCGCGGCAAACAGGGCGGCCTGGCCTGCGTCATCCTGCCAGTCGTTATTGGCGATGAGAAGCGCTCCGTTGGAGTCACGCAACTGCAGCGTTGGATCGAGCAGCGCATTAGCTACTCCACCCGCAGCGAGGCTCGGGCCAATGCCACGCGCAATAATACTGTCCGGGCCGCCGGTGCCGAGGATGAAGCCCGCGATGACGATGTCGCTACCTGTCCCGACGAATGCTCGCGTGCTGATATTGGCCAGCTTCGCGGAAGCCGCTGCGCTGAGATCGTACACTTCGACCAATCCGACCCCTGCAGTGTTGTTCTTGCCTCGCACAATTGCCGTATAAGCTCCGGGGTTCAGGGTCGCGTCGATCGCTGATTCGAGATTGTTGGTCGGAGCGATGCCCGTGGCGATGATCGCGGCCTCCTGGGCCGGGTCGTCTCTCCAGTTGTCGTTGGTGATCATGACCGGATCTGCCAGCGCATTGGGCACGCCTGCTTGGGTCAATGAAGGTCCTATAGCCCGGAGGAGAACATGTTTGGGAGCGGTGCCCGTAATGATGAATCCACCGATGCCAACACTGTCACCGCTCTGGACCAACATGCGCGTGGAGAGGTTGACGGCCTGTGCCGAGGGCGTTGCACTTGGCGTTGGGGTCGGGGTCGAAGGCGGTGTCGGTGTCGCGGTCGGGGATGGCCCGGCAAGAAAGGCAATTTGGACCGATTCGATAATGCTCTCGCCGCCGTTACCACTGCCGCACCATCCGCGAGCGCGGATGTAGAAGTTCTGTCGGGTTGGCAAATTCAGATTTGTCAGCCTCCAGTCGCTGCCGACTGGCGTGCCGTTACCCAGCGGGGTGTAGCTCGCATTGTCGGTCGAATAGTCAAAAGTAACGCGCGTGAATTGCGGGCTGGAGCCGCCGCGCGTCCACGTAACGGTAGCTTCCGAAATAACCAAGTCTTGCAGCGCCGCGGTATCGTTCGTCAAACGGCTGGAGAAGTTGCGGCGCTGTCCGCCGATACTGTACAAAAGGCCACCCGCCAGATCCTTGCCATCCGCCTGGAGCGCGACGGCATAGACACCACCGTCCGGGTCCGGGTCGAACGAATCCGCCAGTCCCGTCGTGCCATCGAGCCGGGCGATGCCGGTGCGCGACTGCCCGCCGATGCTGGCTAGACTGCCGCCTGCTACAAGGATTTTGCCATCTGACTGCACCGCGAACGAGGTGATGGCGGTATACGGCGCGCTCGGATCGAACGAATCAGCCAGGCCCGTGTTGGGATCGAGCCGGGCGATGGACCGGCGCGACTGCCCGCCGATGCTGATGAAATCGCCGCCGGCCAGAATCTTGCCGTCCGGCTGCAAAGCGACGCACAGGACGCCACCGCTCGCGTTTGGATTGAATGAATCAACGAGGCCGGTCGCCGCATCGAAGCGGGCCATGCGGCCGCGGGACTGCCCTCCAATGCTGGTAAAGTAGCCGCCGACGAGGATCCTCGTGTCGCCCTGCACCACAATCGAATTGACGAAGCCGTTCATATTCGGGTTCGGGTCAAACGAATCAGCCAAGCCTGTGTTGGGATCGAGCCGGGCTATGTACCGCCGCGGCTGCCCGCCGATGTTGAGGAAAGTACCGCCCGTTAGAATCTTGCCGTCTGCCTGCACCGCGATGGAAACAACATCAGCGCTTGCGTTCGGGTCGAAGGAATCAGCCGCCCCGGTTATCGCATCGATTCGGGCGATGCGGTTCCGCGTTTGTCCGCCGATGCTGGTGAAACTGCCCCCTACCAGGATCTTGCCGTCTGTCTGGACCGCGATGGAACTCACCGAATTGTTGGCGGCCGGGTTAAAGGCGACATCAAGTGTGCCGTCCGTATTGAGACGTGCGATGCGATTCCGGGTCACGCCCAAGACGCTGGTAAAGGCGCCGCCGAGAATAATCTTTCCATCGGGCTGAACGGCGGTGGTGAAAAGGCTGTTGTTGAAGGAACCAAGATTAAGCGTTTGATCGACCCGGCCGTCGCGTTCCAGACGGGCGATGCAGCTGCGGGTTACCGTGGCTCCGCCGTACGGCGCGAACCGCTGGAAAAAGCCGCCCACCAGAATCTTGCCGTCCGGCTGGACCGCGAGGGCATTGACGCTCGAGCCGGTCATGCTCGGGTCGAACGAATCGGCCATGCCCGCGGCAGGATCAAGCCGGGCGATGTGGTTTCGCGTCTGTCCGCCGATGATGCCAAAACCGCCGCAAACCAGGATCTTGCCATCCGCCTGCACCGCGAGGCCAAGGACAGAACCGTTTGCGTTCGGAGCGAACGAGTCAGCCAGGCCAGTCGCGGGATCGAGTCGAGCAATGCGAGCGCGATTCTGACCCCCAATGTTGGTGAATAGGCCAGCTACCAGGATTTTGCCGTCCGCCTGCACCGCGAGCGAATAGGCAACGAAGTCTGCATTCGGGTCGAACGAATCCGCCAGACCGGTCGCGGCATTGAGCCGGGCAATGTGGTGGCGCGTCTGTCCGCCGATGGTGTCGAATTGGCCAGCCACCAGAACCTTGCCGTCCGACTGCACCGCGAAGGATTGCACATAACTATTAGCGTTCGGATCGAACGAATCAGCCAGGCCGGTCGTGGCATCGAGCCGGGCGATGCAGTTACGTGACTGTCCGCCGATGGCACTGAACTGGCCGCCCACTAATATCTTGCCATCCCCCTGAACGGCGATGGCGCCGACGTAAGCGTTTGCGTTCGGGTTGAAAGAATCAGCAGCGCCGGTGATCCCATCGAGCCGGGCAACATAATTTCGCGCTTGTCCGCCGATGCTGTTTGCGCCGTGAAATAAACCGCCAACCAAAATCTTGCCGTCAGGCTGGACCGCGATGGCAAAGACAGATTCGTTCGCGTTCGGGTTGAACGCGGTGTCGAGGGTGCCGTCCGGATTCAGTCGGGCAATGTGGTTGCGCGGGACGCCAGAAATGCTCGTGAAATCCCCGCCGAGCAGAATCTTGCCGTCCGGTTGGACGACAATAACTCTAACCCCGCCGTCCGCGTTCGGGTCGAAACCATCGAGCGCGGATTGTGCGCGCACCGCCACTCCGCTCGCCAACAGCAGGGCGACGGAAAACAGAAAAAGCGCTTTCCTCCCAAGGCGAGACCTTGCTCTCGCCCATGAAGCGAACGCGGTAATGGAAGTGGCTGGGAGTAGACGAGGCATTGCGCGTAACCAGCGCAGCTCGATTCGTATCCGGCCGCGGCTTGCTCGGCAAGTCAAAATCCTGATCGAGCGGAAATAGCCTGCGCGGCTACGGCGCCCCGCGGTCGTAGACTTCAACCAAGCCGACACCGATTCCGTTGTCCACTCCTGAAAGCAACGCGGTGTAAGCCCCGGGAGACAAGATTGCGGCTATCCCGGACTCCAGTTGATTCGTCGGAGCCAGACCGGCCGCGGTGAGCACCGCGGCTTGGGCCGGGTCCTCCTGCCAGTCGTTGCTTGCCCGCAAGACCGCTCCATTGCCATCGCGCAATTCCAGGGTCGGATTGGCCATGACATTTGCGACTCCCAAGGCAGACAGACTCGGACCGATGCCGCGCACGATGACAAGATCGGCGCCGCTATTACCACCGAGGAGGAAGCCCGCTATAACTATGTCGTTCCCAGTACTGACAAAGGCCCGCGTGCTGATGTTGCCCAGCTTCGCGGAAACGGCCTGGCTCAGATCGTAAACTTCGATCAAGCCGACCCCGATGCCGTTGTTCCGGCCCCGGACAATCGCAGTGTAACTCCCGGGATTTAGCGAAACGTCGATCGCCGATTCCAGGTTGTTGGTCGGTGGTATTCCGGTAGCGAGGATGGCTGCCTCCTGCGCTGGATCGTCGCGCCAGTCGTTGTTCGTGATCGTGGTGAATCCAGTCGGGCCGTGCAATTCGAGGACCGGGTCAGCGAGCACGTTGGGAACGCCGGCCTGCGCCAGCGACGGTCCTATGGCCCGCAGGAGGAGGTGTTTGGCGGCAGTGCCGGTGATGATGAAGCCGCCAATGCCAACATTATCACCGGTTTGGGCCCGCAAACGCGTGGAGAGATTGAGGGACTGGGCCGCCGGAGTAGGAACGGGAGTGCGAGTTCCGGCTGGTGTAGGCGAAGCCGTTCCCGCAGGCGTCGGCGTTATCGCCGGGGTGGGTGAAGGTGTTACCGGAGGCGTCGGCGTTGTTACCGGTGTTGGCGAAGGCGTTCCCGCAGGCGTCGGCGTTGTCACCGGTGTGGGCGAAGGTGTACCCGGAGGTGTAGGCGTTGTCACCGGAGTGGGCGACGGCGTTCCCGGAGGTGTCGGCGTTGTTACCGGTGTGGGCGA
>QHMY01000098.1:26439-26920 GCA_003218305.1 Verrucomicrobiota bacterium
ACGGTGGGAGTTGGGGTTACCGGCGGTGTTGGCGTTGGCGTAGAGGCACCGACAGCATTGACGGCGGCTAAGGCATCGACGCGTCCGTAGCCGAAAGAGTTGTTTGGAATCTGGCTCGAGGGCGTACCGCCGCACGTTTGCGCGCTCACGGTCACATTCGGATTCGCCGTGTTCTGCAGAATCGTCTTGGTCGCAGCAATGTCTCGCACCAACTGAGGTCGAGCCGACCAGAGCAACGCTACCACTCCAGCGACGTGCGGACCTGCCATCGAGGTCCCGCTCATGCTGCCATACGTGGTATCATTGGTCCGCAGCGTAGATCGGACGCTAACGCCCGGCGCCGAGACGTTCGGCTTAAGCAAATTTGGCGTGTAGAAAGTGCTGGGGCCCCGGCTGCTGAAAGATGCCAGCGCGTTGTTAATGTCAATCGCCCCTGTGGAAAAAGAGGCGCTGTAGATGGCAGGCGGATCCGCCACGGTCG
>QHMY01000099.1 GCA_003218305.1 Verrucomicrobiota bacterium
GGGAAACGCTCACCCGGGGGTTTCCGCTCGATAAAAACACCACGGAGATTTCGCTGATTCGCCAGGCCTTGAATGGCGGCCTTGTAGACCGGCTTTTGTTCCGTGTGCAGAAACGTGAAAATCTGCACCGCCAGCTCGGGCGACATCCGTTGGAAAATTTCGTGTGCTCTCATTCCTCGGCGCAAACGATGACAGCTTCCGCGATTTCGTCCATAGAACGCTGACGGCCATTCGAAAATCCGGGTTCGGGCGCCTCGCCTCAAAGAAGAATTAGACCGCGGATTTCGCGGATCACTCGGATGCCAGAATTCTGATCCGTGAAATCCGCGTAACGCGCGGTTCAATCCCCGGTCGCAACCGAAAGCGCGGGCGGCGCGTCCGCCTCAATTTTTCCCGCGAACCGATTTGTCATGTAGGTGAGCAGGAGCACCCAAAAAGTGAGCGCGATGCTAAAGAGCGGGAACTGCAGGGCAAAGGGCAATGAATAGATAATCGCCATGAGCGGCCCCCAGACGGCCCAGGTCGCGAGCAACGTCGGGACGATCTTGTCGCGATAATGATCCCAAGTCAGGGCGCGGCAAACCGATTTCCACGAGAACCCTTCGTTTTTCCATTCGTAGACGAGGACCTCGAGAGGCGCGGCGAGGAACGGGTTATAACCAAGCTGATCGACCAGGATTTTTGCGGTTACGACCGGGATCGTCACCACGTCGCCGAACCACATGGCGTTTAGTCGATACATTAAATCGACCAGGATTCCGTCCACGCCCCAGGTTGGAATGGTGAAAGCAAGGTTGCGAAAATTTTGAGCGCGCAGCCGGCCCCGTTGGAAAAAGACAATCACGAAGAGCTCGGGTACGATCGCTCCGGCAAAAATCGCGGCGAAGACGACGAAGGCGAGACCGTGCTGCTCCTTATATTGAGCCAGGCGATTGAGAAAATCCGCGCAGGCGGGGCTGAAGTAATAGGCAACCAGCAGCGCCAGCATCGCGCCCTGGAGGATAAAGGCCGGGATGGCATTCGCTTTGGCGGCCTCCCAGCCCAGGGCCAGCGAAGTGCGATCTGTTTTTTTCGCGGCAATCACCATCGCGGCAAACTGGCGCGTCGGTCGTTGTGAGCAAGGCTAATCTGCCTTGTCATCCTGAGTCGCGCAGACGACGAAGGACCGCTCAACCGAAGGACACCGCCTCCCGCCCATTGGGTAGCGGAATTTGCAATAGAGAGGTCCCTCGACGCGCTACGCCAGCCTCGGGATGACAGCAGAGACGCTTTGAATGACGAGCCGCCTCACGTAACCTTCCTCGTGTCCATCGCCGGCAAACCATCGATTCAATCTCTCCTTCTGGATGAGATCGCCGCCCATCTGGCCACGCAAAACGAGCGGCCCTATCGCGCGAAACAAATCATCGATTGGATCTACCAAAAGCGCGTCACTTCTTTCGACGCCATGAGCGATCTTCCTCAAGAATTGCGGAAGCGGCTTGCCGACAGCTTTGACTTCACGCAGCTCCAAACCGTTCGCCTCCTCGGGTCGAAAGATACCACCCGGAAATTCTTGTTCCGGCTGGCGGATGGCAATCTGATCGAATCAGTCCTGATTCCCGCCTCTCCTTCGCTCTACGGCGCGACCTCGGATCGCCGCACCATCTGTGTTTCCACCCAGGTGGGCTGCGCCTACGGCTGTAAATTTTGCGCGAGCGGCCTCGATGGCTACACCCGCAATCTCGACGCGAGCGAGATCGTGCAGCAACTGCTGGCCGTGGAAAAAGAGAGCGGCGAAAGGATCGACAACGTCGTCTTCATGGGCATGGGCGAGCCGCTGGCCAATTTCGACTCCGTCGTTCGTGCCATTAAGATCATCAATGCGCCCTGGGGCATGGAGATTGGCGCCCGCCACATCACCGTTTCAACGAGCGGGCTCGCGCCGCAAATCCGAAAGCTTGCTGAGGAACCGTTACAAAGCCGCCTCGCCATTTCCCTCCATGGCGCGACCGACGATGTGCGGAACAAAATCATGCCGGTCAACCGAAAGTATGACCTAACGACTCTGCTTTCCGCCTGCGATTACTACGCCAGCCGCAAGAAACAACGCATCTACTTCGAATACATCCTGATCGCCGGGATCAACGACGCCGAGGAACAGGCGCACCTTCTGGCCGCTCATGCGCGCCGATTGGGTGCCAAGGTCAATCTGATCCCCTACAATAACGTGGAAGGCCTGGAATGGTCGCGCCCCTCTCGCGAGCGGCAGGAACGTTTCCTCTCGATTCTGCGCGGACACGGCACCGTAGCCACGTTGCGTCGCGAAAAGGGCCACGACATCGACGCCGCCTGCGGACAGCTCCGCCTGCAAACAAAGCGCAGCCTGGAAACGGCACCCGCGAGCGCCGACTGACCTCCCCGCCTATCGGGCCGAATTGCCGGTGTGAGAGGCCGTTCTGCGTTGAAACGGGGCCGGTTCCTCTTCCAGCGCTCGGGCCAGCCTGACCAGCCCGTCTCGAATTTGAGCCGGCGACCAGGCGGCGAACCCAAGCATCAAAGCGGGCGGAAGCTTTGCGTCGATGCAGAAGAACGAGAGGAAACTGATCTTCACTCCCAGCGTGGTCCGGGCCCGCTCTATGCGTCGAACGTCCTCCTCCGAGCGAAACCAGGCGAGGGCATGCAAACCAGCATCGGCGATGTCGAGGGTGAAGCGGTCGCCCAATAATTTATGGAATTGCTCGATGAATATCGAGCGCCGCTCAGAATAAATCTTCCGCATCCTGCGCACGTGGCTGAGGTAAAAGCCTTCGGCAATGAAACGAGCAAGAGTGGCTTGATCGATTGCCGGGGAATGTTGGTCGATGGTGGTGCGGAGCTTTGTCACCGCGTCCGCCAGCGGAGCCGGCACCAAAAGATATCCCAACCGCAACGAGGGATAGAGAATCTTGCTCATGGTGCCCGCGTAAATCACACGCCCGTTCCGATCGAGCCCCTGCAGACAGGGAAGCGGCGGACCGCTGAAACGAAATTCGGCGTTGTAATCGTCTTCCAGAATGTAGGCGTCTCGTGCCTCGGCGAATTCCAACAAAGCCTTCCTTCGTTTCAGGCTCATGGTGACACCAAGGGGAAATTGATGGGACGGAGTGATGTAGATAATCCGGGGCGAAGAGCGCCTCCGCGCTCCCTGGATGACAAGTCCTTCCGCATCCACCGGCCGGGGCACAATTGTCGCCCCCGCCAGGGCTAATACTCTCCGGGCCTGATGAAACCCGGGATCCTCAATCCAAGCCTCGCCCCCTGGGTCTAACAAGGCCAGGGCGCTGATCAGCATCGCTTGCTGCATTCCCGCGACGATGATGATCTGGTCGGGATGACAATGCGCCCCCCGGAAATCACAAAGGTAGGCCGCGACCGCTTCGCGCAAATCAGCGTCACCCCGATTGGAGCCATAGCGCAGCAAGTTTGCTCCTTTCTTTGCCAGGACTTGCGCGCGAAGACGTTCCCAGATCGCGATGGGAAATTCATCCACCGCCGGAATTCCTGATTGCAACAAAACTCCGGGCGCGGCATCGGTCGGGCCCAAATCAAATTGCTGCCCTTTCCGGCGATCCGGGATTCTATTCACCCGATCTGAGAGATGCGTCTCGTGCGCCATCGGCGGTGACATGCTCTCCTGGTCCGCACTCAGGAAGGCCTCGGGCAACGGGTCTGCCACAAAAGTGCCTGAACCGGTTTTCGCGACGAGATACCCTTCCTCGCGAAGTTCCGAAAAAGCCAGATTAACGGTGACCCTCGAAATGCCGAGGTCGGCGGCCAACGCTCGTGAAGAAGGCAACCGGGAAGAGCTGCGACTAAAGTTTCCCGACCTTAACTCATCGCGAATCTGCCGGTAAAGTTGGTGATGGAGCGGCTCCCCGCTGGCGCGGTCCAGCCGCACCATCTCGAAGGCAATGATAGATTGCCGTCGCCGTCCATTTGAGATCCGCGTCTTCATCACGATGCGAGACGAGGCGTACCCGGCTCGAATAGCAATGTTCCATCTAAAAGAAACAGTCTCAAGAGCCGCCGACCAAACCCTGGCCACGCGGGGCGCAACTGGACCGCCCCTTTCTCACCAAGTGGATATGGCGCGGGGCAGAAGAGAGGAGATCGTCCTCGTATGAACCTGGCTGGATTCCGTGGCAACCCACCGCTGGCCTGTCTTCAAAACATCGGTAAATCTAACCCAATCAATGGAGGAATTATGACAAACCATCTGCTCAACAAACTAACATGTGTGCTCTCCGCTCTTGTGCTTCTTCTCGGCCTTGCCACCGCTCATGGAGGGGTCTCCTCGATGAACGTGACGGTTTTTGACGCCAACAGCAAAGTTGTGTTCCGAGGACCGATGAGTGCGAATGCCACGTTCGCAACCCCAAGCCTCCAACCGGGCGACTACGTGGTTCAGTTCAACGCCGAGAAGAGAGAGGTGATCAATAATCGGTACCTGCTCGTCGTGTCCGCGAGTAGTAAGAAGGTGATCGCCACCGATGTGGCGGGAGGGAAATTCATCACTGGCGGCGTGGCCATGCGGATAGCTGTGGGGCCCGGCTCGAATATTACCGGACAGGTCGCGCCCGAGCAGGCCGTGACGCGGCGAGACGGGCAAACCTACAGGGTAATCGACGGCAAGCGCTATTACTGGGTAAGCGGTGAACTTGGGAGCAATCGGGGAGGACGCTGGGTGGAGGAGACCCTGGGCGCAGGGGGAAATCTGACAGCTTGGAGCAAAGACAGTATCAGAAAGATTCAGGATACCGGAGGCGAAGGCAGCATGATCGGTTATTACGGTCGTTATAACACCACCACCGGCAGCAGGGGCTATTAGCGCCGGACCCAGGATCCCGTGGCCGTCGCGACACCCAGGGTGACGGCGGTCGCCGATGAGCCGCGACGCGCCGCGATCTAACTCCGAGATCGCGCGCGTCGTTCCAACAGGCCAATTTGCCCGCGCAAAAATTTTTGCGCGGGCACGGAAGCTGGCCTAGATCACAGTATGTCCGGGTACGAGCATGAGCCCGATCGCGTCTGGGACGAATACGAGTGGGAACGTTTTCTCCAGCAGCAGGATCACAAGACGGAGAAGTATATGGAGCTGCTCGAGAAATATCTCGATCACCCCCAGCGGGACCAAATCATCGCGCGCGAGATGGGTTGGACGCAATTGCTCAATGGCGACACCTGGAGCGACGAAGTAGACGCGTTGCTCGCGGAGGAATCGATCTCAGGCGAAGGCGACCCTTTGGTTGGTTCGAACAGCATCCAGCCGACGGACAGCTTTGAAGATCATGCCTTATATCGCGCGGCTTTCGCCTTGACCGTCTGGATCGATCAACTCTTTGACGAACAGGCCGCGCTCCAGAACGATCCTTCCGCGGTAAAACTTGCAACCCACTCGGCCCTGGCCAGCGCCAAGCTGGCCGCGGCGCTGAGCGACGACGATGTCGATGAAATCGGCATGACGATCGCCTATCTCAAGCGCGCCTTGAAGGCCATCACCGTGTCGATGGAAGCGGGCGCCCAGTTGGTTACTGAAGCGCTGATTACGCCGGCCCAGCACGCGGTTCTTCAGCAACGCCTTTTCGAGGTCCGGGACGGGATCATCACCCTCATGGGAAAATACCGGGGCGAGTGGCTCCGTCGCTTCGGCAGCCTGTGAGTGGCGTTGAATGAAATAGCCTCCTCTCCCGTCCAACCATGCATACGGAAGCGACTCCGGCTCAGGCCGATGTCTCGGAACTCGACTTGGTCCAAAAATGCCAGGCGGGCGACACCGAAGCATTCGACCAACTGGTCAGCCGCTACCGCACCCGAGTTTTTGGCATGATCTACAACATGGTACATAACGAGCAGGACGCCTGGGACCTTGCCCAGGACAGTTTCCTGAAGGCCTGGAAATCGATTGGACGCTTCCGCGGCCAGTCGTCTTTCTATACCTGGATGTACCGGATCGTGACCAACGTCACCATTGACTGGCTGCGCAAAAAGCAGGTAAAAGGCTCGGGCGCGGAGTTCGATGACGCTATCCAGATGAAGGACATCGATCCGGCGTCGCGCACCGTGCCGAAGGCGGACGCGCTGCCCCACCAGCGCATGGAACAGGGAGAGGTTCGGGCGCGGATCGACGAGGCGATCGCGCAGCTCTCGCCGGAACATCGCGCCGTTATTCTAATGAAAGAAATTGAGGAGATGCAATATCACGAAATCGCCGAGTCGCTGGGCTGCTCGATCGGCACCGTCATGTCCCGGCTTTTTTATGCCCGCAAGAAATTGCAGGGTTTGCTGAGAGATCTTTATGAAAACGTTTGAGGAAAAGTGGACCGCATGGATCGACGGCGAGCTGAGCGCGGCCGAGCTCGCCGAGTTTGAGGCTGCGCTGCCGGACCGGGCGGCCGCCGAAGCTGAGAAAGGCAACGCCCATAAGCTCGGCGCTTTCCTGAAGGAGAACATGCCGGCTCGCGCGATGGGTAACGAAGAGTTCTTCCATCATCAACTGCGCCAGGGCATCGCCGCCGACGCGCGCACGGCTGCGCCGGAAGAGAGTGCTGCCGCGCGACCCGCCTTCTGGCCAATTGGGCGGCTGGTCTGGGTGGGCGCTACTTCTCTCGCCATCTTCTGTGTCTGCGCCTTTTTCGTCATGCGCGAGAAAGCCCCGACCGATCAATCGCAATATCTCACCCAGATCCTTAACGCGCGGGTCGATCCAGCCTTGGGGCCAAACGCCACGATCTCGATGTTTGAATTGAAGGAAGACAAGGTGACCGTTCTCTGGACGGAAGGGTTGCAATCACTGCCCTCGGAATACGCCACGAAGTAACTGCCATGCCGCGTCGTTTCCTGCTCCTGATTGGCCTGATGGTGGCGTTGATCTGGGGAGACGTGGCGTCGGCCGGGGTGGAGCAGATGGTTTGGAGCGGTCTGGTTATGGCCAACAACGTGGCCCAGCCAGATAAAATCCCGCCGGAGCTGAATCGGATCGAAGGCACACTCAAGTCATGGTTCGGCTACAACCAGTTCAAGGTCATCGGGCAATCTCGCAAGACACTGGTAACCGGCTCGGAGGATTGGCTCGCCTCGAGTAAGTACTTTTCCCTTCTGGTCGATGCCAAAGGCGAGACGGAAACAGGTTACCGCCTCAACCTGAAATTGTTTCAGGAGAAAAGCGTGCTTCTGGAAACGGAGGCGAGATTGAGTAAAGCAAGCCCGCTGGTGATCAAGGGGCCTCAGGTGGGCGACGGACAATTGCTGCTGGTGCTGGTGATTCAGTAGCGGGACACAGGAAAGGCCTGGGTTCTCAGTTCGTTTTTGCCTTGCTGAACGCTGGCCCGTTTCGCATCCTGAGTGCACAAGCACTCCCCATGCAGCGGTCCCCCTTATCCCGAAGCACGCCGGCAGCATTCCGGTTCCTCGCGCTCCTTCTGCCGCTTCTCCTGGCGGGATGCTCGGTCCTTTTCGTTTCCCCGTACGACGAAATGACCGACCGGGCGGTCTCCGAGTTGGTGACGAAGACGGAAACGTTCCTGGGCCGTTATGCCGCCACCACAAATGAGATGGGCAAGCTGGTCAAAGCGGGCAGGCCTTATGACGATGAAGCGGCCAAGTTCTACAATGAAGCTCGCGGCGCTACCGCGGCAATCTTGTTGCGCTCGGAACAGAAGGACAAAAACAACGAAGAGATTCAAATCCTGAAGGATCTGAGCCAGCGGTATGATGCCTTGGAGGCGAGCCACCGCTTGGGTAGGATCACCACGTCATCCGCGGCAGCCCTTCACCGCACTGAGAGAGCACTCTTGCAGGTCCAGCTGACTAAGAAACATATCGGAACCTACAAGACGAGCAGCTCTCCCCCAGCCTCTAACCTTTGACCAACTCGAATCATGGACTTCGAAAATACACTCGCCCAAATGCTCGCAGCCGCGAAGGCCGCAGCCGGATCTCACTGGAAGGACGTGCGCGAGTATATGAGACGGGAATTGGCCGCAGCAGAGGACGAGGCGAAGAGCATTGCCTTGGAAGTCGCCAACGAGGTGAAAACTCCGGAACAAGCGAAGATCGAACTGGAAAGCATTGAAGCCAGCCTGCTGGACGTAAAACTGGCGCTGACGGTCGCCTCCAAGGCCGCTGCCCAGGACGCGATCAATGCAGCGCTCGACGTCCTGCGGAGCGCCGTCAATTCGGCCGCCAAGGTCGCGATTTTCTAACACGACTTCGTTCTCGAGCCTGTCGCTCACCGAACGTCTTTGGCAAACAGAGAACACGTTGTTAAGTGACCGAATGCGTCCTGCTTTCTATTGTTTCTTTGCCACCGCGATGCTGTTTGGTCTCTCCACCACTGTGAGCGCTGAAAAACCCTTCGATTTTGCTTCTACGCCCGGGAAACTGCCGAAACAGGTCGTGCCGGAGGAATACGCGATTCGAGTTGTCCCCGATTTGGGAAAATTCGTCTTCTCCGGTTCGGAGACCGTGAAGCTGAAGGTCTCGGAACCGGTGCGCCAGTTGGTCTTGAACGCGCTCCAGATCGAGATAAAGAGCGCCTCCGTTGACGGAAAGACCATACCATCCTCAGGGATAAAATTGGATCCCAAAGAGGAGACGCTGACGATTACGCTGGCCGACGAGCTCCCAGCCGGTCCGCACAGCCTCGAGCTCGCTTTCACCGGCAAAATCAACCAGCAGGGACAAGGACTTTTCTACGCGCCGTACCAGGAAGAAGGCACCCGCGCAAAAAAAATCATGCTCGGAACGCAATTCGAAGCGACGGATGCGCGCCGCTTTTTCCCGTGCTGGGATGAACCGAGCTTCCGCGCCCGCTTCCAGTTAACTGCCGTAATTCCCGAGAATTTCATCGCCGTGTCCAACATGCCGGTCGAGAAAGAGACCAGCATCGCGGGCGGCAAGGAAATCCGGTTCGCGGCCACGCCACCGATGGCGAGTTACTTGAATGTCTTTTGTGCCGGCGAGCTCGAGATGCTTTCCGCGAGACTCAAGAACGTGGACCACGGGGTCATCACCACAAAAAACAAAGTGGTTCTGGGCCGCTACGCCCTCGATTGTTCGCAGGAGATTCTGTCGTACTTCAACGATTACTTCGGCGTTCCCTACCCTCTCCCGAAGCTTCACCATATCGCGGTGCCCGGTGGTTTTGGCGGGGCGATGGAAAACTGGGGCGGCATCACTTACTACGAATCGCGTCTCCTGTTTGACCCCGGAAGTTCCTCGGCGGAAACCAAGCAGGGCATTTACGCCGTGATCGCGCACGAGACGGCGCACATGTGGTTCGGCGATCTCGTCACCATGGCCTGGTGGGACAATCTCTGGCTGAACGAAGGCTTCGCTTCCTGGATGGGGACCAAGTGCACGGCGAAATTCAATCCGGAATGGGAAGTCTGGCTGAGCAAGAACGAGCCGCGCGATCCCACGCGGCGGCACGGAATCGGCAAGGAAAGCGCCATGGAAGGCGACGCGCGCTCGACCACGCATCCGATCCAGCAACCGATCGCCAACGAAGCGGAGGCGAATAGCGCTTTCGACGACATCACCTACCGGAAAGGCATGTCGTTCATCTCGATGCTCGAGAGCTTTCTGGGCGAGGACGTTTTTCGAGAGGGCATTCGCCAATACATGGCCGACCACAAGCTCTCGAATACCACCACCGCGGACCTCTGGAATTCGCTCTCGAAAGCGTCCGGCAAACCGGTCGTGGAAATCGCGGCCGCCTGGACCGAACAACCCGGCTTCCCGGTGGTCAACGTAGTGCGTGACGCCGGCAAGATCACGCTCACGCAGGAACGTTTCACGGTGAACTTCCCCAAGGCGCCGCCGCTCGAATGGAAAATTCCCCTCACCTATTCGATCGCGGGCGAAGCTGCACCGGTGAGTTTGCTCATGACTTCCAAGACCGTCGATCTCCCGGGCGTTCCGGACGGGCGGGCGGTGAAATTGAATGTGGGAGGCGCCGGCAATTACCGCGTCCAGTATGACGAAGCCTCCTGGAAATTACTCCTGACAGATTTGCCGAAGCTCGCTTCAGCCGACCGGGTCAATCTGTTGTCGGACGCGTGGGCTTTGGTGCAGGCAAACCGCGCGCCGTTGTCGCTCTATTTGGATCTGATCGAAAAATTGCCCACGAAGACCGAATTGGCCGAACGCGAGCAAATCATGCTTGTGTTCGACTTCATCAATCGTCTGCTGGCCGGCGAGCCGCGACGGGACCAATTCCAAAAGTATGCCCGGCCAATCTTGCGCTCTTCGTTCGACGAGGTCGGTTGGGAGCCAAAAAAAGGGGAGCCGATCAAAATCGCGTTGTTGCGCGGCAGTTTGATCAGGGCCCTCGGCACCCTCGGCGATCAGGAAATCGTGGCCGGCTGTCGTGAGCGCTTTCAAAAATACCTGGTCAATCCGAAATCGCTCGCGCCGGACCTGCGGCCGGGCATCCTGGCAGTCGTCGGGCGTTACGCGGATGACGAAACCTGGAACAAACTGCATGAGCTCGGTTTAAAAACGACGAGCATCGAGGAGAAGCAGAATTATTACGACGCGCTGGCGGCCGTGATCGATCCGAAACTGGCCGCGCGCACTTTGCAGATTTCGCTCGGCGACGAATTGCCGACGAGCCGCGCTATTTACCTCGTGGCAAAGGTGGGCCGGCAAAGCGAGCATCCGGAGGTGGCGTGGCAGTTCGCCAAAGCCAACATGAAGACACTCCTCGCGAAAACCGACGCGCTCGCGGCGAACAGTTATGCACCCGGGTTGTTCACTTTCTTTTCCGACGCCGCTCGTATCGCGGAGCTGGAACGTTACGCGAAGTCCGACCTCCCGCCGACTGCCGCGAAAGCCGTGGCCAACGCGGTGGATGAAGTCAGTTTCCGCGCGGAAATCAAGCCACGCCTGGCCTCGCAGATGGCTGCCTGGACGAGCGGCGCGGCAGCAAAACCGTAACTGCAGGGCCCTGGAGGGCGATGCTCTGTCATCGCCCGATCCCCGGCGACGACAGAGCGTCGCCCTCCATTATGGAGCGTGCCACGGAGGACGTTCAACTCGCCTCGTAAAGGCCAATCCTCTGCCCGCGTCGCCAACCCCGGGGAACCTCATCACCCGAGAACAAGTCCTCCTCGAGGACGAGATCCATATTGGAGGGCGACGCTCTGTCGTCGCCGGGGATCGGGGTGAACGACAGGGCTTGGCGATGACAGCGCATCGCCCCTCCAGCGCCATTTGGTGCTCCTTTCGCCCCTTCACGGGACTCCCTTTTGTGGGACCGCCAAATCCCAGCGTTAAAACGCTGGGTTATTCTCAGGAGAGAAGAATGACGTGTCGGTGTTAGAGTCTTCGCTCGCCGCGCTTCGAGCGGAGCCGCGGCTACAACTCAAACCTGAGGCATCAGGGGCGGCGCCTCCGCCGCTTTTTTTTCGGCGATCATCGCCTTCGCGTACTGCCAGCCGGCAATGGCGCGACTGAGGATGAAGAACGCCAGAATGCCCGTCCAGATTGACCATGACATAAGCGCCAGAACAGCGAGGGCGGCACCCCCAATCAAGCCGACCACGCTGGCGATTTGCAGACTGCGAATTTCGCCGAGCGGGAACCAGAGCAAGGCGCGCAGGATCTGTCCCCCGTCGAGCGGGTAGACCGGGAGGAGATTGAAAATCAACAGGCCAAAGTTGATGTAACGAATCATCTGGATGAGCCGAAAGGTATCAGGAGCGTCATATCGCCATTCCGAATGGCCCGCGAATATCCAAAGCAGTTCGATAACGGGGATCAGAGCGACATTCACCAGAGGTCCCGCGGCTATGCTCCAGAGCACAGCCCCTGGACGGCGGGGCGGGTCGACAAAAGCGATGCCGCCGAGAGGCCAGAGCACGATGTGATCGGCCCTTCCACCGGTTTGCCGGCAGGCTAGCGCGTGACCGAATTCGTGGAGAAGGACGATTCCAAAGAGCGCGAGATACTCGTAAAGGGCGAAGATCGGCGACTGATAATTATTCAACCGCTGGGTGAGTTGATACGCCCCGATAATGAACCAGGAAAAATGCAGGTAGACCTGGATACCGCTGAATTTGAAAAGCCGAATCGCGCCTTGCATGGACAGCAAACTTACAACGAAACGACCCGGGCGCGTCCGGTTTTACAAGGTGACTTCGGCCGGGGCGTCCGATGAGATGAGGAGCCGCATCGGCAACATGGGGGATTCGTAGAAACCGTGGCGTTTGAAGAAATTCTGCGAGCGCAGCTCAGGGCGGTCGGTCAACAAGGTGATGCGGAGAAACTTCTTCTGCTTGGCGAAATTAATCGCGTATTCGAGCAGCTGCGAGCCGTAGCCGTGGCCGCGAAACGAGTCGTGCACCACCAGGTCTTCCAAAAGGAGAACGAAACCACCCTCCGCCGTGCTGATGGTGAAAAGCAGATTGATCATGCCGACGATCGTGCGATCGCGCCGGAGGACAAAAACCCGGCCCCGACTGGGGTCTTCGAAGATTAAACGCAAGCCCTGAAGTTGTTTCTGTTTGTTGGGGCGAAAGTCTTTTTCCTCGCTGAAAAGCTCGCCGAGCAAATTGGACAGTTCGTCCAAGTCCTCGAAAATCGCGGGCTCGATAACAACTTCGCTCATGGGGGCTACCGTTATTCCACAAAGGGACCTCCGTGGCAATGGCGGATGTTCGTCTCCTCTCCCCTATCATCCCTCCTCGTCCCCCGTTCTCGTCCTCGTCCCTCGTCCCTCGTCCCTCGTCCTTCGTTCCCGATTACGATACGGAACAATTGCAGTAGGCGATTGACAGGAGAGGCGCCCCTCGTAATGTAGCCGCTCTTCACTCCCTTACGGTATGAAACGCACGCTCCAGCGCTCCAAGCGCACCCGAAAACAGCAGCACGGATTCCGCGCGCGCATGAGCACGAAGGCCGGACGAGCCACCCTGGCGCGACGTCGTCAGCGCGGCCGCAAACGCCTCCTGCCCAAGGGTGTAGAAGTCTCCTTCGCCCGGCACACCCAGGCGTAGGCGCTACCGGCTCAATCCCGAGAGCGGACCGGCATACCCGGTCAACTCCAGATAGCCACGGCCTTTGATCGCCTGGCCATCACGCGTCCCGCTTGCGTCGATTGCTCCTTCCCAATACGTGATCGGGCCCAGCGCGAGCTCCTGATCCTCGAGCGCTGCCCGGATAACAAATTCAGCCCGCTGCCCCGGGAGAGAAATGCGCCAGGCAATCGGATATTGGGCGCCGTTCGTCTTGCTCTTCCAAAATGCAATTGGCGTCATCCGAAAATCGGAGCTGCGCAGATGAGTAGTCGCGCCATTCGCGGCGATCCAAGTGCCGCTGGAACTCGAGTCCGCTCCACCGGTCTTGAGCCGCATTTGGTAAAGCATCAGCTCGGTTCCATCCTCCCATTGCAGGCAAATCCAATCCCAGCCGGCCTGATTCTCAGCAAGCTGGCCCGTCGCCCATTCGTGATCGAACCAGCTTTCGCCGTGAAGAGGCCGCGCCTTTCCCTGCACAACGAATTCGCCCGTCGTCTCCAGGCGAGGGATCGAATAATAATGCGAAGCATGTCCGCTGGTGGCGGCCTTGATGCTGACGCCGTTTTCGCCGTGCGCGACGGGCGCCTTTGTCGCACGCAAGTGGAGGTGTATCTCACCCTGCGGACCCGTGGCCAAGAGATCGAAGCTATCCTGGCCGCTCGAACTGAGCGTCCAGTTATCGATCCAGGCCAGGCGTTGGCCCTCGTCAAAACCGGCCTCACCGAAAGCTCCGCGGCTCGTTTTTTGTTCGAAATGAAAATGCTGTTTCGCAACGTCTGTGAGCGCGAAATGAGCGAACTTCAGATCGTCGACGATGAAGCGTGACGAATTCGGATCCCGGTCCGCCATGGGCCGAATACCCTGGCGAAAGAAAGTAAGCTCGTAGCCGAAACGGTGATCCTGGTCGTCGACCAGGTTCCCGGTGAAGTACCACCATTCCGTCTTGAAATCCCCGTGGGCGTGGTGGTCCCTCGGGAACTGGTATTGCCACCCCGGCTCGGCTGTCTTCCAATCCGCGCCAACCGCGCTGAGCGCGAGGACAATCAAGCCTGTAGCCGCCGCCCTGTGGGCGGCGCGAGATCGAGGCTGGAAGCACATCCGCCATCGCGCTTCGCACAGCGAAGCGGCTACAGCACGGAGACCAGCTCGAACCAACTTTTTCATTCGTTACGCAAACTCTCGGCCAGAACGAGTCGTCCCGCCCGCCACGCCGGCAGGACTCCGGCGACAACCGCGGCAGCAAAAATCCACAAGGGCGTTAGCGCGAGGGAGCGCCACGGAAACGCGAGCTGGATCGTCCAGCCGAAAAAGGCGCGATTGATCACCCCGGTGAGCACCAGCGCGAGACACAAGCCGGACGCCATCCCAATCACCGCCGCCAGCACTCCCAGCAAGGCGGTTTCCCACAGCAGAAGCCTCCGGATCTGCCCCCTGCTCCCCCCGAGCGCCCGCACGATCGCCAGCTCCCGGGACCGTTCCGCGATCAGGATCGTGAATGAAAGAAAAATTCCCGTTATCGCCACGATGACGGCGATCGTCCGCAACACGTAGGTTACGGCAAACGTTTGGTCGAAAATTTCAAAAACACGCGTGCGCAATAACCGGTTCGAATAGATCGCGAACTGGCCGTCGCGGTTAAATTTCTCCCGAAACGCGTTGGTCACCGCTTCGGCAGAACCAGCGTGCTTCAGGTAAACGGCCACGCCGTTCACTCGGTCGTCGTGCCAGAACTGGACGAAGCTCCGCTGGCTCAGGTAAACGATGCCCTGATCGCGCGAATAATCATAGAAGGTCCCCGCAACAGGGAACTGGCGAGCGCCCTCGGGAGTGGTCAACTCGATCGACTGACCAGTTTGAACGTGGTGCCTCCGGGCGAAGCTTTCCGACACGAGCACGCACGGCTCGGCCAGAAATCGACGCAGGATTTCAGGGCCGTTGCCCCGCACGAATTGGAAACGACGCCGCTCGCTCCCACGAATGACGGCAACCGTGACGGTGTCCCCACCCATCGGCAACTCCATTTCACGAAACGTATCGATGGTCTCCACGTCTGGATGATCGGCCAAAAATTGCACGGCCGCCGGCAGGACAAAGGAGGATGGCCCGACAATTTCGTTCGCCGCCGGTGAGACAAAGAGATCCGCGATCAAAGTGTCGTTGATCCACGTCGCCACTGTTTCCCGGAAGGAAAAGACCATCACGCTTACTCCCACGGTCATCGCGACCGCGGCCGCGAGCGCGGCCATCGTGATCGAGTTTCGAAGAAGAGCGCGGGAAAGATTCGCCGCGCCCAGCTCCGCCTCAATCGCCGCTTTTCCACGGTGACGCCGCCAAATGCGAAACAATTTTCTCGCTCCCGAGCTAAAGCGCATGGTCGACCAGGGCACGAGAAGGGAAAAACCCGCCAGGACAAAAAACGTTGCGACAAAGCCAAGCCACGGCGGACCGGTCGAGAGCGCGAAAAAAGAAAAAACGGCCGCGAGGACCAGAGAAATCAATCCGCTCCGCCACCATGCCGGGGAAGGATTGACCGAGCTTTCCAAGGTCGCGCCGCGATGCAACGCCCGAACTGGATCCAGGTTCGCCGCAGCGTGCGCCGGGAGCCAGGCCGAGATCACGACCGAGGCCAAACCGATTACCCAGGCGAGAAAGAACGTCCACGGATTCAGGACAACGTGTTGAACGCTCACGAGCACGTAGAGGGATGAGATCGTTTCGGCGACCGTGCCAACAAGGAACTTCGCCAGGAAGAGCCCTCCACCCAGGCCGAGGGTGGCGCCGATCGAACCAAGGAAGATCGCTTCCCCCAGAAAAAGAGCCCGAACCTCGGTCCGGGTTACACCTAACGAGCGGAGGATCCCGATCTCGTGACCACGCCGGGCAACGGACGCGGAGACGGTGTTGTAAATGAGAAACATCCCCACCACCAGCGAAAGCAGACTCATCGCCGCGAGATTCAATTCGAAACCGGCCAGCATCTTGTTCACTTCGTCGGTCCGCTGAGCGGGACCGGCTACGGTCGCATCCTTGGGCAGGATCTTGCGAATATCCGCGACCGCTTTTTCGCGCTCGGGCGGATTCGCCAGCCGCAATTGAACGGCACTCAACTCTCCGCGGCGGCCCAACAATTCCTGCGCCCATCCGATATCCATTGCCGCAAAATTCGAATCGAAGGCGCCTTCACTTCGGACGATAAATCCGACCTCCAGCTCGCGATCGATCGTATTCACCCGTGCCCGGATCCTGTCTCCAGCCTTCAGATGGTGCTTTGCCGCAAATTCTCGGGTAACGGCGATCGGGCCCGGACGTTCCAGCCAGTGCTGGAGGTCAAATTCTCCTGAGTCAAACCCTGCGGGATCGAATGTTCGGAACGGCCCGTTCGTGAAAACGTCGATCCCCAGGATTTCGAGATATTCGCCCGGAAAATCCGGCAAGGTAACAAAACCGCGCACGAGCGGCGTCGCGGCGGAAACGCCAACAGCCGACGCGGCCATCGGCAAGACCGTCTCCGGCAGGTTCCGGGCTGCCGCTGTGATCTGGAGATCGGCCTTTCCGGCTACCATATCGACAGTCGCGGCAAAGGCGCGGTTGGCACTTTGATTGGCGATTTGGGTGGCAAGATAGACCGCCACTCCGAGTGCCATGCTGAGGATATTCAAGGCCGCGAGGAGCGGGTGACGACGCAAATGACGCAAGACGTGCCAGCGAAAAATGCGAAAATATTGCGCTTTCATCCTGCCGTGATTCTTGCCTTGGGCAGACAGAAACTACCGGCGATTCGATGTTTCCAAAGAAGTTGTCATCCTGAGCGGATCCCGCAATCGCGGGAGAAGTCGAAGGACCCAGTCTTGGTGCGGGCGACGTCGACATACAAACACGGGCTCCCTCGACTTCGCTCGGGATGACAGCCAAGCTCATCGGCTTCGCCGGTTGCGTTACGGCTCGACTCCCTGCCCGCAATGCTTCGCATAGCGATGCAGGCACTCGGGAGAGCAACCGGCGTCAGCGCCGGTGCTCGGCCTGATAATCGTTGACCACCAGGCAGGCGTGGATCACACCGGGAACCCAACCGAGCAGAGTCAGCAACAGGCTCAGGAAGAAGCTGAGTATCCGTCCGGTCATGAGAACGGCGACAGGTGGAAGGACGACACAAAAGAAGTAGCGGAGCGCTTTCATAAATGATTAATCAAATGCAGGAGTAACTCCCCTCGTTCCCAAGTTGCACTTGGGAACGGTGTTTGTCGCCGAAGCTTTGCTGCCGGTCGCGCCGCCTGCGATTGCAATCGGTCGAGCCAGCTCAACTGGCGAGACAGATACGTTCCCAAGTGCAACTTGGGAACGAGGGGTGAGTCATCGATCAGGAGCAGCATCATAAGCACGAGCAGAAGTGATTAGTTGCCCTTTGCCGGGTTGCGATTCGGATAAGGAGGGACGGGCGGGAGATCGTAGCGTTTTGTCTTCAGCTCGGTCTGGATCTCCTGGATGGCCCGGTCAAGCTGTTGATCTTCGCCTTTGAATTCTTTCGCGGGATCGTTGTCGACCACGATATCGGGGTCCACCCCGTGACCTTCAATGACCCACTCCTTGCCGTCTTTCGAGTAAGGGGCAAACTCGGGCCGGAAGAGTTGGCCGCCATCGGACAACGGAAGCGGGTTGCGAATCCCGACCACGCCGCCCCAAGTGCGTTTGCCGATCAATTTGCCCAGGCCCATGGCCTTGAAGCGATAGGGGAAGATGTCGCCATCGGAAGCGGAGAATTCGTTGCACAAAGCCACCATCGGGCCCACGAAAGTCTGGGGCGGGTTAGTCTGCGGCGTGCCGTTTCGCGACATCTCAATCATGACCAGCGCCCGCCGGAGCCGCTCGATCACGAGCGGTGAAACAAAGCCGCCGCCATTGCCACGCACGTCCACGATCAGGGCCTTCTTTTTGATCTGCGGG
>QHMY01000183.1 GCA_003218305.1 Verrucomicrobiota bacterium
CATGCCTTGATGAGATTTCGCGACGGCTTTCAAGATCGCCGGCGTTTTTTCCGCGGTATCGGGATCGAGCGTGACCATCATGCAGCGCCCATCGCGTTGCAGAACCGCGACGGTTACTTTCGAGCCGATACGCAACGCCCGCCCGACGAATTCATCTTCGGCGAAGCCGTTGGCAGACAGAAGATCGACATAAACATTGGCGCGGAAGCGGCGCTTATCGACGGCGACCCCGGTTTCCTCCTCCAGTTGCTTCGCCGTTTGAACGGAGAAGATCGACACCGGACGACAATCGGTCATTGCTTTATCCGAGCGAAGCAAGGTGAGCGCATGCTTACCGTCGGTGTTTGCTCGCAGATGGTCGATTAAGGCCGGATCATCGATCGCAAGAGTTTCTCCATCCGGTGTGTCGACATCGATCATGAGCTCGGGGCCATAGGCGGAAATCGGATTGATACTTGGACTCAGCTTCTCGGCTTCGCTCAGGTTGACCGGCCGGGCTGCTTTCTCGGGATTTCGAAAGCGCGGGCGGTAACGAATCATCTGGCGTTTTTCGCGTCCGGTGAAATAAGGAAATCCTCTTGGACTGTCCGAGCTTTCGAAAGCGAAAAGGCGATCGCCATAAACTCCCGCATAGCCGGCGAACATTTCCTCCATTTCCTCGCCGCGCATGCTTTTGACTGGATAGCGCCAGAGGCTTTCGACTTTCCCGACGATGCTCACGAGGGAAGTAAGAAGGAGGAAGGAAGAATTAAGAAGGATAAATTCAACCGCGGATGTCGCGGATGGGAAGGGGACAAAGCCGTCGACTAAGGGAGCGGGATTGCATTCAGGGCGCGAGTCCGTTAAGGCTCCGTGAGAGAAGTCGCGTGAGGAGCTCCAACGCAGCTATGAAGACAACCGAGCCGACGCCAAAGCTGACCAGGGAGGGAGCTGCGTTGCGAAAGTTCGCCCTCGCGTTTCCGGGAGCGCAGGAGGATTTCCCGTGGGGACACCTCGCGGTAAAGATCGGGAAAAAAGCTTTTGTGTTCATCGCGGCAGAGGGTGGGGTGACTTCGATGAGCGCGAAGCTGCCGCAATCGAAGGAAAAGGTGCTGACGCATTCGTTCGCTGCCCCGACAGAATACGGGCTCGGCAAGCACGGCTGGGTGACGTTCACGTTTCCGCGAGGCGCGAAGATGCCCACTGCGCTCTTGCACGGCGCGATCACCGAGAGTTTTCGCGCGATCGCCCCGAAGCGGGTGGTGAAACAGCTCGACGATTCGTCTGGATAATCGCTTGCTGCAAAACTACGGCCCGGCAGGCACGCGATGTTGCGAGGAGCGGCGAATCTCTTAGAAAGGGCTATGAAACGCGTCGTCCACTTTGAGATTTACACGGATGATCCCCAGGCAGTGCAGTCGTTTTACCAGGACGTTTTCGGTTGGACGTTTAAGAAGTTCGAGGGAGGCCCGGTTGAATACTGGCTGGTCACCACCGGCGACGACAAGGACGCGGGAATTAACGGCGGGCTATTGCGTCCACGCGAAGGTCAGAGTCCAGGCACGATAAACACGATCGCGGTTCCGTCCCTGGACGAGACAACGAAAAAGATTGAGCAGAGCGGTGGAAAAATCTGCGTGCCGAAGATGGCGATTCCGAAAATGGGCTGGCTGGCCTACGCGGAAGATCCGCAGGGGAATGTTTTTGGCCTGATGGAACCAGACACCAACGCGAAGTGATGGACCTGGAGCGAACTCCGCCTGCGTCATCCCCATAGCTCGCGAGAGGGGAGGCCGACCTTTCCTGCCGCATACGAAAGGTGGTGATGACGATCGCCCGCAAGAAGGAGGGGGCCGTCCAGATCGACATGATCTCCAGCGCCCGCTAGCAATCGGGCTGGAGCAATTCCAAGAGAGGTGCAGGCCATGCAACCGATCAATAGCTTGAGGCCGCTTTCGCGAGCACGCGCGGCCAGGAGCAGCGCTTCGGTCAGGCCGCCCGTCTTATCCAGCTTGATGTTGATCGCATCGTAACGGTTAACGAGACGGGGCAGGTCGGCGCTGGTGTGGCAACTCTCATCCGCGCACACCGGAACGGGATGGTCCAGGGTTTCGAGGACGTCATCCGCGGCCTCCGGGAAAGGTTGTTCGATTAGTTCGACGCCCAACTCCCGCAACGCAGGAACAATTTCCCGGTAATGCAAGGGGGACCAGGATTCGTTGGCGTCAACCATCAGGCGCACTTCCGGCGCAACTCTTCGGACAGCCTTCGCGCGCGAAAGGTCCAGGATGTCTCCTCCCAGTTTCAACTTCAGGAATGGCGCATCTTTGCTCGCCTCCGCCGCGGCCGCCATTTTTTCCGGCGCATCGAGACTGAGGGTAAAGGCAGTTTCAACCAGATCGATGACTTGGATCCCCGCCAATTCCCAGACACGTTTGCCGGAAGACTTGGCTTCCAAATCCCAGAGGGCGCAGTCCAAGGCGTTGCGGGCCGCATTGGCCGGCAACAATTCCTGCATCTGCCGGCGATCGGCGCATTTCGGGAAAATCTGATTGAGCTGAGCGACAGTGGACTGCGGCGTTTGCTGGTAACGCGAAATGGGAACGCCCTCGCCGCGTCCGGTGTGCTCGCCGTCAGTGACGGTGACAAGGACGACGCGCGCTTCGGTGCTGGCCCCGCGAGAAGTTCGAAAAGGGTTGTCCAGCGGCCAACTTTGCGCGGCGACCTGGAACTCAAGTTTGTCTGAATTCATTCAGGGCCGCGCCTAACGAAAAACAAGCAAGCAGGCCAGGCCGATCGCAGTCAAATCTTCAACGACGGCGACTACGAAGTCTTTGAAGTGGCGCTGCGTGACCAATTGCCGGCGAACTTCATAGCCGACGAATGCGCCAACCACGCCGCCGACGCCTCCGAGCACGCACGCGGGGAGCAACGATTGATTGGCCGCAACACCGAGGCACGCTCCGGACAAAGCGCCGGTGCCGATGCGCGCCAGCAAGGGCCCAATGGAGGTTCGCCGCGGAACTCCAGGCACCTTGTCCGCGAACAATTCACCGAGCGCGAGGAGCGACAGGATCGTCACCGCTGCCGTTGATCCCATGAAAGCGAGGCGGGAGTCCTGCAGGTTGAGCCAGCCGAGGTGGGCCGCCCAGGCGACGACAGCCGGGGCCGTGAACGAACGCAGGCCGGCCACAAAGCCAATTCCGAGGACAATCGCGAGCAAGTAATTTCCGTTCATGTTCCCGTGGAGCTGCTGCTAACGAATCTCCTCGAACTCGCCGCGCTCTCGGTTCTTCCGCACGCGGTCCCAGGGAAAACATTTTCCATTCATGGCAACGTAGACTCCCGGCGGGAGCACCTGCACGAAGGAGAGGGCGCTGCCGAGGTTGAAGAGACCGTCGGAGCTGCCGAAAGCGTAGGGGATCATTGCGCCGAAGAGCACAACCGTTTTCCCGGTAACGGCGGCAGCAATCGCGGCGGCTGTCTCCGTCATCGTGTCGGTGCCGTGGGTGATGACGATGCGCTTTTCCCTGGTCTGAAGGCAGTTCTGGACGATGAGGGCGCGATCGGCGTCGGTCATCTCGAGGCTGTCGACCATCATGACGGTGCGAATGGAGACTTCGACCTTCGCCCGCCCCAGCTGGAGCATTTCCTTGATATGGGTGTCTTTGAAATAAAGCTGGCCGGTGCGTTCGTTGTACTCCTTATCGAAGGTGCCGCCGGTAACGAAGATGCGAATAGGCATAATCAGGTTGCGAATCGAAGCGACGTTAGCGTCCTGCTGCTCTCGCTGCAATCCTCGTAACGGGCCCTCGCTGCAAAACAAGGCTGCTCTTCGCTTGTCCCTTGTCTGTTCCCGGTTCGCCAGATAATTAAGAGCGCATGTTGCGCGGCTCACGGTCGACCCAATCACAGGATACAATCGGATTCCGTGAGCGCGGGCGGGAGGTGAACCGGCTGGAATCCTTTAGCGATGCGGTCTTCGGTTTTGCCCTGACCCTGCTCGTCGTCTCACTCGACGTGCCGAAGACGTTCGACGACCTGGTGGCCACGATGCGCGGGTTTCCCGCGTTCGCCCTCTGCTTCCTTTTTCTCGCGCTGATTTGGAATGGGCATTACCGATTTTGCCGCCGTTATGGCCTCGATGACGGCATGTCGCGCTTCCTGACCTGCGTGATGCTTTTCCTGGTTCTCTTCTACGTTTATCCGCTCAAATTTCTTTTTAATTTCAGCATCACCGGTCTCTTCGGCGGGTCGGCGCCATCGGCCACGATGACGCGGTCGGAGTTTTCGACCCTGCTGGTCATCTATGGGCTCGGTTTCGCCGCGGTCTACCTTTCGCAAACTCTCCTTTATCTGCACGCCTACCGTCTGCGTGATGCGCTCGAACTCACCGAGCTCGAGAAATTCGATACCCGCTACCAGATTTTTCGCCTCGTCACCCTGGTTGGGTTTGGATTAATCGCGGCTCTCCTGGCCTGTATTCCGCAGGTCTGGAACTGGAGCAGCCTGGTTTACATCCTTCTCTTTCCCATCCTCCGGACGTCTCGCATGATCCATCGCCGTCGTCGTGCGCCCTATCTCGCCAGGTTAGACAGCCAACATTCGTGAGCCGGATTGTCTCGCTCCTGCCCGCGGCGACGGAGATCGCAGGCGTGCTCGGTTTGATGGGCGACGTGGTCGGTGTCTCGCATGAATGCGATTTCCCGGCGGAAGCCAACAAACGCCCGCGCGTCACGCATTGTCCCGTGCACAATGCCGGACTGACCAGCAAAGAAGTGGATGAGTGGGTGCGGGGCGCCCTGCGCGACCGCGGCACGATCTACACCATCGATGAGCCGCTCGTGCGCCAGCTGCGGCCGGACGTAATCCTGACCCAGAAGTTGTGCGACGTCTGCGCGGTCGGTTATGGGACCGTCACCAGATTGGCCGAGACGCTGCCGGGTCCGCCGCGAGTGGTGAATCTGGAGCCATCGAGCGTGTCGGATATTCTTAACGACATTCGCCCGGTGGCGGACGCGTGCGGAGTGCCGGAACGCGCGGAGGAAGCGATCTCCGGCCTGTCGGCGCGCGTGGAGAACGTGCGCAGGCGAGCGGCGCAGGTTGATCGTCCGACCTGTTTTCTGATGGAGTGGGTGGACCCGCCGTTTTGTTGCGGGCACTGGGCACCGGAACTGGTGGAGATCGCCGGCGGATACGATCCGTTAGGCCGCAAACACGAACGATCGGTGCAGGTTTCGTGGGACCAGGTCCTCGACGCTCAACCGGAGGTGATGGTGCTCGCGCTTTGCGGGTATAATGTGACGCGGGCGCAACGCGACTTCGAACTGCTGCGGACTTATCGAGCGTTCGAATCGATTCCCGCGGCGCGCGATGGTCGCATTTATCTCGTGGATGCGGGCGCCCTCTTCGCCAGACCCGGCCCACGCATTGTCGATAGTCTCGAATTACTGGCGGGAATTCTGCATCCCGACCGCTTTCCTGAGTTCACCAAGAGCCTATTCGTTCAAAGGTGCTCGGCGATGAGGTCGGCATGATTGTCTAAATGTGGGAGGGACCTTTGTGTCCCGACTCATCGTTGGCTGACATTCGTTGTCGGGGCACAAAGGCCCCTCCCACATTTGGATTGTCAGCGGGGGTAGGGCATCGGGAAGATCGACGGCATGAAATTCAACAAAAACATCGGCATGATTCTGCTCGCGGTTTTCCTGATCATCGACGGTCTCCTGGGATTCGGCTTAAACCTCGGGCCCGGCATTTTCGTGCTCTATCTCGTGGCACTGGCTGCCGGTGTTTTTATTCTTATCGGCAAATAGTTTCAGGCATTTGCTGTAGCCGCCGCCCTGTGGGCGGCGTTCGGGTGATCACGCGAAAGGGCGCTTCGCACAGCGAAGCGGCTACAGGAGAAGCGGGGACAGCGAAAAATTGCAGGCCGCGCGACTACTTCT
>QHMY01000184.1 GCA_003218305.1 Verrucomicrobiota bacterium
TCCCGGGCGAGCGGTGAGAAGACCAGAAATTCCTGACCGCGGATGACACGGATGGCTCGGATTTCGGAATTCTTGATGCAAATCCGTGAATCCGTGTCATCCGCGGTTTATCCTAATTCTGAGCCTCTAGAAGTTCGAGAATCGCGGGAAAGATCATGATCAGGATCAAGATCAGGAGCAGGAGGGAAGCTCGGCCGGGAGCTTTGCCGGTGCGGCGGGCTTTCGGAAAATCATCCAGACGCCGGCGAGGACAAGCGCGCCGCCGGCGAGCGACCAAAGTGAAAATGTTTCGCCGCCGAGCAGCCAACCGAACATGACTGCGCCCGGCGGCGTGATGAGCGAGATTGTTTGCAGGTTGGTGACCGACATCCTGGGGAGCAGCCAATAGAGGAGCAGAAAAGTGAGCGCCGATCCCGGCACTGCCAGGTAGAGAAGGCAGAACACCGCCGTTTTCGTCCAGTGAAAGTGGATCGGATTTCCGTCGACGATCAACCCGAGGAAGAGCAACGGCACCGTTCCGAAAATCATTTGCCAGGCGGCGATCATGGCCGGCGCCAGCTGGAGCGCGCGCTTTTTCATAAGCACGTTCGAGAAAGCCGCGGTGGCCGCGCCGAAGACGACCGCGACTCCGCCCCAGAAAGCGAGCATTCCGCCGAAATCCAGCAGGCGCGAACAGATCACCGCCACGCCGCCGATTGCGAGCATCGCGCCCCCGACCCGTTGCCAGCGGAGCGGTTCGCCCGGCAAAATGAAATGGGCAAAGACCATGCCGAAAATTGGAATGGTCGCCAGCAATACCGCTGATAAACCGGAAGACACATACAGTTCCGCCCAAAAAAGCAGAGCGTAGTTCATCCCGAACATGAGCACGCCGGTGTAGGCGAGCAGGGTGAAATCGGACCGCCGAAGGGGCAGCAACCGCACGCGGCCAATCGAGATCGCCAATAAGACGGCGATGGCGATGGCAAAGCGAAGGGAGACGAACGAAATCGGCGGAAGATCCTGCAATCCGACCTTGATCGCGAGCCAGGTCGAACTCCAGATCACGCACAGCGCCAGATACGCCGCCGTGATCGCAAATTTCTTCCGCTCCGGCATCGCATAGAAGCGCATCAGGTCACGTGCGCTGCAACTGCTTTTGCAGTGTCATTACACTCGAATCATGCTCGCGCTCTTGCTCGTGATCGATCAGGTGATTAGGGAAAAATGCTCGAGCGGATCACGAGCACGAGGGACGTATTTTTGCGTCTTGTTCTGTCCGGTCCAAAAAGGATAGCCTCAGCGCATGGAAACCTCCCGCGGCCGGGGATGGGGATTCCTTTGGGTCTCCCTCATCTGCCTTCTCGCTTTCCTTGCGATCTGGTGGGCTATCCAGATGGCGCGAAAAAAGCAGGGCGGCGCGCCAGACCGCCTGATCATCGCCCGCTCGCTGGATGTCCCGGTCCTGGATGGCGGTCCCGACGACTTGATCTACGCCCGTGGAGAAACCGTGACGCTGTCTGGCGCGAAAGAGAAGTTTCCGGTTCGCGTCTCCCTGATTCACTCCGGCGCCGATCTGTATGTTTTGTTCCAGAGCATCCCGCGCGCGGCCAAGCGTGTGATTGTGCGAGTGGATCCGGATCACAGCCGAGGCAAAGGATTATTGCCGGGCGACTACGAGTTTGAATTGAACGCCGAAGGGGTTACGGCGGCTCGCCAAGCCGACGCAAAAGGGACCGTGGCTTCGCTTAAGATCCGCAAAGAGGAGTTTGACGGCCAGATCCGGTCTGCCGGAGATAACTGGAACGCGGAACTGCGCATCAGCCTGGATTGGTTAGGCGGTTTTGGCCGGATCGATGGTCTGGCCTTGGCGGCAGAAGGAGAGAACCGCGAGTGGCAACTCGCCTGGCCGAGCCAGGTGGACGCGCGCGCGCCGGAGAGTTGGGGCGAGATCGTGCTCGCCCCGGTGGCGCCCGAAAGCGCAGTCGCGGGTTCGGTTTTTTTCGACGGTGGCGGCGGCCATCTCGTCATTCCGTACTCGAAGGACCTTAATCCAAGCGAACTGACCATCGAAGCGTGGGCTCGGGTGGTGGACCGCGGGGGTGGAACGTTAATTGGCAATGGTCGCGGCCATTCTTATTGGATGGCGTTGGGCGATGAATTGAAATTCTCTCCGGGCGGCGCGGTGGTGAATACGTCCACTCGCCAGCTCGGCGACACGTGGCATCACCTGGCGGTGACGATGGATGAAAAAGGCGTTCGCACCTTTTATGTCGACGGCGAAGTCGATCGGCGGGTGGGAGGTAATGACGGAGACGACGAGCGCGGGGAGATGCGGAAGGATGTGATCAAGTCGGGTCTATCCGACCAGATGCTGCTGATTGGTTCTGACCGCGAGGCGCCGGATAATGAAAAGAATCTGCATGGGTACGTGCGCGACCTGCGAATTTGGAACCGGGTTCGCACGCGGAAAGAAATTCGCGAGACGGCCTTTCAGCGCCTGACAGGGCATGAGCCCGGCCTCGTCGGTTTGTGGCCTTTTACCAACGGGCTTCAGGATCTGGCCGGCGGCCACCACGCCGGATTTGTGGGGGACGCTTCGCTGGCCCGGGACAAACCGACCATGGATCGATTCCCGGCCCCGCCGGCCGGCCCACCACTCACGTTTTCAAAACGGGAAAAGGCTAAACCGTGGGAGGGAGCGATCCCACTCCTCGAACATGAAGTGAAAATCGATGGCGTGGGCAACGCGGCGGAATACCAGGGCGCTGCGAAGATTCCGCTGGAACCAGAGCGGAAGAATTCGATGAGAATCGCGCACACGCGGACGGGCCTCGTTCTCTTTACCGGAGTTTTGTTCGGGCAACAGAATGCAAAAGACGGGGTTACGATTTGGGTCAATGGAGATGGCGAGCGTCGCGCCGCTCCCGGACCGTCGGACTTGCGGTTCCGTTTTTCTCCGGACGGAACGGTTGAGTCCGCCACGGGGGACGGTCACGACTTCCGAATCGTTGCGGTTCCCGGCGTCACAACGAAAACAATATCCGGGAAGATCTTCGCCCCGCAGGACGATATCCGTCCGATCAAAACGCCATGGTGGGAATCGGAAGTGCACATTCCGTGGGAGGCGTTGGGTGCGTCCGCGCCGGTGAAGCAGCTCCATTTTGCCGTCGAATATCGAGGATCGGTCCTGGACTCGGCGAAGCCCGACACATCGCCCGAAGAAAAAATTGAGGGCCGCTGGCCGGCAGCCTTCGATCCCGTCCAGCCGCAAACCTGGGGGATTGCCACGACAGCTCCAGCTATCGTTCCTGTTCCAGGGCCTCGGATTACAGGGACGACCCAGCCGGGCGGTTCTCAGATCCTCAAAGGAGATGCTCCCTCGCCGCCTGTTCCAGCCTCCACTCCAACAGTGACCATGTTAACTCATTTTGCGGTGCAGTGTCCGGGTGGTTACCTCGATCAGGCCGCGTACGCCACGGACACCGAGAGCAAATGGCCCCATGTCGATCCGACCGATCATTGGTTTGTCATGGCGGAAGGCCGGATATCGGAAGAAATCTCTGCCAAGGTTTCGCACGATGATTCGCCGTTAATCCATGACAGCCACGATGTGGATACGAAGATCGATGTCACTCCCGAGTCGGCCTGGCTCGTCCTGGGAAGCGAAGAAGGAGAGCGCAAGCTGGTGCTGGAAACCGAGTCGATGCGATTTCCGACGCACGTGCCGCTCAACACGGGTAACGCGTTCCACTACCGGCCCTGGGACGACGATCATGTGACCGTGGTGGGCGACTGGGTTTTTGACTGTGGCCATGGTGCGAAAACGGAGATTCACCCGATCTACTTGATTGAGAGCGACCACGAAGAAGTGCGGCCATTCGTGGCGGGAAAACCGATGCAGCGGGTGCGGGTGGTGCGTGTTTCAATGAATAGCGACCCCGGAGCGAGGAGTGCCACCTTGGGCTCCTTCGCCTTTAGCGTGAAGGCGCCGATCGCGGCCACGAAGCTCTTCCTGAAAGTGAAAAATGGCGATCCGAACCTCGTCACCGCAACTTTAAACGGCGACAAGGTTGATTTCGTGATCGAACCGCCCGCACCCCAGGGCGAGTATCACTTCGAACTCGAGGTGGGCGCGCTGGATGCCACGAAGGCGGTGGGAGCGCGGCTTTATGAAGTGCGCATTCCAAGCCTGCTCGTTCATAATGACATGGACGACGGCCTCAACGGTTCCGGCGAATGGTACATGGCCGCGGGCGTAAACGGCCATTGGCGCCAGCTTCTCTGGAATCGATCGGTCGATACCGGAGAACCGGTTTCCTTTGCCAATAATTTCAACCTTCCCCGTTTCTTTACCACCGCCGACCCTGCTTCCGGAGCAGCCGATCTGGTCATGGAAGTGACGGCCTACGAAGAGGATTCCGTTCTGGCCGAAAGCGTGATGGGAATCGGCGATAAGTCGACCGACGACTTGCTTTCCTCGGGCCGATTTGATCTGGGTTCACTGGCGACGCTCGCGCAAGGCGACGGCAAGCACACTCTCGACACGCCGGACTGGCGACTGAACTACCTGGTCGCCGACATCACGGATAACAATAACATCGTCCCCTCCATCCTGGAGGATTCCTTCTTTTGGGAAGCACGCCTGGCCAACGAACCCAACGACTCGTTAGGCAGAGCCACCAAGGTGGGACCACTGGCGATCCCCGCGAAAGGCGAAGTGACCAGTCAATTGAGCGCTTTCCTGACCGGTGCGCCTTTCTCGGTCGATCGCCTCCGTCTCCTGACTCCCGACGAAGACTGGTATTCGCTTTCGTTTTCCGACTACGCCGACGTCACCGCAGAAGTTACCTCTGGCCAGGTCGCCATCGAATTGGCGCCCGTCTCCGAACTTCCCGCGGAGCTGGCGGAGAAGTTTGGGGCGAAGAAATATCAGGTACGCGTGTTTGGAAACCCTCTCACTAGTGGCGATGAAAGCTATACGGTGACCGTTCGGCGCAAGGCGAAGGAGATTGAGCCCGATCCGGGCGAGGCCGATGACGACAACGGCGGGCGCATTGTCGACCTGACGAAAGTCCCGCCGACCAAAGTAACGCCGAAAAAAAAGACGGTGATGGGAGAACGGCGCGACCGGGAAATGGACTGGGCGTGGCAACATGTCCTGGACGACATCGACCGCTACCAGGTCATTGTGCCCGCAGTATCGAAAGAAAAGATCCCAACCTTTTGTCCCTACAATAAGCCGGCGAAATTGGAGGTGAGTGCATTCGGGATGCACCTCTCCATCCCGGCCCTCGGCTTGGAGGACGACAATGAGATCCTTCTGGACGCAGCCACGTTGACGCCGGAAACGCCGGTCCTGGTGGAGATCAGCGCCCGACCGGGGCAGGCCCGGGGTTTTTATCGGTTCAACGCCGAGTGGACGGATGCCCTGATCCTGACCCCAAAAGAATGTGAGCTGCAGGGCGAGGTGGAAAAAGTTAAGAAAAGGAATCCCACCTATCGTCGAATACCAAACAACCCTTGGTTCTATTCCGGCAAGGGTCCGGGTTTGCCCGACCCCCCGGTGAACGAGGACATCTTCAGCTGGTCGGCGACTCCTTCCTACCAGGAAGTTTTGTTGGAGAGCGGCGACTCTATCGACTCAATTTTGTTGGCCGAACCCGGCCGGGCCTGGAGCGCCCGCCTTTATGACGGAAACGGCGTTCTCCTGGCCGAGAGCGAGCGAACCAGCGCCGCCGGCGCCGGTTCGGGACGAAGCCCCTCTGGTCTGACGCCGCAGGGACGGTTGCGGGCAGTGGGACTCGAAACGGGAATGCGCTATCTGATCCAGTTAATTCCCGCAGCCGGCAATGAGGGAACTCCGCAGAAGGCCCGCGTGGGGCTCCAGGTGCACCCGGCCGAGAACTAGTCGCTAGCGATGATCATTTCGCGAAAGCGACTGGCAATTCCTCGTGATCGACCGTCTACGTTGGGGGAAATGTTCGAGCACGAGCACGATTACGATCACGAGGAGGATTAGGCCTATGCTAGCGGGGTCAGCGACCCCGCCCTACAGTTTGGAATTGTGATTCTCTCCTCCATTCTCGACCTTTCGCCGATCATGGAGGGCGGCGACGCGGCGCTCGCGTTCCGAAACACCGTCGATCTCGCGCAGCACGCGGAGAAGTGGGGCTATCACCGTTATTGGCTCGCCGAACATCACAATCTTCCGGGAATTGCGAGCGCGGCCACTTCAGTCGTTATCGGCCACGTTGCCGGAAAAACGAAAACAATCCGGGTCGGCGCGGGCGGGATCATGCTTCCAAACCACGCCCCGCTCGTCATCGCGGAACAGTTCGGCACGCTCGAATCGCTCTATCCCGGTCGCATCGATCTCGGCCTGGGCCGCGCGCCGGGCAGCGATCAAGTCACCGCGCGTGCGCTGCGGCGCAATCTCGGCAGCGGCGGCGACACGTTCCCGCAAGACGTGCTCGAGCTGCAATCCTACCTCCGGCCGGCCGCGCCCGGCCAGGCCGTGGTAGCCGTGCCAGGGGCCGGGTTGAACGTTCCGCTTTACCTTCTCGGTTCGAGTGATTTTAGCGCGCGCCTTGCGGCGGAGCTCGGGCTCCCTTTCGCTTTCGCGTCGCATTTCGCCCCGGACTACCTTCAGGTTGCGCTGGAACTTTACCGACGCGAATTCATTCCATCCGACGCGCTCGCCAGGCCGCACGTCATAATCGGCGCCGGGGTCTTTGCTGCCGAAACCGACGCCGCGGCCCGCCGGATTTTTACTTCAGCACAACTAATGTTTCTGAATTTGATTCGCGGTCGCCCCGGAAAACTTCCCCCGCCGGTCGAGAGCATGGATGGCTCCTGGAGTCCGGCGGAGCGCGCCGCGATCGAGCATCGGACTCGATGCTCCGCCGTCGGTTCACCCGCAACAGTCCGGCGCCGGCTGGAAGAATTGCTCGACGAAACCGGAGCCGACGAAGTCATGGCCACCGCCCAAATCTTCGATCACGCCGCGCGGCTGCGATCTTTCGAAATCGCCGCCAGCGTTTTCCGGGAGATCAATGACGCTGCGGTGAAGTTCGTGACTTAAAGGACGAGTTGAAAGCGTAGGTCCTATCCGCGTTGCACCTGCTTTCGCGATGCCATCATACTCGTAATCGTGCTCCTGCTCGTGACCTGGGCAATTAGGAAAGGCTCGAGAGCCAGAACCAGAACGAGGACGAGGACGAGAACGAGGGACGAGGACGATGACGACGCCGAGCGTTAGTCGTTCTTCGTCGTCACCACGAGTTTATCGCCTTCGAGCGAGATGCTTTTCACGTGGTCCCAGAATTCGGCGCCTTCACTTTCTCGGATCTTGTCCTGAAAGCTCTGGTTGAGACGCCGGTTGAACGACGAAACAAAGTTCGAACAGAGCTCTTCGGGCAGCTGATACCCATTGATTTCGGCGGATCTTAGGTCGAGCCGAAACATTTCGAACGCGTAGGCAAAGCCGAAGGTGGCGCTGGCGTTAAGCCAGCGATTTTGCAAGCGGGACCAGGGAATCTCGTCCAGCGGCGCGCTCACCCTCATCGTCATGATCGAATTCGCGATATCGAATCGAATTCGGCCTCGCACTTCGCTAAAGTTCGGGTCGCGATCGACCAACGCATTCAAGTCCGCGGCGGTGAAGGCGACAGTGGTTTCCTGCCCGGTCGCGATCCCGGTCTTGACCCGGGTAACAGACCGTTCGGCGTTGCGGACCTGCGCCTCGTCCGGTGCGGTGATCCCGAGCTCGACCGGTTGGGACGAAGTCAGGGCGTCAGCCGCTTTCCGGCAAAAATACCAGGTGCCGCCGATCACGCCGGCCACGAGAACGAAACCGATGATGAGAAGAGTGAGGCAACCTACCGCGAAACAACCCATGCCCGACCTCGGGAGTTGAACCGGTGGCCGTGATGGAATCGGTGGTGGCTGGCCGTTCACGCCACGAGGAGTAGTGCGCGGACTCGGGAGATTCAAGCCTTCGCTTTGGAACAGAGAACGTCAATTGCCCGAGGGCCACCCATCTGCCATGGTGTTTCGTTTGGCGGCGAAATCAGTCGCCGCCATTTAGGATCGAGACTTATGGAACTACGACCGTTGGCGATGGCACTGGTCTCGGCTTCCCTGATCGCGGCGCCGCTCGGCGCGCAGGAGCTGAAACCAATTACCGTGGATGCATTGGTGGCCAAGAATATCGAGGCCAAGGGAGGAGCCGACGCGTTGCGCGCGGTGAAGTCTTTGCGGCTTCAGGGCAAGATGCTGGTTAATCAAGGCCAGCTCGAATTATCCTACGTCCAGACGAAAAAAGCTCCGGGTCAGGTCCGAACGGAAGCAAG
>QHMY01000236.1 GCA_003218305.1 Verrucomicrobiota bacterium
CATTGGCTTCTCTCGACTCAATGGTTTTTACCGCCGGCGACCGCCACCGCTTCTGCCGCCTCCCGATCCTCCGCCACGCGAACCGCCCCCGCGCGAACCTCCCATGCTGGAAGCACCGCGACTGTGACTGGCCGCGGCCGAACTCCGGTTTCCCCCTCCACTGTTAAAAGCATTGTTGCTCCTGGAGCTCGGTGAGCTGGAGACCTGCCGGTTGGAAATCTGGTTTCCGCCGCTGGACCGATTGGCGGAGGATCGATCACCGCCGCTGGGCCGATTGGCAGAGGATCGATCACCGCCGGGCTTGTTGCCTGCGGACCGATCGCCGCCGGGCTTGTTGCCTGCAGATCGATCGCCGCCCGGCTTGTTGGCTGCGGATCGATCGCCTGCCGTTCGATTGGTATTCGGGCCTCCGCGATCGGTGCCGCCATACTTGTTCGCCGTCGACCGGTTCGAATAAGGGGCGGGGCCGCGATGCGAGGGATTGTGCGACCAGTTGTTGCCGGAGCGGTTGTTGACGTTGTTGATATTGTTGCGGTTGAAATTGTTATTGTTGTTGATGTTGATGTTGCCGCCGTTGTTCCAATTGCAATTACCCCAGTTGTTGTTCGCCCAGGCAGCTCCCAGGACGATGCCAGTCCCCATGGCGAGTCCCATTCCCGGCACGTATCCCGGATAGGTATATGGGTAATAGGGATAGGCGGGCGGGCCGTAAACAACCGCCGGATCATAGGAAGGAACGTAAACAACTTCCGGGTTCGGCTGTTGAATGACGATGACCTCCTTGTTGCCTTCCACCGACTCGGTTTTCACCGTCTGTTGCTGGCTCGTCTTCAAAGAGCCTGTGCCTTGGGCCTTGGCGCGCATGCGCTGGACCGCAGCCAGAATATCCTCCTGCTGATCAAGGAAGGCGTTCCCCAGATCGGTCGTCCATTGGATGTTGGTCGCCAACCGCTCCACCACATCGGGCATTCCGGCCAGCGATTGCACACTTGGATCCCACATCTCTTTGGCCACGGCATCAGCCAGGGCTTTGTCTTTTAGAGTCTTATTTTTTCCCATCCACTGCTGAAGCTGGATGATTTCCAGCGGATAAGTGGCAGCGGCCAGCGTTTGCGCGAGCAACGTATCGGGATACAGCGCAATCGGCGCCACCAACGAATCCAACTGATCATTCGGAATCTTTGGCGCCGGTGCTTCAGCCGCGGGCGCGGCACTATCCTGGACCGCCGGCTGCGTGGCTGGTGGTGCAGTTTGAGCGCGCAGCGAAGTGTTGCCGGACGAAAGCAACGCAGCGCAGGCGATCGCCACCAGGGCGTGAGATGATTGGATTACAGATCCGGGTCGAGCGGCTTTTGGTTTCATGTTCTTCCTGTTGATCTCAAGTGTCCGGGGAGAACGGCTCCTAGACCATTGGACCTTGGTCGTACGAACTGAGCGCAAAAGATGACGACATTCTGCCGGCTCAATCGGAGGGCGGCTGAGGCATGACTGAGCGGATCGCGTGGGTCTTCCAGTCGAAGAAGATCGCGAGGAGCCGAATCACGAATGTGACCGCGATGGCCACGAGGGCCGACGGCACGAGAGGACCGTGAAGGAATTTTGCCAACACGGCAAATGCCGTCACTCCAGCCACGGAAGCAATGAAATAGTATTGCCCCGGCCGCAGCATGAGCGGCTCTTCGCGCACGAGGACATCGCGGATCAGACCGCTGCCCACGGCATTCACCACTCCTACAAAAATGCATGCGGGAACGGCCAGACCCGCTTCAAAGGCTTTGCTCGCGCCCACCACGCCGTAGGCTCCCGTGGCCAGCGCATCAATAATGAGGAATGGCTTCGATAACCGTTCCACATGTTTGAAGAGCAGGATGGCCAACACGCAGCCCGCGAGGACCGCAAACATATAGGAGCTGTCACGCATGGCTGCCGGCGGCCCGGCTTGGATAAAGAGACCGTCGCGCAGCAAGCCGCCGCCCAGACCACAAGCCATGGCCAGCACAAACATCCCGACGGCATCATAGTGACGCCGAATGGCCACCATCGCTCCGGTGATGCTGAACAAGACGGTGGCGACCAGATCAATGCCAATCGGGAGTGGCACACTCCGGACAATCGACGGGTCGACGGACATGGGGACAGGCTTTGATTAACCGCTCACCCTACGACATCATCGCGACCAGGACGGGACCCCAGGCGGTAAGGATAATATTGCCGATCGCGTACGGGACGGTGTAACCGAGGGCGGGCAGCTCGCTCTGCGCTTCTTCCTGGATGGCGCGCAGTGCAGCCGTCACCGTCCCAGCCCCGGAACATGCACCCAAAACGATCACCGGATTCATCCTCAAGACATAACGTCCAAACAGGATGCTGACGGTATGCGGCAAAATGGCGACGACCAGACCTACAGCGACCAGGCTCAGTCCAGACTTCTGCAGCCCCGAAAAGAAGCTGGGCCCGGCGGCCAATCCCACGCAGGCCATGAAGACGGAGAGACCGACGGTATCGAAAATCCACATAGCCGATTCCGGGATGCGACCGAACGTCGGGTGAACGGCGCGCAGCCATCCGAAGACCAGGCCCATAATGAGTGCGCCTCCGCTAGCCGTGAGAGTAAGGGGCAGGCCGGCCACCACGATGGTCAGCAATCCGACCAAACCGCCCAGGAAGATGCCGAGCCCGACGAAGATCATGTCCGTCATCACCGTGGGGCGGTCGGGATACCCGAGGCAATCGGCCGCCCGCGCCACGTCCTTCTCCGCACCAAAAAGCGTCACCAGATCACCCCGCTCGAGCCGCAGCTCAGGCGTGAAGGGCATCTTTTGACTGGTCCTGGTCAGTTTCTTCAAGAATACGCCACGAGCGCAATCCATCCTGGCCAGTTCCGCCATGCTCGTCCCGATGATCGCCTTTTTGGTGATGACCACGTCGAGGAACTCGACCGGGAAATCGAGCAATTCCTTGTCGCTGACTTCGGGTCCGATTTCACCGCCGCGGTCCATGTGCAACTCCGAGCGCGTCAGGACTGCACAAATGTCCCCTTCCCGAATCACGGTGTTGGGCTCCGGTTCGATAATCTCGCCTTTCCTGCGAATGCGGGAAACAAAGACGCGATGCTCCCTGGGGCGCGCTTCCAGTTCAGCCACCGTCTGGTTGAGCAAGTCCGGTCGAGTAACTTGATAGGCGCGAACGGCCAGAACCTGATAGGCGGACAGTTTCCCGGCCCCGCCTTTTTCCGAGCCCGAGATCTGCGCCTGGAGTTTCCGGGCCTCCTCCTTGAGGTTAATTCCCATGAGCTTTGGACCGATATTCGGAAGAAACCAGACCACGAATCCCGTGCCGATCAGGTAAGTAACGGCGTAGGCCACCGGGATGTTGTTGATCAGGCTGGTCTTGTCTGCGGCAGCAAGGTCAAGACGGTTGATCGCGTCGCTGGCCGTTCCGATAACAGTCGATTCCGTAAAGGCGCCGGCCAGAAGACCGGAGGCTGTCCCGATATCGTAGCCAAGGATTTTCGCCGCCGCGTACGCGGCCACCAGACAGGTGACGCAAAGCACGATGGTGAGCACCACCTGGGGCAAAGCATCCTTTTTCAGGGCGCGAAAAAACTGAGGCCCGACCTTGTATCCAGTAGTGAAGAGGAAAAGGTCGAAGAAGATATACTTCACCACCGCCGGCACCTGGATGCCCATTTGCCCGACCGCCACGCCGGCGAGCAACGTGCCCACTATTGTCCCGAGACCGAACGAACCGATCTTGACGCGGCCGATGGCAAACCCGAGCGCCAGGGTTATGAAGACCGCGAGCTCAGGATGCTCCCTAAGAGCGTTAACGAAAGTAGTCATCATAATATTACCTCCCCGGCGTTGGTGGTTCGTAGTTAGAACCTGATCACGTAGTTACAAAATCATGGTGTTACCGCGTAAGAAAAAGGATCCACGGCGTGCCGATTAAGAGGTAGACCGCCATGAACGCGAGAGTCGTAATGAGCCCGAGCTTGTAGAGCTCCCCCTGCTTGAGATAACCGCTCGCCACGAAGATAATGTTCTGGCTCCCCCCCTGCGGCGTGATCACCGAGAAATAGCTGCTCGCAAAGAGCAGGCCAGGAGCCATGAGAGCAGCCGGCACCCCGCCGCGAATGCCTACATCGAGGAATACGGCGAGCAGCGCCAGCATCTGCGAGGTCTGGCTCACGAAGAAGTAATGGAGGCCGACGTAGAGAGCGACCAGCGTGAGGTAAAGGAGCGGCCAGGACAAACCGTCGAGGCGCAAGGCCAGGCGCTCGCCCACGTAGCCCATGAAGCCGAGTTCGTTCAGCTGCGCGCTCAGGGCGAACAAGACCGCGAGCCACAGAAAAGTCACCAGCGTATCACCCTGTTTGGAGATGTCGCCCAGCGTGAGCACGCCGGTCAACAGGATCACGCCGAAGCCCATGAAGGCGACGGCGGTACCGTTGAGCTTCAGCGCACTACCGAAGACCCAGCCCGCGACCATCAGCGCGAACGTCACCAGCGTAATCCATTCGTCTCGCGACATGGGGCCCATGCCGGCCAGATCCTTGCGGGCCGCGGCCGGAGCCTCTGGCGTCGCCCCGACACCGGGCGAAAACAGTTTGGAAACGAGGAACGGCAACATCAGCATTGCGGTGAGCGTTGGCACCGAGGAATGGATGAACCAGCTGCCGAAGGTGATCTTGAGCCCCGCATTCTGCGCGATCTGCACGCCGATCGGGTTGCAAGAGGTAGCCGTCAGCCACAGCGCGGACGAAACCGCGAGACCGGCCATCGAGCAAAACATGAGGTATCCACCAAGACGCCGGCCCTTTGGGCTGTCGGGCTCGGAGCCCGCTCCCTTGGCGATGGAGAGCACGATCGGGAAAAGCACGCCGCCGCGTGCCGTGTTGCTGGGGAACGCCGGCGCGATGAGGGCGTCGGTGAACACCAGGCTGTAGGCAAGACCGAGCGGCGAACCGCCGAAGCGGCTCACCATAATGAGGCTGATCCGCCGGCCGAGTCCTGACTTCACCACCGCCTGCGCAACGATGAACGCAATCACCACGAGCAAGACACTCGAATTGGCGAA
>QHMY01000100.1:0-28766 GCA_003218305.1 Verrucomicrobiota bacterium
CACCCTTCCCGATCTCTCGCGGGTCCGCGTAAGTGTGGTGGACGCAATCAGCGGTCAGCCTGTTTCCAGTGCCACCTTGCGCGTTTGGAACCGGCCCAATCCAGGACCTGATGGTGGACAAGAAAGTGTCGTTGTCCCTACCGAAACGCCCGGTGTTTTCGAGTTCACCTGGACCTCCGGCGTCGATCCCACCCCGCTCAGTAACTCGGAGAACGGCAAGCTGCTCAAAGCTTTCGCCCCTGGTTACCAGTCCAAGGCGCGGTGGGAATGGATTTACGACGCGCAACGGGTCAAGACGGTAGATAACGCCGATGTGTGGCAGATCACTCTCGCACTGGATCCGGCGCCATGATGCGGTGATGAGAGACAAATGCGGCGCGGACTTAGTTCAAGTTCGCGCCGCAAAGCGGTTCGACTTCAAACGACCATGGTCGCCATCACGCTGCTGTGATCCATGATTCGCTCGTTCCGTAGTCTTGAAGTGATGTGAAGTCATTCGCCTTCCCGCTTTAGCCGCGGATGCGGGACGAAGGCGGATCATTCGTCCTTCTCTTTTTCGTGTCGGAACAGATTCCGGATCTCTTCCGCCAGATCGCCCACGTCGGCTTTCTCGTCGTTGCTCAGCACTGCCACCGTAAAGCCATCCTTCAAGTCGAGAAGAAGGTAGCTCGCCGTCCCGTTCCAGCTGCCACTGTGTGAGACGGTCCCGTTCTTTTCGATTACCCAGCCCAAACCGTAGCCATCGCCATCCTCATTCCGGATCGGCTTGCCGTTATCATAGTGGCCATTTGTCCAAGCCAGCTCCTGGGATTGCTGGCTGATCACGGTATGATCGCGCAGTGCTTTGTCCCACAAGGCCAGCTCGCGGATCGACGTGTAAACACTGCCATCCCCGGTAACGACCGTCGGCATGGACGAGCGCCTGACCTTGCCCTTGTCGTTCGTAGCGTAGCCTTGCACCGCCTCCTTCGGTAGCTTCGCGGTGCCATCTAGAATGAACGTGTGTCCCATTCCCGCTGGCGCGAAGAGTTGTTCCTGCACGTATTTGGTAAAGCTTTGCCCGCTCACCCGCTCGACGACGAGGGCGAGCAGGACATATCCGGAATTGTCGTACTCATACTTCAGGCCGGGGGCGCGGCGCGGCTTGGTCCGGTTCAACCATTTGAGATGCATCTCGTCGGTCAGGGACGCGAACTCTGCGTCGCTCCCATCCCAATCATCGCTCGTGTAATCGGCCAGGCCGGAAACGTGATGAAGCAAGTCGGTCAGTGTGATCGCCCGTCCTTTCACCGGCACCGCGAAGTCCTCCACGTAGCGTGCGACAGGCTGGTCGAGTTTTAGTTTGACCTTTTCGGCCAGCTTCAAGATCGCGACGGCCGTCATCTGCTTGGAGACAGAGGCCAGATCGAAAAGAGAATCGGGAGTGATGGGTGCGCGGGCTTTCACATCCGCCATCCCGTAGCCCGCCATGTGCAACGGCCCGCCGCGCCGCGAAACCAGAATCGCCACTCCCGGTCCCTCGAGGTCGAACTTGTCTTCAATCAGCGCTCGAATCTCGCTCTCGTGTTCCCGTGGAGGAGGCGCGCCGAAAGCCGTGTTCGCGAAAAGGATTATGAACCCGACCAGCGCGAACCGAAGAGAAGCAAGCACGGCAGACCGGTTCGGATCAGGACGAGCTTCGCCAATTCATTTGCGGTGAGCGGACCGGAACTTCCGCTACCGCCGGGCGTAACCGTCGAGCAAAGCGTCGATGCTCTTGTCCGCGCGGGCAGGGCGTCCGCTGGGCAGGTGAAGCCGGACGCTGCCTTCGGGCAATCCAAACACTCTTTCGATTTCACGCTGCCCGGAGGCGACCGTCGCGTCGCGCCGAAGATTAAACTTACGGCGCGCCGGGAACTGTTTCTTCGCGGTCTTCCGAGCCATGCCGGCGAAACACTTATCTCAGTCTCAGCGCTTGAAGCACTTGGCCATCAATTTGGCCGGTCACTTCCAAGCCATGGCGGATTTGAAATTGCCGCAAAGCATTTCGAGTCGCAGGACCGACGCTGCCATCGATCGCTCCATGGTAAAATCCCTCTCTCGCGAGGGCTTCCTGGACCTGGCTGACGCTGGAATTCGCATCGTATCCATTCTGCTGCGAGTAATCGTTGGCGGCATAACCTTCATCGTAATAGCCGTCGTCATAATACGAGCTGTAGGGGTAGCCATAGCCGTAACCGTAGCCCCAGGGATAGAACGGGTAATATCCGAGGCCATAGATCACCCAGTGGTTGTTATGCCAGTGGCACCGGTGGCCATTCCAATTATGGTCGTGATTCCGGTTCCAGTTCGGATGCTGCGCGGCGGTGTGCTGCCCGATGACGCGTGTGTTCGCAAAAGTCTGAGGGCTCCGGATGTTGGCGCGATTCGCCGCCACCTGCGAATTCAGGCGAGGGTTGAAGTTACGAGGGATGTCTGGGTTGAGAGCGGTTCTCCGCGTAGTGGAAAGCCGTGACTGCGAGGCCTGGCGCCCCTGATACGCCGCCTGCGAAGAGTAACGACGGGTTGAGTTGGATTGCGCGTAAACTCTGCTCCGAGCCGTCGTTGTTGCCGAATAGCGCGGCGACGAGCCCGAGTAATAACGTGGAGCCGACCGTGAGTAGGACGACGCCCTGGAATAACCTCCGCCCGAATAATGCCCGCCTGAGGAAAAGTGGGATCCCGATGAGAACGAGCGGCCGCCTCCTCCGTAGGAACGACCTTCCGCAGGTTGCAGCAATGCAATGCTCGCAGTCACCACTACAGCGAATGTGCCGATGGTTTTCATGACCATAGTTTACGCCCCACGATCGCCTCCGGCAATACAATATACGCCGAAAGTATAGGACCAAAGTCCGATACTCAGAGGCAACGGAGTCGCTCGTTTCGTGATAGCCCCGAGGGGGGAGTGCCGTGCAAGGGCGGCGACGCTTTCCTTTTCAACTCGCGGAATTTCACGCCCCTTTTTGGAGTGAATGCGGCTTTGATTCGCGGGTTTCAAGCCACTCATAGAGCGCGGGCAACAGAATCAGGGTCAAGAAAGTGGAGCTGAGGATTCCGCCGATCACGACCGTTGCCAGCGGCCTTTGCACTTCCGCTCCTGCGCTGGTGGAAAGAGCCATGGGGATGAACCCAAAAGCCGCGACCGCCGCGGTCGTTAAGATCGGGCGCAGCCGCGTTAAGGAACCTTCGATGACGGCAGAGCGGACATCCTTCCCCTGTTGGCGAAGCTGATTGAAATAGCTAATCATGACCACGCCGTTTAGCACGGCCACTCCGCTCAAGGCGATGAAGCCCACCGCTGCAGAAATGCTAAACGGCATCTCCCGAATCCAGAGCGCGAAGACTCCTCCTGTGACCGCGAGCGGAATTCCGGAATAAACTAGCAACGCTTGCCGCACGCTGCCGAAGGCCATGAAGATGAGCACGAATATGAAAATCAAGGCTGCCGGCACGACAAGGACGAGGCGCGCCTTGGCTTCGCGAAGATTCTCGAACTGACCGCCAAATTCGAGAGTGTAGCCCTCGGGAAGTTTGACGTTTTCCCGCACTTTCGCGTCAGCTTCGCGCACCCAGCTTTCCACGTCTCGCCCCACGAGATTTACCATCAGGGCTGAACGCCGTTGGGCGGAATCGCGCAAAATGGGGGATACGGTTTTGATGCGTTCAATAGTGGCCAGCGTACCGAGCGGCAGCATGCCAGAGTCGCCCGCCCGAACAGGCAAAGCGCGGATGACGTCGAGATTTTCGCGGTCCGTCTCGGCCAGCCGAACGACGATATCGAATCGCCGGTTGCCTTCGACGAGTGTCCCAACGGTCTGCCCGCCTAGCGCGGAAGCGATCACCTGATTCACGTCCCCGCTGTGAAGATTGTATTTCGCCAACACGTCCCGTTTGGCCCTGATCTCGAGCATGGGCGAACGACCGGTCGTCTCAAACTCGACTTCGCCTTCGCCCTCCCGCGTGCCGGGAATTTGCTCGAGCACATCTTTTACTTCCCCACCGAGACGCTCCAGCACGTCGTAGTCGTTCCCGAAAATCTTGACGGCGATATCCGCCCGGATTCCTTCGAGCATTTCGTTGAACCGCATTTCGATTGGTTGCGCGACCATGATGTGCGCGTCTGGATTGATCGCTTCAAGCTCCTTGGTGATGATTTTGGCCAGCTCTTCTTTGTTGATGGGCCGGCCGTCGACCTTTCGCCATTCGCGCTGCGGCTTGTAATAAATGTAAAAGTCGCAATCGCTCGGAGGCATCGGGTCGGTCGCAATTTCGGCGCTGCCGATGCGGGAAAACACGCGCTCGACTTCCGGCACGCGCTCTCTGATTTCGCGATCTGTCTTAATCTGCGCTGCAATGGTCGCGTCGAGGTTGATGCTATTGGCGCGAAAAACCATCATGGTGAAAGCGCCTTCGTCGAGGACGGGAATGAAATCGGCGCCGAGGCGGTTGAAGACGAGGAGAGCCAGCGCGAAAAGCGCCAGCGCCCCGAGGAGGACAAGCCAGCGCAACCTGAGCGATGCGCGAAGGATTGGTGAATAAAGAGCCTTGCAAAGACGGACGACAAAGTTGTCGCCTTCACGGATCCGCCCGCGCAGCAGAAACGCAGCCAGCGCAGGCATAAGCGTCAGGGCCAGAACCAGCGATCCGCCGAGCGCGAGCATGACCGTCAACGCCATGGGATGAAACATTTTTCCCTCGATTCCTGAAAGCGCGAGGATCGGCACGTAGACAATCGCGATGATCACGACGCCGAAGAACATCGGCGTGCCGACTTGCTTGCTCGCGGCCAACACCGTTTGCACTCGTTCTTCCCTGGTCGGCGCCCGTCCAAGCTGATGCTGCTTGAGACCGAGCTGCCGGACGACGTTTTCCACGATGACGACCGCGCCATCGATGATGAGCCCGAAGTCGATCGCACCCAGGCTCATCAGATTTCCAGAGATGCCAAAGCGGGCCATGCCGGTAATGGCGAAGAGAAATGCGAGGGGAATCGCCGTTGCGACGATGAGCGCAGCTCGCCAGTTTCCGAGAAGAAACAGCAGTACCGCCACGACGAGTAAAGCGCCTTCAAAAAGGTTTGTGGCAACGGTTTGAATCGTTCGATGGACCAGATCCTTTCGGTTGTATTGCGGCTTAATGACAACGCCGGCCGGCAGCAGCTTCTTTATCTCTTCCATCTTGCGCTCGACCCGCTCTGCCACCGCGTGGCTGTTCTCGCCCATCAGCATCATGGCCACACCGAGCACAGCTTCCTGGCCTTCGTCGGTCGCAGCTCCGCTGCGAAATGCGTGGCCGATCTGAACTTCCGCCACGTCCCTGACGCGCAGCGGCATCACGCCACCGGCGAATTTTACTGGAAGGCCCGAGATTTCTTCCGGTGAAACAACACGACCGACGCCGCGAATGACGAGTTGTTCCTCACCGGAATTAACGATGCCGCCACCGGCATTGTCGACATTTTCGCCCACGATCCGCGCAAGGTCGCTCACGGTCAGACCGGCATCGCGCAACTGGGTGATTTTCGGCTGGACTACAATCTGTTTCACGTAGCCGCCGTAGGCATTGATCTCCGCAATCCCAGGAACGGCCCGCAGATGCGGCTTGATGACGTATTCCTGGATTTCCCAAAGTTCCATGAGCTGCGCTTTGCGAGTGGCTGGGGCCTTTGGCGCGCCCGGTTCGTAGTCGACCGAGTAATAGAAAACTTCGCCAAGCCCGGTCGTATTCGGCACCAGCTTCGGGGTCAGTCCCGGTGGAATCGAATCGGCAACGCCTTGCAAGCGTTCAGCGACAAGCTGGCGTGCGCGATAGATATCGGTGTTGTCGCTAAACTGAAGGGTGATCTGCGACAGACCGAAACGGGAAAGGGAACGCATCTCCGTTACGCCCGCGATACCGCCAAGGGCGGTTTCGAGCGGAAAAGTCACAAGATTCTCCACTTCATCCGGGGCGAGCGACGGGATGGTGGTATTTACCTGAACCTGCACGCCGGTGATGTCCGGGATTGCATCCATCGGCAGCTTCTTCGCCGACCAGATGCCGCCCAGCAGCAATACGAACGCGCCCATCAACACAAGCGCGCGCTGCCTAATCGCAAACTCCAGAATCTTGTCGATCATGGCCCCTGCTCGGTTTTGCAGAAGTTCAAACCGGTAAGAATTTCCAATTCTTGAGCGGATTGGAGCGCGTCCTTTTTAATGTCGAGGAGCGTCCCGGTAATTTCGAGATATTGCTTTTGGGTCTCGACGTAGATCGAGATAGGAACGGCGCCGAGACGATAATTGCGATCGGAGGATTCAGCGGCCTCGCGGAATTTGGAGAGTGTATCTGCCTGCCACTTGTCGATCTCGTCGTGTTTGGCTTGAAGGATGGCCGCGCTCTCAGCTACGCGGCGCTCGACGTCTCGCTGTGTGATCAGCAACGAGGCTTGTGCTTGTTGCTCGCGCGCTTTGCTGGTTTCGATGTTTCCGGTATTGCGGTCCCACAGAGGCAGGGGCAACGAAAGGCCGATGCCAGCCTGCTGTTCTTGGTCCGCCGCCTTCTCAAAGGAATAAAACGGTCCAACCGTTACGGCCGGATAACGTTCGTTTTTCGACAACGAAACTTTTATGCCTTGCTGCGCCAGTTCGGTCTCGCGGATGCGAATCTCGACGGCGTAAGCGCGAGCGCTTTGCAGCAGTCTCGGCAGCGCTGGCAACACAGTCACTCCGACTTGCGCGGAAGGTAATTGGAGCGGCGCGTTGACCGGCTGGCCCCGAAGCTGATTCAACTGCGCTAACGGCATTTTCGCCGCCAGTTCTGCCTCCCGCTCCTGGCGCCGCAGTGTGAGCGCGCTCCCTTCAATGATTCGAGCCTCCAACTCCGACGTCACACCGGTCGACTCTCGCTGCGCCAGAACGTTGCTGAGGACCTCAAATCGGGCAGCAACTTCTCGAATGGCTGTAAGCCTTTCCTGCGCGAGGAACACTCCATAAACCAACGAACGAATGCGCGCGCGCAAGGCGATGCGAAACTGGGTGAGATGGAGTTCTGCCAGGTGGATATCGCCTTCCGCGACCGCTTTTCTCAAAGCAATCCGGCCGGGATACTCGAATGTTTGATTGGCCGAAAGTGCAAATGTGCCTCCTTCTCCCGAGGCGCCACTGGAGTTATCGCGTGCATTCTTATATCCAGCCTGGGTGCTCAACTCAGGGTTGCGAATGGTCCCAGCGGTTCTTAACGCCCCTCTCGCAGCCGCAATCTCGGCGGTGTAGAAAGTCAGCTCAGGGTTTTTCGCCAAACCTTCTTTCACCAAGGGGTCCGCAGCATCTCCCGCCTGCAGCGATGAGAATGGTGCAACTGCCAAGCCGACTAATATATGCAAAATGGTTTTCTTCATGATTGACCTGCAAAGCCAGGGCGAAACGACCACGGCGTTAGCAAACGCCGTCCAGCAATCCTCAGCGCGAGGACTTGGCTAAGAAACGGAAGGAGCGCGCGGCATCAATGCCGCACGAGAAGAAAACTGCCAACTCTGAGAGAGCTCCGGCGGGGATACACCAGCTTCAGCAATGGCAAATAATGCTGGAGACAAGACCAACTGAGGCAGATCGATCGACCATGCTATTACTTGAGGCCGAGGTAGCGCCCTCGCGGGACCGTCATTCAACTTGTAAGTCGCCGACGCCAGCGCACAGCAGGGCGATGATTCTGACGATTGCTCTCCGGGGCAGCCGTCGGTCTTATAAACCCATCCGGCGTTTTCAAGTAAGCAGAGCGACGTTGCTGGTAACCACATCGCCAGCAATGCCATTGCGATGACCTTTTCAACGCGCTTCAAGGCCCTTAGTACAGCACTCAATTGAGAATCTTCAAGCATAAGGGGAATCAGCCGCGGTTAGAGGCTACCACTCCGCACGCGATCACTTTTCCCGAACGATCTTGTCCATCGTGAGGTCGGAATACATAACCAGTTCTTTGATTTTCGTATCACTGGTCGACCTTTGACGCCTGAAATATGGGGCTTGTTTCCGAACGTCCCTTTGCGAGTCTCGTAGGATGAAAATGCACGTCCTCGGTTCGATCGCTCTGGTCACGTTTACGAGCCCGATTCTGTTCGCCGCTTCGCCGCCGTCTCCTACCAAAGAGATCGGAGTTAATCTCGCCTTGCGTGATCCTGCCGTGAAACCGGGCGACGATTTCGAGGAACACGCGAACGGCGCCTGGCGCAAGACAACCGAAATACCGGCCGACCGTTCGAGCGTCGGCGTCTCCTTCGAGGTTTTTCAGAAGGCCGAGAAACGGAACGCCGACCTGATCAAGGAAGCGGGCGCCGGCAAACCGGCCGCGGGTTCTCCGCAGCGGATGATCGCCGACTACTACGCGGCCTACATGGACACAGCCGGGATTGAGAAGCGAGGCCTTGCTCCACTCAAGGAGCGGCTCGCGAAAATCGCGGAGATCAAATCGAAAACGGACCTCGCCCGCGCGCTGGGTCAACAGCTGCGGGCCGACGTCGATCCGCTGAATGCCACCAATTTCTGGACCGAAAATTTGCTTGGCCTTTTTATCACCCAGGCGCTCGGTGATCCTTCCCACACTGTCCCTTATTTCCTGCAAGGCGGGCTCGGGATGCCCGACCGGGAGTATTACCTTTCACCCAAACCGGAGATGCAAAAACTCCGGGAGGCTTATCAGACCTACATTGGCGAGTTGCTGAAGCTGGCCGGCAATAGCGAGCCGGCTGCAAACGTGGAGCGGATCATGACTCTTGAGCTCAAGATCGCTTCTGCGCATCTCGACCGCACGACGAGCGAGGACGTTCACAAGGCAAACAATGTCTGGAGCGTGGCCGAGCTCTCCTCCAATGCTCCCGGGCTGGAGTGGAACACTTTTCTGAGCGCGGCCGGACTCGACCAGCAGAAGACCTTCATCATCTGGCAGCCGGACGCGATCAAGGGCCTCTCCGCCCTGGTCGGCAGTGAGCCGATCGAAATTTGGAGAGACTGGCTGACCTTTCACACGCTCAACCAGAGCGCACCGTTTCTTCCCAAGGCGTATGACGAACTCCGCTTCGGCTTTTACGGCAAGACGTTGCAGGGAACGCCGCAGCAGCGGGACCGCTGGAAGCGCGCGATCACTAACGTGAACGCCGATCTCGGTGACGCGGTCGGCAAGATCTATGTCGGCAAGTATTTCCCGGCCTCGTCCAAGAAAGAGTTACAAGACATGGTGAAAAACCTCCTGACCGCGTTCGAGCGGCGGGTGGACGGGCTGGAGTGGATGGCGCCGGCGACCAAGGCGCAGGCCAAGGCGAAGATCAAGACGCTTCGGGTAGGCGTGGGTTATCCGGAAACGTGGCGCGATTACAAAGGCCTCGTCATTCGTCCCGATGATCCAGTGGGCAACGCCTGGCGCGCCAGCGAATGGGAATATCGACACCAGCTCGCCAAGTTTGGCAAAGGAATCGACCACGATGAATGGTGGATGACTCCGCAGACTGTGAACGCGGTCAACCTACCGCTTCAGAACGCGCTCAATTTTCCGGCCGCGATTTTGGAACCCCCTTACTTCAACCCGAAGGCGGACGCGGCGGCCAACTACGGCTCGATCGGCGCCATCATCGGCCATGAGGTCAGCCACAGCTTCGATAACACCGGAGCTGAGTTCAACGCTGCGGGGAAGCTGGAGAATTGGTGGACGCCGGAAGACCAGGTCCATTTCAAGGAGGCAAGCAAACGCCTTGTTGAGCAATACGACGCGTATGAGGTCCTGCCGGGCGTGCACGTTTCCGGCGAACAAACCCTCGGCGAGAATATCGCGGATGTGGCCGGACTCGCCGCGGCCTACGACGCCTACAAGCTGTCGCTTGGGGGGAAGGCCTTGCCGGTGGTGGACGGACTCACCGGCGATCAGCGTTTCTTTCTCGCCTTCGCGCAGAGTTGGAGGGACAAGGTGCGGGAAGCGGCGCTTCGGCAACAGATCGTGGTGGACGGCCACGCCCCCGCCCGCGAACGCGCCCAAACGGTCCGCAACCTCGATCCCTGGTACGATGCGTATGAGGTGAAGGCCGGGGACAAGCTTTACCTCGCTCCGGAAGCCCGCGTCCGGATCTGGTAAGGCTGTAGGCGCGTCCTGCCCGCCATGCCGAAGCCAGTGAAGGCAGGTGGGACGCGTGAAGGAAACGCTCCTATAATCCCATCATGGCCCGCAGGAAAATGATCAGCACGCCGATGGTGATCAGCGCCAGCGGGGCACGCGCGATAAACTTCGTCGTGCCATCGAGACTCTGGCCGCGCCTTGATTGCATGAACGCGATCAAGGCCAGAACGAGCCCGATTGCGTAACAGCTGACTGTGACGGTGAGCTCGATCTGCGGGGTCCAGCCCGGCCCGTGAAAGCTGAGTGCGCCGATCAAGAATCCCAATCCAAGAAAGAAAAACGACGCGAGCCCAAGTTTGCGCAGGTGGTTCATGCGCCATCTGCTTACGCGAGGCCACGCGTTCCGGCAAACCCGGCTCGACAGAATCTCGCCCTACCAATTCACGCACCGCATAACGGCACAGACGATGCTGCTTTTTGGAGGACCGATGGAAACGCCGCTGCGAATTCTGAGCGTTGACGATGAACCCTCGATCACGCTTTCTCTGAGATTTGTCTTTAACGACGCGCGCTATCAGCTGACCTGTGTCAACAGCGGCAAGGCAGCGCTGGCCCGGCTCGATGCCAACTCGAACCTGTTCGATGTGATCATTGTCGATGAAAGGATGCCGAATCTCACGGGCCTGGAACTGGTTCGCGCGATTCGGAAACGCGGTATCGATGGCCGGATCATTGTCGTCTCGGCCAACCTCTCATCGGAGCTTACGCAGGCCTACGCCCAAATGGACGTGCACGCGATATTCTCGAAGCCTTTTAACGTGGACGAATTGCGCTCCGCCGTCGATCGCCTCGCCGCGTGATCGTGTTGGCGGGAATGTCGTGCGCTCCCTTCTACTGATCGATACCCCGGAGACTTACGCGGTTGGCGCAGCGCGCCGACCCTACCGTTCGGCGGTTAGGAAATCGCGCTCCCGACGGATTGCCGGAGCCTGATCACCACAAATTCCGCCGGCTTCAACGGCGCGAATCCGACTACAACGTTCACGATCCCGGCGTTGATGTCCGCCGTGGTCGTTGTGTCCCGTCCGCATTTCACGAAATACGCCTCCTTCGACTTGGTGCCGGCGAGTGCGCCTTGCCGAAACAAGGCGTCCATAAACACGGTCACGCTTGCTCGCAGCCGCGCCCAGGTTAGTTCCGCGTTCGGTTCGAACACTGCCCACTGGATGCCCTGCGCCACGCTCTCCTCGATGAACAAAGCCGTCCGGCGCACGGGAATGTATTTGAACTCCGCAGCGCTCAAGTCATCTCCGGCCAGGGTCCTTGCGCCCCATGCCACGCAGCCTTGGACGGGAAGCGATCGCAGGCAATTGACCCCACGCGGATTGAGCCGCCCGATCTCCGTGTCGGTGAGATTGCGCTCGAGACCGGTCACGCCGTTCAACGTTGCCTCCGTCCCGGCCGGCGCCTTCCAGACTCCGCGGTTGGTATCCACCCGCGCGATCATTCCGGCGATGGTGCCGCTCGGCGGGGACATTCTCGGCGAGCTGGGAGCGAGGGGATTGGCGACCAGGATCCAGGGATAATAGATGGCCGCGTGGCTTCGAGCGTCGAACGCAAGATTTCGAACAAACTGTTCCATCTGCTCTGGAGTCCTGGCGCTCGCGGGGCCATCGAGGAGAAGGAAGGCCCGCCGGGTTTGGCAATAACCGGCGGCGAGCGCAACGAGCTGTGGCGAAGTCAGGCCTGGCAGGACGAGGAGATTGATTATCTTCACCGCATCCAAAGACTTGAGGCCCATTCGGAACCGGGACACGATCGGGTTCTTCGCCACCCGGACCACCCACGCTTCGCGGCCTCCGTTGAGAAAATATTGCCGCACCGCGTGCCCGGTCTCCAACGCATCCGACAACACGCCGAATCGTTGCTCGAACTGAGAAAAACTGCCGACCTCGAACGGCCGGTTGAGCGGGCCCTTCCGGGTCGGCCCGATGAAGGCGGTGACGGATGTCGGCACGCCCGGAATGGTGTGTCCGGCCGGGAACTGTTCCTCGACGTAAACTCCCGGATAGCTGAACTCAGGGGGCATGATCAAGGGAAACGGTCATGCTGGAAATGGTCGCTATCCGACGCGCGACGTTCAACAGATTTTCGACGTAACAATTTCGTTACGTGATTCCCGGGATCGATTGCGCCCGGCCTCGCGATCGTAATCGAATCTTATTCTTGAGAGGAAAACGATTTATGAAAAAGAATTCGATCTGGTTTTTGGCTTTATTTTTGTTCATCTCGCTGCCTGGGATTTCGGCCACCTTTGCGCAAAGTCCTCCTCAGGTCGTCTGGGAGGTCCCGAACCCGAACGGGTTGGCCAACAGTATCATCGGCGTCGGCTGGGCGCCTGCGACCGGCCAGGTGGCGATGGGTTCTACCGATCGCTGGCTGCGGACCCGCCAGGCCGCAAACGGCGCGTTGATCTATTCCATTCTGGGGCCGCAACATACTCGCGGCGGCGACCAGACGATTTACTCCACTGACGGCGCTTATCTGGCCGTTCACAATCAAAGCGGGGGGCTTGATTATCGGATTTACCAAGCCATCGATGGCCTTTTCCTCGGCAAGCTTCTTGTCACGATTGACGAAAACGGTTTGGTGCAATTTGCGCCGGACGCGCAGCTCCAGGCCTCCATTCCAAAGCCCGGCGCCCTGTCGCGCTGGCCGTTGGGAGAATTCAACGTCGCCTTCGCTACCGGCTCGGGGTACCACGTCATCACCACCAGCAATAATCTCTCGCCCAACGGCAGCTACCAGTCCGTTGCCACCGAGGGAACAATCAACATCCTGCTGCGAAAGACCGGCAAACCGATCGCCACCTTTCCCGGCGGATCCGCCCGGGGCTTTACCCCAGCCTGCTTCACCCCCGACAGCAGTGCGCTCGCAGTCTGGGACGGCGACTCCAATCGCACCACCCTCTGGAGCCTTGATGGCGAGCTTTTGATGCAATTCCCGGATGCGCTTCCGCAAGAGGGACTTGCCGGCATTCGCTTCACCCCGGACGGGACTCGCATGGTGACCAGCGGCTATTTCGCTTTTGAGACCGGCAGTGGCTGGCAGCAACTGGGGTATGTTCGATTCTGGCGTGTTGCCGACGGCACCCTCCTCCAACAGATCGACCAACACACCGGCATCGGGGTGACTTCGCCGATCGCCTGGTCGCCCGACGCCAGCCAATTCATGTACGGCACTTACGAGGGCACGGCGGTGGCGGTCGTTACCCCCTGAGCCCTATGCGCATTTTCCCGCAACTGAGGGACATCGGCATAACTCCTGTAGAACGGCCGTCCAAGGCACCTGTCTTGCTCTCTGACAGGGGTGCAATTCTATGACGTTGTAGCGGGCGGCCATCGCACAGCCCTGACGAAAACGCAGATCGCCGGCCTGTTTCAGGCGGGGCAGCTCTCGCGCAACGATCCCTGCAAAGCCGCGGAGCAGGCGGAATGGCGAACGGTCGATGAAGTTTTCCCCTTGTTGAAGGAGGGAGCTTTATCGCGCTCTTTGTATCAGCCGACCCAACTCCACAAGCCCCGGCCTCACATCTTTGCTTTGACCGCCGTCATTTCGGTTCTCGTCCTCGCGGCGGCTTCGCTGGTCGCCTATTTCGTCTGGCTGAATGGAACTCCGGGTCCCAGGAAGGCGATTACCGCGGCTGCTGCGGCCAATCCCCAGGCCCCGCTGGCGTATACGATGGAGAATCCCTACTTCGTGTCGCGAAAGGCGCGGGCGGAGGAAGAACGTTATAATGCCGCGCAAAAAGCGCGTGAGCAGGCCCAATTGGCCAAGATCGCGAAAGAGCGCGCCGACGCCGAGCAAAGGGAACGCGAGCTGCAAAAAGCGGCCACCAAAACCGCTCACATCCCGCCTGCCAGCGCCAAATCACACAGCGCAAAGGCAACACCGGGGCCCGTGCGGCCGAAGCCTTAAGCTGCGGGAACGCTCGCTCGCGACTCCACATTCCCCTTTGGTAGGGCGAGACTCTGTCGAGCCGGATTTTCCAATCGGTAACACCAATCGGTAACACCCGGCCACGGCTCGACGGAGTCTCGCCCTACCGAACATCACCACCGCGACCTCACTCGTCATATCCTTGACTTGCCCTCGTTCCCAAGTTGCACTTGGGAACGGATGACGATCCCAGATTCCATGCTGCATGAGCGCACGCGCCGCAGCTTTCTTTCGTTGGCGGGTAAGGGTCTCGGACTCGCCGCGCTCTCTTCCGCCACGGTCGCCTCGTTGCTGAAGAACGTCGAAGCCGCCACCAAGGCCGTCGCGCAGTTAACGCCGGAGCAGGCGGCCATGAACGAAGACTACTGGGCCGTAATTCAGAACTCGTTCACCGTCACGCGGGGCATCATCAATCTGAACAATGGCGGCGTTTCACCGAGCCCCCGCATTGTTACCGAGGCGCTCGTCCGTTACACCTGGCAACAGGAAGACGCCACCGCTTACACCATGTGGCAGATCCTCGAGCCGCAATCGGAAACCATCCGCACCGGTCTGGCGGACCTTTTCGGGTGCGATCGCGAAGAGATCGCCATCACCCGCAACGCTTCGGAGTCCCTCGAAATTCTTTTGATGGGCATGGACTTCAAGTCCGGTGATGAAATTCTCACCACCAATCAGGATTATCCGCGGATGCTGACCACGCTGCGCCAGCGCGAGAAACGGGAGGGCCTGAAGCTGAAGTTGATTTCAATTCCCATCCCGCCCAAGAACCTCGACGAGATCACCGCGGCCTTCGCCAAAGGAATCACCGATCGCACCCGCCTGATCTTGATGGCGCATCAGGTGAACATCACGGGACAGATCACACCCGTGAAAGCGGTTTGCGATATGGCTCGCGCCAAAGGGATTGAAACCATCGTGGACGGCGCCCATTCCTTCGCGCAGTTCGATTTCAAACAGAAGGATCTCGGTTGCGATTACTTTGGCACCAGCCTGCATAAGTGGCTCTACGCGCCGAAAGGCACCGGCCTGCTTTACGTGAAGCGTGACAAGATCGAGAAGATCTGGCCATTGATGGCGGCTGAATCCAAGCAGGCCACGGACATTCGCAAATTCGAAGAGATCGGCACCCACTCGGCGGCGATCAGACTGGCCATTGGCGAGGCGCTCGTGTTTCACCAGGGAATCGGCGGCAAACGCAAGGAAGCGCGTTTGCGGTATCTCTCGCGTTACTGGATGAACCGGCTCAAGGATGTGCCCAAGATTCGGTTCAACACCTCTTTCGATCCGAATCAATCCTGCGCCATCGCGAATGTTCAGATCGAAGGAACCAAGCCCGACGACGTGGCGAAATATCTTTTCGATAAACACCACATTTTTACCGTGGCCATCGTGCACGAAGAGTTCCAGGGCATTCGCGTCACGCCCAATATCTACACCACGCTGGGCGAGCTGGATCGATTCTGCGAACAGATGGAACTGATCGCGCGCAAAGGCCTGCCGGCGTAGCGGCGAATAGGATCTTACAGGAGGTAACGGAGACAACAGAGGATGCAAATCGGTCTCTCCGTTTGCTCTGTTTCCTCCTGTTAAATAATGACGCGCTCTGATCCGCTTTCGGACAAACCCGCGACACCGCCGGCCAGGGCGGGGTTCCTCGCGCGCCTCGCGCTCGCGTTGACCGATTGGACCGAACGATGGGTCCCTGACGCTTTCGTTTTCGCGCTCATCGCCACCCTCGTTGTCATCATTGCCGGCGTCGTATTCACGCCATCGAGCTTGCCGCAAATCGTCGACGCATGGGGAAAGGGTCTGTGGGAACTGATCCCGTTTACGCTCCAGATGGCGCTCATCATTATCACCGGACACGTCCTCGCGACTTCGCCGCCGGTGGGCCGAATCATTCGCAGAGTAGCAGCCTGGCCGACCACGCCGCGTAACGCCGTCGCGCTCGTCGCGTTTTTCGCCATGACGAGCTCATGGTTCAACTGGGGATTCAGCCTGATCTTTAGCGCCGTGCTTGCGCGGGAAGTCGCGCGACGTGTCGAAGGCGTGGACTATCGCGCGTTGGCCGCGGCCAGCTTCCTCGGCATTGGAAGCGTCTGGGCCCAGGGATTAAGCGGATCGGCTGCGCTGCAAATGGCCACGCCGGGAGCATTGCAGCCCCAGATCCGGGAGATCGTGGCCCACAATGGTCTGGTCGCCGGCGGACTGATCCCGTTTAGCCACACGATTTTTCTGTGGCAAAGCCTCGCGTCGGTTGTGGTCGAAATCTTTGTTGTGACCGCCGTGATGTGGCTGGTCACACCGCCGGCTGGGCGGGGCAAGACCGCGGGCGATCTCGGCATCGCTCTCGGGCAGGGGGAAATTGAGCCGCCGGCGACCGTCGCGAAACCGTCTCCGGGCCAATGGCTCGAACATTCGCCGATCCTCAACTGGCTGATCGTCGCCCTCGGCGGAACGTATTTGGTCCGCTACTTCATCCAGGCGGGTGAGCCGCTGAACGCGATCAACCTGAACACCGTTAACCTCACTTTCCTGCTCCTCGGTTTTCTTTTGCACAAGACTCCGGCGCGCCTGATGCACGCCGTCCAGGGTGCGACTCCGGCGGTGTGGGGTGTCATCCTCCAATTCCCATTCTACGCCGGCATTGCGGGAATCATCACCTCGACCCATCTGAGCCAACAGCTCGCTCATGCCTTCGTCAGCGTTTCCTCGCCGAAAAGCTTTCCCGCGATCGTTGCGACCTACTCGGCTGTGCTTGGTGTGTTCGTTCCATCCGGCGGCTCGAAATGGGTTGTCGAAGCGCCTTACGTCATGGCCGCGGCGCACGAGCTTAAGGTTCATCTCGGTTGGATCGTCGCTTCGTATGATCTGGGGGAAGCGCTCGCCAATCTCGTCCAGCCCTTTTGGATGTTGCCGATTCTGGGATTGTTTCAGCTCCGCGCGCGCGACGTCATGGGATATACGTTTGTTGTTTTTCTCGTGCTCGTCCCGGTCGTGCTCCTGCTCGTAACGATCTTCGGGGCTACGCTCTCTTATCCGCTGTGATGGTAGGGACGCCGCGCTGCGGCGTCCGCCCTTCTGTTCGGTAGGGCGAGACTCTGTCGAGCCGGGATTTTCGATCAATCGCGCCAAGTCAGGCGGCTCGACAGAGTCTCGCCCTACCCAACCCGCGGTCAGCGCAGCGCTCCGACCCTACCGTGCCGAACCCCTTACAACCCCGAACCGACGTATTCGGCTGAGTAGTTATCGATCTTCGCCGTGGTTCCGACATCTGGTGCCTTCTCCACGTCGTAAGCGTTATTGCTCGCCACCTTTTGCGTTTGCGTGTCGTAGATCATCACGGTCTTTCTCGCCTTCGGCGAACTCGCCTGGCCTCGCTCGGTGTCCACCGCGATATAGCGGACCTTCTTCGCTTTCATGTCCGCTTTGCGCTTGGACCCCATTCGCGCATACGACTGCCGAGCCCGCGCTTCGGCGATCTGCCGCTGGTGTTCGGTCGCCTCATGTTTCGCAATAAAATAGACTACCGTCGCAACCACCGCGGCGGTGACGATCCTCTCGGCCGCATCACTACCGTGATAAGGCAGGCTCGGAACAAATGGCAGTTGCGCGCGGGCCGTGCCGACCGAGGCGCTGGCCAGGATCGCCCCGACCGTTAGCAGGCAAGTCCCTTTCAAAACTCGTGTTTTCATTGTACCTGTCCTTGTACGTGGCGCGCCACTCGCTGGCAAGAAAATACGCGCCCCGCGTTTTTGCCAGACTGCGACCAGATTAGTATCACCTGCCGTGGCTTCACTTCCGCTCATCTTCATTTCCGCGGTCAGTCGTGAACTGCGGAGCGGCCGGCAACTGGCGGCCAACACGTTGACCTTTCTCGGGTACCAACCTGTCTGGCAGGAAATTTTCGGCACCGAAACCGGTGATTTGCGCGCGATGCTGCGCCAGCAGATCGATCAGTGCAAAGGAGTCCTCCAGATTGTCGGCAGTTGCTATGGCGCCGAGCCGCCTGAACCCGATCCCCAGTTTGGACGGGTCAGCTACACGCAATACGAGGCGCTGTATGCGCGCCAGCGCGGCAAGAAGGTCTGGTACCTCTTCGTCGATGAGAAATTTCCCGTGGATGTCTGCGAAGGCGAACCGGAGGAGTTACGCGAGCTGCAGGCGATCTATCGACGCCGGTTGCAGGCCGACGCGCACCTTTTCCATCCGCTCACCAGCAAGGAAGGGCTCGAGGCCAGCGTCCTCAAACTGCGCGACGACCTGACTCAGCTGCGTCGCGGCGTAAAACAATGGGCCGCGGGCGTGGCGATCCTTCTGGTCCTGAGTGTCGGCCTGGGTTTCTGGCTCCTTCACGGCCAGAGCCAGACCACCCAGCGCATGGCCGAGACCGAGCATGCGGTCGTGGCCATGACCCAGGAAGTGACCAAGCTGCGGGAAGGTATCCTAAACTATCCCAAGGTGGAAGCCCGGGTGCGCCAAACGCAGGCCGAGGAAGATCCCGCCACCCTCCAGGAACGGGTCTACAACCAGCTGGCGAAGCAGCTCGACATCGACCCCACGCTCTTGCGTGAGAAACTTCCGCAGGTGGCCGCCGATTTGAAGCGCGCGCCGGACGCGTCCAGCTATGAACGGGCTAACGCTGCCTATGTCTCGAAGGATTATCTTGAAGCGGAGCGTCTCGCCTTGCAGTCGGTGGACGAAGCGCAAAAGGCCGGGAATCCCAAGCCGGCCGAGATTATTCAGGCCTTGGAACTGGCGGCCTTCTCCTCGCAGAAACGAATCCAGTTCAAGACCGCCATGGAACATTTCCGCGCGGCCGAGAAGCTGACCGATCGCCAAAGTAATCCAACTCAATGGGCTGAGGTCCAACACGCCATTGGCGATTTGCTTATCGAACAAGGCGCCTACCGCGAAGCGGAAGACGTCCTGCGCGCGGTCGTTGAAGTTCGTCAGCAAACGGTCGGCGCCGAGCACGCCGATACTCTTAGGAGCCGCGTTCGTCTTGCCTATGCGCAGTATCGCCAGGGAAAGTACAACGAAACCATAGCAGGCTTCCGCGAAATCGTGGCCGTGGCCGAGAAAGTCTTCGGCCCCGAGCATCCCGACACGCTCCTAAGTAAGAACGGTCTCGCCATTGCGCTCGATAACGGAGGCAAACCCGCCGAAGCGGAAGCTGAGCATCGCCGGATCCTCGCGATCAGGGAGAAGGTGCTCGGCCCCGAACATCCCGACACCCTTAGGACCCGCAACAACATCGCCCTTACTCTGGACCGGCAAGGCAAGCACGCTGAGGCTGCGAATGAGTATCGCGACGTCATCGACCTCGAGAACAAAGTCCTGGGACCCGAGCATCCCGACACTCTCCGAAGCCGCGGCAGCCTGGCTTACGCGCTCGATCACCAGGGAAAGTTTGCCGAAGCCGAGCTAAACCTCCGCGACGTCATCCGGCTTCAGGAACGCGTGCTGGGCCCTCAGCACCCGGATACTCTCATCAGCCGCCTCCGGCTCGATAAGGTTCTCATGAGTCAGGGCAAGTTTGCCGAAGCTGAGACCGACCTTCGCGATCTCATTGCCGGGGAAACAAAAACCCTGGGCCCCGAGCACCCGGACACGCTCTCCGCTCGCTCGACTCTCGCTAACGCGCTTCAGGCCCAGGGCAAGCACACTGAAGCCGCCGTCCAGTATCGAGAGATCATCCCCCTGGAAGAAAAGGTTCTCGGTCCCACGCATCCGAACACCCTGGTCAATCGCAACAGCCTGGCTAATGCCTTGATGGGGGATAAGAACTACACCGAGGCCGAAGCCATGTTCCGCGCACTCATCGGTGCGGAAGAGCGCGCACTCGGTCCCGAGGACCCGCTCGCTATCAGAAGCCATCGCGGTCTGGCTAACGCGCTCTTTAACCAGGGCAAATACGCCGAGGCCGAACCGGAATACCGAAAGGTCCTTGAGCTGGCCGAGAAAATCCGCGGCCGCGAACATCTCGAAACTCTCGATGCCTGTTACGACCTCGCCGGCGACCTCGCGCGTGAAAACAAAATTCCCGAAGCCGAACGGCTTGTCCGCCGCGCCGCCGATTCCGCGCGCAAGACGCTCGGTCCAAATCATCCCGCCACCCAAAAATACCAAACCTTCCTCACCCAGATCGAAACCAAGAAGGCCCTCTAATGGTAGGGACGCCGCGCTGCGGCGTCCGCTGTTAATGTAGCCGTCGCCCTGTGGGCGACGTGAGAACGCGGCAGCGATCTCGATGCAAGAGATGGAGCGTTCCACAGGGACGCTGCTACAGCCGCGTCCTTTTGAACTTGTTAGACCAAAAGCCGATCACTAGCCTGCGGCTATGAACTACCGCAACCTGAGTGTCCTGTTGTTTTTTATCGCCTCACCCCTTGCTGCGCTGGCCCAGGGCAACGACGCTCCCAAACCCGATCCCGAGACGGAAAAAGCCGTCATGAAGGTTGCAAACGACATGGCCGCGGCCCTGACCAAGCCGGATGTCGACGCCGCAACGAAGATGCTGGCCGATAGCTATTACGCGGTCGCTCCCGATGGCGGTATCGTAAACAAGACCCAGTTCCTGGCTGATCTAAAATCGGGCAAGTTCAAGCTCGAGATGAACAAGCTCGACGACATGAAAGTGCACATCGCGTCCGCCGACCTGGCGATCATCACCTATCGCAGCACCGACAAAGGCGCCATCGACGGGCACGACATCAGCGGCGAATATCGCTGGCTCGACGTCTTGGCGAAACACGGCGGCACCTGGCAATTCATCGTCTCCCAAGGCACCAAGATCGAAGAGCACAAGAAATAGCAACGCCCGCTTCGGTCGGGCTGCCTGATAATAGCCCAGCGCTTTAGCGCTGGGATAAAAATCCCCAACCCCCGAGTCCCGCAGGGAAAGACTCGTTGCCACGATGCTGTAGCCGTCGCCCTATGGGCGACGTGAGGGAGACGTTGCCACGACGTCGAACGCGAAGCGTCCCACAGGGATGCTGCTACAGGAAGCCACGATTGACTTTGCCTCCATCCACCGGGAGAAGATTCGATCATGTCACCAACCAAAGGTTATGCCGCTCACTCCGCGCAGGAGCCGCTCAAGCCGTTTTCATTCGAGCGCCGCGAGCCGACTGCCACCGATGTCCAGATCGAAATTCTTTTCTGCGGTGTCTGTCATTCCGACCTCCACATCGCGCGCAATGAATGGGGTGGGACCACTTATCCCTGTGTGCCCGGTCACGAAATCGCCGGGCGCGTCGTCAAGGTCGGTCGCGACGTGAAGAAATTTAAGGAAGGCGATCTGGCCGCAGTCGGCTGCTTGGTCGACTCGGATCGCACCTGCGGAAATTGCCAGGCCGGTCTGGAACAGTTTTGCGAGGGCGGCCCGACCTTCACCTACAACAGCCCCGACCAACACACCGGCGGCATGACTTACGGCGGATATTCCAAGAGCGTCGTGGTCGATCAGGATTTCGTGCTCCGTCTCTCCGATAAACTGGACCTGGCCTCCTCCGCCCCGCTCCTGTGCGCCGGCATCACGACCTACTCGCCGTTGCGAAAATGGAAAGTTGGCAAAGGCCAGAAGGTCGGCGTCATCGGGCTGGGCGGTCTCGGACACATGGCCCTCAAATTCGCCAACGCTTTTGGCGCGGAAGTTACCCTCTTCACCACTTCCCCGGGAAAGACGGCCGACGCGAAAAGATTAGGCGCACACGAAGTGATCATCACCAAAGATCAGGAAGCGCTCGAAAATCAGGCGAACCGTTTCGATTTCATCATCGATACCGTGTCGGCCCAGCACAACATTAACGCCTACCTCGGCGTCCTGAAACGCGACGGCGTTTTGTGCCTCGTCGGTGTCCCGCCGGACCCGATGCCAGTCGCCGCCTTCAACCTCATCGTGCCTCGGCGGCAGCTGGCCGGCTCCCTGATCGGCGGGATTGCCGAGACCCAGGAGATGCTCGACTTCTGCGCCGACCGCGGAATCGCGTGCGACATCGAGCTCATCAAGATCGAACAGATCAACGACGCCTATGAGCGCATGCTCAAAAGCGACGTCAAATATCGATTCGTCATCGATATGGCCTCGTTTTGAGCTGTAGCCGCTTCGCTGTGCGAAGTGTGGTTGTAGCGTTGTAGCAGCTGCTGCGTCGGCGCGTTTCCGCAAAATTGGGTAGCGACGTCGCGCTACGGCGTCCGCTTGTTAGACTTGTTGCGGAATCGAATAGGCGCTCGCCGCGGCGAGCGCCTCTACAACTAAGGAAACCTAATTTCGATCTCTGTTATCTCCGTTTCTCTCCTGTGAGATCCGCGGTGCGCTCCGCTGCCGGACCCGCAAAATTTTTGTAACGCCGCCGACCAGGCTGCCACTGCGCTGTAGCCGCTTCGCTATGAAGCGCTTCGCAAAGCGGACCTGCAATTCGCCCCAACTGGATGCGCTGCTGACTTGTTCCTTAATTGCGAAAAAATAGGACCGGAGAGGAAACCAATTCCGTTTCAATTTTTGCGGCGCATTTAGCGGCGCACAAAAACCATATGAAAAAAATTACTCTTACTCTTCTTGTCGCTTCCGCCTGCACCCTCTCCGCCATCGCTGAGGAAAAACCCGCAGCGGATAATACCGCGAATAACAAGCGAGACGCTTCCGGTGAGACGCAAACCTCCGGCGATCAATCCAATAGCTCGGAGGATACCAAAATCACCGCCGACATTCGTCGCGCCGTCGTCGCGGAAAAGTCACTCTCCATGACAGCCAAGAACGTGAAGATCATTACCGTCAACGGAGTGGTAACGCTCCGTGGCCCAGTCAATACCGCCGAGGAGAAGGCGACGATCGCCAAGTTGGCCCAATCTGCGGCCGGCAAAGCAAAGATCGATAACCAACTCGAAGTAGTAACACCTTCGAAATAACCAATTAGACCACGAGAAAAGGAACCCAACATTATGTCAAAAAATTCAGTATTCGGTATCGTCAAGACTTACGCTCAAGCCGAGCGGGTCGTGGAAGGCCTGCAACGCGCCGGTTTTCCGTCGTCGGAAATTTCCGTCCTGTTACCCGACGAACAGGGCAAGCACGACTTTGGCCATGTCAAAGCCACCAAAGCGCCTGAAGGCGCCACGACGGGTGCGGCCACGGGCGGACTCACGGGCGGCGTGCTCGGTCTTCTTGCCGGCATCGGCGCGCTCGCCATCCCGGGCGTCGGACCTTTCATCGCGGCCGGTCCTATCATGGCCGCGCTGAGCGGCGCAGCAATCGGAGCGACCACCGGCGGGGTGGTAGGCGCTTTGATCGGAATGGGCATCCCCGAGATCGAAGCGAAACGCTACGAGGATAAGCTCAAGACCGGCAACTACCTGATCGCAGTGCACGCGAAGGACGGCGACGCGGAAGATCGCGCGGAAGCCATCTTCAAGCAGGCGGGAGCGGAAGACATCTCGACCTCATCGATGTCCAAGGCTCCGGCGGCCGCTTAAGCTAAACGACAGTCTTATTAGTGCAGCAACACCTCGCGTCGAAAGGCGCGGGGTGTTTGCTTTTCAACTCTGCTCGGCGGAATAAGAACCGATCTTACAGGAGGTAACAGAGACAACAGAGGCCGCAGAGATCAGGTCTTCCTAGTTGTAGAGACGCTCGCCGCGGCGCTCGCCTATTCGATGCTGCTCGGGTTGCCAGGCCTCGGCAGCTGCCGGACAACTCGCCTACCCGGTTGAGGGGCGCTTCGCAGCGAAGCGGCAACAGCTGACCTCTGTTGCCTCCGTTATCTCCTGTGAAATCTGTAATGGGCAACGCGCCCGCCCTGGAAATCTGCCACGGAAGCTCTCACCTCCGCCGCCCGCCTTGTTGGCTTTTTGATTGCTCGCTGGACTTGGACCATAGATCCGGAAAAATTCGTTGGCCGATATCGGGTCGCGCATCAAAAAATACCAACAGCGCCGAGTAAAGTGCAGGCAAAAGGTAGAGGCCGTTCCGCCCGAAATGGATCAGTAAAAAGCAAAGCAACAGATAGACCCCGATCAAGGTGACCTGAGCGGCATAGGCGGCCTGGGCGTTGCGCCGATCCCGCGCCAGGTCGCCGACCACCGGCCCCGCATATAAGGACGTCCCCAGCTCTCCCACTCGTGTCGTCGCCTCAAAGCGGAGTTGGGCGCGCACACCCGCGCTCAGCATCATGAACGCCACCGTCAGATAAAACCCCGGTCGCGTTACCAGTTCCAGCCAGTCCACGTGCGCTTCCATTCCAAAAATGAACGCCGGCATACCCAGCGGGATCAGCAAAAACGCCGCGACCGCTCCGAGAAAAACGCCCTGGATTAGCGCAGCGGCAATCCGTGCGCTCAACCACGCCGCGCGAGGATCGACCGTGGTGGGATCCTTCGGGTCGCGCGTTGTGCCGACGATCAACATGAGACCGAGGGCAAGATCGAAGGCCGTAAGAAGGAGGTACCCTTGCACGCTGCCATTGGCCCGATAGAAAAAAATCAAGGGCACCGCATGTGCGACCGCATCAACCAAGACCACCTTTGCGCGCGGAAGTGTTCGCATAGTCCTTACAGGAGATAATCAGAGATAACTCGCCTTCGCCAAGCCACCTCTACCAAGGCCGCGGCGAGCGCTTATTCGATTCAGCTCTGGTGGAGAAGTCCCCACAGGCGATGCGCCCGCCCTACACCCGCAAGATTCCCATGCTGTAGCCGCGTCCCTGTGGGACGCGCACCGCAACCGTCTCTGCGTCCGCCTCCCCCGGCAAAGCTACAAAAATTGACCTCTGTTGTCTCCGTTATCTCCTGTGAGATCTCTCTTCGATTCGCTCGCCCGGCAATTTGCATTGACCGACCATTCCCGCGTCCTACCGTCGATGAATGAAAGCATCATTGTCAGGTAACAGCACCTTCATCTCTCGCCTGGCAATCGCCTCGATAGCCGGCGCAGTCGCCCTCACTGGGCTCGGCTTCGCCGCCACTCCGGACCTTCGCGCCGAAACTCCGCCGGACCAGATCCAGGCCGCCGGCGCCATTCCGCTCACCACGGAGCTCCTGGACAAGATGGACAACTTCATCAAAAAGGTGGGCACAAACGAGGCGGCGAAAACCGAGCTCGGCGCGGCCGGCAAGGATCCCTCGATTACGCCTGAGACCTGGGGCAGCGTCATCGCCGCCAAGTGCCCCGAGGCCGTTAAAGTTTTCACGGCCTCCGGGTTGACCCCCGATGAATTCTCCAAGGGAATCTTTGCGATCATGGCCGTGGGGATGAGTGAAGACCTGGGCAAATCCGAAGACAAAAAGGTGAAGGACAACGTCGCTTTTGTCGCCGCGAACAAAGCCCGCGCCGACGCCATCTTCGGCGCTTTCATGATGATCGGGGAACCTGCCGCGGCTCCCGCCCCCTGACCGCAGACCATGCTGTAGCCGTGTCCCTGTGGGACACGCATTCCGGTAGGGCCGTCGCGCTGCGGCGTCCGTGTTCTCGCGCTGTAGAGGCGCTAAAAACGAAACGCTTCGTCACACCGGGGCGGCGGGAAGGTTAACCCTGCAGCTGTAGCCACGGTGCTCCGTCGCCGTGCCGTTGCGACGGCGGTAAAGTTAACCATGCTGTAGCCGCGTCCCTGTGGGACGCGCAATCGGGTAGGGACGCCGCGCTGCGGCGTCCGCCTCTCTCGCTACAAAGTCGGACGACGTCCTGCTCAATTGACGAGCGCTTCGCACAGCGAAGCGAAAAAAATTGACCTCTGTTGTCTCCGTTATCTCCTGTGAGATCTGATGGGTGACAATGCTTCAAATTTGAGGTTGAGATCGCCCTTGCCGAATGCGGCCAATCTTTGATTGAATCACGTTGTGAGCGATCAGACGTACATGGGACAACGAATAACCAGCGACGAAAAGTCGACGCTCAGCATGTACGCCGGTCTCATCGTGGTGAGCCTGCTCGTCGCCGGGGGAATCGTCTTGTACTTTTTCAGCAAGGAGACAAAGCCGCTCGTCGGTTTCGATCCGAACCGGCCGGTCCAGAGCGACGCCGTGCTAAAACGCCGATTAAAGCCGGAGCAGTACCATGTGGTGCGCGAAAACGGCACCCAGACGCCGTTCCAAAGCGAATTCTGGAACAACGACCGTGCGGGCCTCTACGTCGATGTTATCACCAACGAACCCCTCTTCACCTCGGTCGACAAATACGATGCCGGTCTCGGCATCCTGACGTTCAGCAAGCCAATCTCGAAAGATCTTTTGGTTGAGGTCCCGGACACGTCGCACGGGATGCAGCGCACGGAGGTGCGCGCCAAACGAAGCAACGCCCACCTTGGGCACGTCTTCGCCGACCCGCAGGCGCCGGGTGGAACCAGCTACCGCCTCAATTCGGCCGCCTTCAATTTCATTCCGGTCGAACGCATGAGACTGGAACACTACGAATCGTACCTGCCGCTGTTGGAAAAGAAGCCCGCCGCACCGTAGTCCCGCCACCGCGGAACGAAGGCGGATGGCCGAACTGTAGCCGCGTCCCTATGGGACGCGCTCCGCAAACTGGTAGGGACGCCGCGCTGCGGCGTCCTCCGAACATGTCACATGTCACACGTCACTGCGCGAAGCGCCCGGCTTCCTGCCGGTAACCACTAACGCCTGCGCCGCGAAACTCATTTGCCCGCCGGTAAAATATGGCTCGGCTGCATCGTCCGCAGCTTGCTTTACGGCTGCCAATTCAGCGGACGTGAGGCTGGCCATTGCCTTGCGCAGACTTTCGGACATCTCAGTCCGTAACTGCCAGAACTGCTCAAACGACATTGCCGCTTCAATCTGAAAATTCAACCGGTGCTCAACCACATTGTCAGCGCCGGCGTTTTCCAGGAGTCCAGCCAGCTTCCCGGGGACAGCGAACCGGAATGCATCTGGCGCGTCCGGGTCCTCTGGAGGAGATGGCACAAACCGGTCAACCGCATCGTTTACGGCCGAAAAGAAAGGATTCGATTCCTCTGGTCCCCAGACGACAAACGAAACGTATCCACCGTTGCGAACTACTCTCAACACCTCGCGCAGCGCGGTGAGGGGATCGGCGAAAAACATTGCTGACAACCGGCCGACAGCCACATCAAACGTGCTGTCGGCAAACGGCAGGTCATCGGCGGAACATTGCTTGAACTGGATGTTGGTCAGAGCGCGCCGGCCTGCTTCCGCCAGCGCGGTTTCGACCATGCCGGCTACAGGGTCCGTGAACGTGACCGATCCGGTTGGTCCAACAATGTCTGCAATGGTGAGCGATGGCTCGCCGCTTCCGCCACCGATATCGAGCACCTTGTCGCCGACTCCGATCCGCGCTTCCTCGACCAGACTGGTCGTTAAGGGAGCGAACATCTGGGCGATGAGCACTCGATACTTCTCCCAATAGCGCGCGGAGTTTTGCCACGCCTCCAGCGTCTTATTCTGCTCCTCGCGATTCATTTTCGGTTCGCCGAGTGGCGCAGCTTTACGCGGTCCCAATAACGAGCGGAGTTTTGCCACACCTCCAGCGTCTGCTTGCTTTGCTGCTCAGAATACATTTTCGATACGCCGCGTGGCGCAGCTTTCCGCGGATCTTCGAGATTCATCTGGATTCGCTGCGTGGCGCACCTTTACGCGGCTCGACGAAAGTAGACCGGATTCTCTTCATTCCAACATATGATCCCCGCGGGAGAGCGAACGCTCTCCGGCGAAGCCCGCTGGCACTTCAGATCGGATGCGATGCGAAAGCCACGCTCGACTGCTCGCGAAGACTTTCAGAGTTACTGAGTTTACCCGCCGCGATGGGCATCTGAGGCGCCGGCAGGCCGGATCGTTTTGCGAAGAGGTGAAAATCACGGCTCGTTCCATGCAACAAATCGGCCCTCAGTACTCGACCGCTTTAAGCGGTCAAGTTCAGCGGATGGCAGTGGCGTATCCGAAGACGGCGAAGCCCACCGGTGCGCGCGTGGCGGGGACATCACAAAGATGAGGAATTCGCTCAGGGCCGGCCACGAACTGGAGTTTTATGTCGCCCGGGCGACGACGAACATCGTCAACGGGCGACGCTTCGAAGCCCTGCCCGCCTGCTCGCGAAGACTTTCAGAGTTACTCAGTTTACCTGCCGCGATGGGCATCTGATACCCCGGCAGGCTGGATTGTTTTTGCGAACAGGTGGGGATCACTGCTCGTTCCATGCAACAAATCGGCCCTCAGTACTCGACCGCTTTAAGCGGTCAAGTTCACACGGTGTTGCGGGGACATCACAAAGATGAGGAATTAACCCAGGCCGGCAACGATCTGGAGTTTTGTATCGTGTCCCGGGCGACGAACATCGTCAACGGGCGACGGCTCGAGGCCCTGGCCGCCTGCTCGCGAAGACTTTCGGAGTAATTCAGCTTATCCGCCGCGGTAGGCATCCGTTATGCCGGCGAGCTGGATCGTTTTGCGAGAGCAGGTGAAAATCACTGCTCGCTCCATGGAACAATCGCTCCCTGGTACTCGACCGCTTAAAGCGGTCAAGTGTAAGAGCGACATCGAGGTTAAATCAGGCAAGAAATGGAATGGAGCGACCGGGAGGAGCGACATAGAAGGTAAAGTCGCGCAGGGTAGCGACAAGGGAGGCAGGAGCTAACCGAGTTTCAATACCGAAATATTCGGACCCCGCGTCGTTTCGACGCTGCGATTGTTAGCGC
>QHMY01000100.1:28775-29298 GCA_003218305.1 Verrucomicrobiota bacterium
GGCGTTTCCTGCTCCTGGTTCCTCTGGCCGGCGTAGTGGGCTTCGGATGCAACGCACCTCTAATAACCATCCGCCTCAACACGGTATAAAGCGGATGTTTCGGATTGGCGCGGTAGAACCGATGGTAGCCGTTGCTCCGGCTTGAGATCAGGTCGGAAGTTTCGAGTTTAGCGAGCTCGTCCTGCACCGTCTGCAAAGAGAGAAAGCTCAGCCGCGCCAGTTCCCTCACGTACAATTCCTGGCCGGGATTGGTGAACAAGAGCCTGAGCACCTCCGCTCGGACCGCTGGGAAAAGTCCGTGCAGCAGCGTGCTTGCCATGGCGCTCGTTATGACTCGACCGCTTTAAGCGGTCAAGTTTGGAAGCGATCCCGAATATCGACCCGAGCTGTCACCGCTTCGCTGCGCGAAGCGCTTCTTCGCCCGCCATGCGCCGGATCAAAACGACATAGTCGAGTGGCGAATTATATCGCCAGACCGGGCCCAGTCCCTACAACACCTCCATGAGAAGGATCTGGGCGTGGG
>QHMY01000237.1 GCA_003218305.1 Verrucomicrobiota bacterium
GAACCGTTTCATGGAACGGTCGAGCCTCTCGGCCAGGAATGCGGAGTGATCCCCGATTTCCTTCGCGGCAGGCGGAGCTTCGGCGGCCACGGCTTTCGCCGGTTCCGGTTCCACCTTCAAAATGTCTTTGGCCTTGGCCATAAGCTCTTAGGCGTTGGTCTTGATGCAAACCGCACCGACGCGATCCGCGGTCGAGTAAGCCAAGTCCCAGCTTGCGGCCGTCGCGAGTTCCGCGTTCGTCGCGCTCTGTCCGCTGGGCGTGCCGGTCCATTTCAGACCGTTCAAGTGCATCAAAAACCGTGTGCGGTCATAGATGCGCTCGTTGTTCAGGTCCACGCTTGGGTTGTAGTTCAGGCTGGCGACATCGATCGCGGGATTCGCAGGCGTGCCGCCCACTTGCGGCTTTTCGCCCTTGGCGACGATGCCTTGCGAGAGCAGATAGGTTTCATAAACGTAACCATTCGTTGTTCCGGCGCGAACCAGCAGCGAGCTGCTGAAGACCGGGACTCCGCGATAAGTGCGGACCGTGAAATCCAAACCGGATTGAACGCCGTCCTTGAAAGAATCCTTGTCCGCGCGCTCGAGCGAAGCAATCACGTTCGGATGCGCGATGAGAGCGCCGTTCCTGAGCGTGTCGGCCAGTTCACCCAGCAAAGCCTTGCCCGTGATGAACAGGTCCGCGCCCATCGTTTGCGAGCTCGTCGCGTCCAGTCCGGTCTCGTCGAAGGCGTCCAGGCGCATGTCATCGACTGCGGCCGTGGCGCCAGAAGCACCGAGGCCGGCGAAGGCGCCGCGAAGCAAAGCGATAAGCGTTGCATTGCGCTGCTTGAGCCGGCGTTCGGCTAAAACGTTTACGAATTCGCCAACCGGATCGGAGCCGGAAGTCTGCGCGGCCAGGGCCGTCACATGGTTGGCCGTCTCACGATTTAAGATCGGAGCGATCTGCAAGCCGCTGGTGACTCCCTGAATTGAGGGCGCCGTATTTTCCACGGCTGGCGCATCTGATTGATCGCTGATGTCCAGGAAGAATGGCACGTTCGCGGAGACGCCCGCGCCGGCGGCGATGCCATCAAAGATGACGTTGCTGATTGCGACACCGGAGTTGAGCACGGAGGGAAACGTCGCCTGACGTTCCCGCATTCCCTGAATCCAGATTGCCGGAGTCCAGAGGTTTGAAATTGTTGCGATACCCATATGTTGATTTGGTTTTGGTTGCTGCTGCTGAAAGCTGGTTAGTTGCGGGCGTCTTCCTTGGCCTTTGCCGCGAGGCATCGGTCGGTCATGGACAGCTCGGTTTTGCTGTCTCCGCTTGCGCGAGGATCGAGCGGGGGAAGTTTCTCGGCTTCGAGTCCCTGGCTGGCAATGACCGCATTGGCTTTGCCCTTGGCTGTTTCGAGTTCCGCCTTGAGCGTGACGATCTCGCCTTCCTTGGCGACGGTTGCCGCCTTCGCGGTCTCGACTTCGCCGGTTAGAGCGGTGATCTTCGTCTCAGCTTCCGTCGCTGCGACTTTCAGCTTGGCGTTCTCGAATTCGAGCGCGGCAATCTTGGCGTCGGCTGCGGTGAGGGATTCGGCTGCGGTATGGTTGGCCTCGGCTTTACCGAAGAAAGCCATCGCGCGTTCCATAAAAGACGGCAGAGTAGGTGCAGACATTCTGCCTGCCGTGCGGAGTCAACGCGGAGAGATGAAACTGTTACATGAATTCCTGCGGGCCTATGAAGAGTCTCGCTATCGAACCAACGGCAGGGAGCCAAAACGAATCGTGGTTTCTCAGTCGTTCGTCCTTGACCTGATTATTGAAGGCGGTGAGCCGTGGAGGAATTGCGTTATCTGCGTCGGGCTCGGCCCGCCCTGGAAAGGTTCGATCTGCGGAAAGATTGTGGAGGTCCGACCTTACCCGCCAATTCCCTACTTCATCTTTTGGAATTAGAGCAGCGCCGCCACGTCCTCAAGACTGGAAACAATTCCGTCGATCAGACCTTTTTGAAGCGCGATCTTGCCGCGAAAGCTCTGGCCTTGCATGTCATCGCGGGAGACGTTATCCGCGCCGCGCGCCTCCTCGACCTGCGAGTAAAATTCGTCGCTGAGTTCGTTCACTTCGGATTGCAGAAGCGCAAGCTGGTCCTTCGTGAACGGCATTCCCGGCGCGCCCATGCCTTTGTATTTTCCGCTGGTGACGAGGATCGGCTTGTAGCCCATGTCCTCGTATCGCTTGCTCGCTTCGATCGTGTAGCAGTAAACCCCGATGCTGCCGATGTCCGAGTCAACCGTTGCCCAGATTGCGTCAGTCGCGCACGCGAGCGCGTAGGCCGCGCTGCAAATCATCCCGTCGGAGTAGGAGTGCACCGGCTTGTCGCACGCGAGAATCCTGTCGCGGCACGAGGTCAGCCCTTGACACATGCCGCCCGGTGAATCGAAAACAAGAATCGCCGCGCGTGCTCTATCGTCTTCTTCAAACGCGGTCAGTTCGTCCGTGATGTCCTGATAGTCCACGCATCCCGCGCCTTTTTCAAAACTTCCGAGACCCTTTCCGAGCGGGCCGCCGATTGGAACGTAGCAAATTCCGTTAATTGTTTCCGCCTGGTCGATCTCGATGGCCTTGCCGCACCAGTCTGTCCCTTCGCGCTCCGCGTTGAATTCGGCGCGCGGTTGCGAGATATGGTCCTCAAACAGCTTGAGGTAGCTCGCGTGCGCGGATGGTTTGATGAGCAGCGGACGCTGCAAGGCGTTAAGGAGTTCGGGGAATTTCATTTCAATTTCTGTTTCGCATCGAGCGGCACCCGGAACACGTCCCAATCGCAGCCGCACCTCGGGCAGTGAATCCGGATCGTGACAACGAGCATCGAGTTTGCGCTTGTCGCTGGGAGTATTCCGGCTTGAACAGTCACGTTGGCATGGTCGCAATCGGCATTGGCGGGCGGCTGCGGCATCAGAATGGAGTCGCGCGGCCTTTGACGCCAGTGCCGGAGAGAATCACCGCGCCGGATGGTTGCAGGAGGATGCTCGACATTCCGGTGAGTGCGGCGGCGTTGGTATAGACCGCAGTGCCAGCGTTGTTTTTGACAATCGCTGTCACGGCGGTTCCGTCGTAGTAAACCACCGCGTTCTTGCCGAAGGTATTCGTCCAGCCGGTTGTGGCGATGTTCACTGCGGCGGTTGTATCGGTGCTTTTGAATCCAGCGACTGAACTTGCCAGGCCGCTGGCGGCCACGCTGAAAACGGTCGTGCCGTTGTTGGTGCGGGCAGTCATGAGCGGCAGTCCCGTGTTACGATTGTCCAGCAACAACGCGGCGGACTCATAGTTGAGGTTTGTGGCGCTGCTGCCGTAATAGTCACTGGCCAGTTGACCAACCAATCCGATGAAAACTCCGCTGGTCAATCCCTGCTGCGTGGACATTGCGCCCAGACCAGCAACGCCGATGTTTGTTTGCGAGTTGTGATTTGGAGCCGCCAATCCGCTGAGCCCGTATTGGAGCGCAAAAGAGCTTTGGCCAGTGCCGGAAACTCCGGCGCCTTCACCTGCTACCGGCCCGCTGTCGGTGTAATAACCGACGCGCGAATCGGTGCCGTAATTTGCAGTTCCATCGAAGACCACCCCTCCAAAGGCATCGTCGCCGCCGCCATTCGCATCGTTTGCCACGTCGAACGCGATGGCGCTTGTATTGGTTCCGGTTCCCTCTGATAAACGGACCCGCGTGCCGAGTGCTTCGGCCGTGCCTGTGGCATCGTGCAAAAACTCTGCCGCCCACGAGGAATCATTGGCGTAGTTTGAAAAGTGGAACTTGGCGGTCGTTGGATCGTCAAGCGGTTCAATCACGCCATCCGCATTCGTCCAGACCCGGACCGCGCTCGGATGGAGCAAAGACCACGCTTGCAGATTCGCCGTCGCGCCCGCATACCGCGCCCCGCTCGGAGGCGTCCAGGCGCTGATTACAAGATTGCTCGCCGAAAGATCGTTCGTTGAATTGGGCACCTGCAACGTTAGCGGGTCGAGTCCGATGCCTGAAATCGTGAGCGTATATTGGCCGGGCGTCACTCGAAGGAAGTTCACAATGCCGTCAGAGTCGCTCGTTCCTGAGAAGGTCGAGCCGCCGCTGGACGGCATGAGTGAAACCGTTTTGCCGTCAGGCGCGTAGTTGAGCGTGAAGTCCGAGACGGTCACGATCACGTTTGGGATCTTCGGGTCTGCGGCGTAAAGGATTGAACAGAAGGCAACGAAGAGAACAAAGAGGGAGAGGTAAAGCCCCGACTTCGTTTCCTTCGTTTGCTTCTGTGAAATGTTTTTGGTCATAAATTCGTTATTCGTTGAGCATCCTCCAAACACAGCCGGTCATCGCGTGTCTTTCATTTCGCCGGTTCCTTTGCCGCCGGCTTCTGCTGCTGTTGCGCGATCGGATTCGGCGAGCGTTGCTCGATCAACTCCAAGCACCGTTCGAGCGGAAGGCCGCTTTCTTCGGCGATGGATTTTGCGAGCGCGATATTGTCACGGATCTCCTGCGCGCGGATGCGTTTGATCTCGTTCCGGTGCAAGCCGTGGTTTTTCTGCGCGAGAATCGCTTCGGTCGTCGTGCCCAGCTTCAGGCTTTCGCGGTCCGCTTGCGCGTCGTTGCCGGCATCCACTTGGAGAGGTTTCGGCAATCCCGGTTCCCACAAGTAGGGGTCAAATCCGTCGTTGTTCTTCGGCACCTGGCCGATCTTCATTCCCTTCGCGATCGCGTAGCCCACTGCGCGTTTCCAGCGACGATAGCCGGTCCGCTGCCGAGCCCAGATGGTTTGGTTGGCAAGGTCAGTCAGGATTCGGCTTGGCGCGCGGCCAGTGGACTTGAGATCGAGCAGTTCCGCGAACCAGCCGACTGACGAGATTGCGCCGCGTTGCGCGCGCTCAATGAACGCCTCCGTGTTCGGATGAGGATTTTTGAAGTGGAACGGGACCATCTCCTCGCCTTCGCTGCTGTTGAGGTAGTAGGTTTCCCCGCCCTGGCCGAGTTCTTCGACTGCTACTTTGCGGTCCGAGAGACTGCCGCCGTCGATTGGTTCCTGCCCATTGTCGAGAATCTCATCCGCCGTGATAACGTTCGCGTCGTTGGTTGCTTCGCCTTCGGCGTTTTTAATCAGAATTCCGACGTTGCTGGCGCGTTTGACGCCAGCTTTCGTGAAATCGTGAATGTCCTGCAGGTCAAACCATGTCAGGGATGAGACGGCGATTCGCGGGATGCCGCGGCCTTGGTCACTCCACCGGGGCTCGTATGCGAGGTCCGCGTTGAAAGCCGAGATGTCCTGAAGGTCGTTTCCTTCGCCGAGGATTCGCAGGCCGATTGCGCGGGAGTTCCGGTCCATGATAACGCCATCGAAGATTTTCGCGCCTTTGAATTCTCCGTCCTCGACA